>NC_021284.1:0-369114 GCF_000400955.1 Spiroplasma syrphidicola EA-1
AAACAAAATTTGTTAATTATGTGGAAAACTAATTAAAATCAAATAAATTAGGGGTTTTTTATTTTTTCATAAATTAAAGTTTTGTGGAAAACCTAAATTTTTTGCAAATTAAAAATAACTTTTGCGACTTTTCCACATCTTTCTTTATAATAAGAATTAGAAAAAATGGAGTGAAAAAGTAATGAACACAAAAGAATTGTGAACAGAAGTAAAAGAAATTTTGGCGCGAGATGAATCAATCCCCCCAGAAATATATAACTACTATATTAGTGATACAAACTTATATACTGTATCAGATAATAACTGTTTAATTACAACTAAATCAGAAATTGCAATTGGGGTATTTGAAGCAGGTTTAAAAGATAAAATAACTCAAATTTTAAAATCCCTAACTGGAATTGAATATCATACTTCGTTTGAATTAGAACAAAATATTAATAAAAATCCAATTGTTGCAAATAATGTTGATACTTTAAATAATGCCCAAAAAACAATTTACTACGAAAATTATACTTTTGAAAACTTTGTTAGTGGCGATTCAAACCAAGAGGCTTTGCAAGCAGCTTTAGCTGTTGCCCAGGATTTAGGAAATAAATGAAACCCCTTATTTATTTATGGGGATTCAGGGTTGGGGAAAACCCACTTATTATACGCAATTAAAAATAAAGTTGAAGAATTTTATGATGGAGAGCTAAAGGTAAAATATTTACGAGCTGATGAATTTGGAAAAATTGCAATGGATATTTTAAACCAAGGTCACCAAGTAATTGAGGCTTTTAAAACATCTTATGATCAATATGATTGTTTAATGATTGATGATATTCAGCTATTAGCAAAACGAAATAAAACAAATGAGATTTTTTTCTACATTTTTAATTCATATATTGAAAAAAATAAACAAATTGTTATTACTTCTGATAAATATCCTGATGATTTAGGAGGTTTTGAAGCCCGCATTATTTCCCGTTTTTCCTATGGTTTAAGTATTGGTCTAGATTCACCGGATTTTGAAACGGCTTTAAAAATCTTAGAACAGAAATTAAAACAACAACGGAACTTGTCATTATTTTCCGAAGAAGCATTAGAATTTATTGCCCTAAACTTTAACAGTGATGTTAGAAAATTAGAAGGGGCCATTAAACGGCTTTTATTCTTTGCGGTAATGAATAAAAAACCCGATGAAATTATTACTTTAAAAGATGTTGAAAAATCATTTAAAGATGCTCCTTTACAAAATAATGAAAAAATAACTTCTAAAAAAATTAAGCAAGTAATTGCTGATAACTATAATATTACTATCAAAGCAATGATGAGTAAAACAAGAGTTAGCAACGTTATGCAAGCCCGTCAGTTAGCAATGTATTTTTGCCGAACTTTATTAGATGATCCTTTTACCAGAATTGGGGCTGAATTTGGGGGTAAAGATCATACAACTGTCATGAATAGTGTTAAAAAAGTCGAAAATCAAATTGCAACAAATAAAGAATTTAAATATTTTGTTAATTCAATTCGTAAAAAAATTGAAGGGAAATAATCACATTTTTATCCACTAGTTTTTATTAGTTAAATAACCTTATTAATATTTAGATATTAAAAGTTATCCACAGTTTCAACAAACTAATAATAATAATTTAAATAAATAAAATTTAATATATATTAGGATATAATGGTTATATATGGTTGTAAGAGAGGTATAAGTAATGATTATTAATATTAAACGTGAAAGTATTTTAGAAGAGTTATTAAAAGTAAGTAGAATTATTTCACAAAAAACATTAATTCCTTCCTTATTAGGAATTTTAATTGAAGTAAAGAAAGATAAAGTAACATTTACTACATCTGATGGTGATACTTCAATTAAATCAGAAATCTTAGTTGGCAATAATTTAGTTATTAAATCAATTGGTAATATCTTAATTAAAAACAAATTCATTATTGAAGTTATCCGAAAAATTGAAGATGAATTTATTACATTAGAAGCTGTTGAAGGATCACTTATTAAAATTAAAGCTCATAACTTTGATTCAGTTTTAAATACTTTAACAGCATCAGATTATCCTCATTTAGCATTTGAAACCAAAGGAAAAGAAATTACTTTTACAAGTAGTTTATTAAAAGAAATTATTTCACAAACAAGTTTTGCAATTGGGGAAAAAGAAAAAAGAATTGTTTTTAATGGTCTTAATTTAAAAACGGATTTAGCAAAACAAGAATTAATTATTACCGCAACTGATTCTTTCCGATTATCATCTAAAAAAATTGCCTATCATAATTCAAATGAATTTGATGTTATTATTCCAGGAAAATTTATTAATGAAATTGGTAAATTAATTAATGATACTGATGACATTATTATGAAAATCAATGAAAAATCAGTTAGTGTTTTATTAAATAATACAATTATTCAATCAAAAATTATTGAAGGGAAATATCCTGATACAACAAAGGTTATTCCAGATAGTTTTAATACTTCATTAACAGTTAATAACCGGGAATTAATTAAAATTATTGAACGGGCAAGTGTTTTATCAAATGAAGCAATGACAACAATTGTAACTTTAAAAATTGATAATCAAAAAGTTAAAATTACTTCATTTACACAAGAAATTGGAAATACTGAAGAAGAAATTCAAGATTATAAAATTGAAGGAAGTGATCAAATTATTTCCTTTAACTCAAAATATATTTTAGATGCTTTAAAAGCTTTTAAAACAAAAGAAGTAACAATTAAAATGATTGATGAAGCAAAACCACTAATTATAGTGTCCCAAGAAGATGACTCATTACAACAATTAGTATTACCAATCCGTTCATATTAAGTTAATAAAAATAATAAAAGAAAATATTTAAAATAGTTATTTTTCAAGATAACTATTTTTTTCTTTTATTAGTTTGTTTTATTGAAAATAAGCAATAAAAAAATCAAAATAAAAAAAATTAAAAATGATTTATTCTTGGCATAATTTGGCACTTAAATCGTCTAATATGGTAAAATTTGATTAGCAAGAAATGAGGATTAAAATGAAAGAAACTTATAATTCCAATTCAATTCAAGTTTTAGAAGGATTAGAAGCTGTTCGTAAACGTCCAGGGATGTATATTGGGGCAACTAATGTTCGTGGTTTACATCATTTAGTTTGGGAAATTATTGATAATTCAATTGATGAAGCGTTAGCTGGTTATTGTAATAAAATCGAAATTATTATTAATGAGGATGAATCAATTACAGTAAAAGATAATGGTCGAGGAATTCCAACTGGTATTCATAGTAAAACAAAAGTTTCAACGTTAGAAACAGTTTTTACAGTTTTACATGCTGGGGGAAAATTTGATTCTGATACATATAAAATTTCTGGGGGGTTACATGGAGTTGGAGCTAGTGTTGTTAATGCCTTAAGTAAATATTTAAAAGTTGAAGTTAATCGTGAAGGTGAAAAGTATTTAATGGAATTCCACAATGGAGGAAAAATCTTATCACCAATTCAAAAAGTCGGAACAACAAATGAACAGGGAACAATTGTAACTTTTAAACCTGATTCTGAAATTTTTAAAGAAACAACAATTTTTAATTTTTCAACAATTGAAAAACGAATTAAACAATTAGCTTTTTTAAATAAAGGGTTACATATTTCCTTATTAGATCATCGCGATGAAGAAAATACTTTTGTTGAATATAATTTTAAAAATGGGATTAAAGATTATGTTTCAGAATTAAATAAAACAATTGGTTTACCTCTAAATGATATTTTTTATGTTGAAGGAACTGAAGAAAACATTATGGTTGAATTTGGTTTACAATATAATGATAGTTATACGGAAAACTTTTTTTCCTTTTGTAATAATATCAATACCCATGAAGGGGGAACTCATGAAGAGGGAACAAAACTAGCGTTAGTTCGTGAATTAAATAATTATATTAAAAATAATAATAAGGGTAATAAAAATAGCAATGAGGAAAAATATACGTGAGATGATATTAAAGAAGGTTTAACGGTTATTATTTCTGTTCGTCACCCTGATCCACAGTATGAAGGACAAACAAAAACAAAGTTAGGTAATAGTGAAGTTAAAAAAATAGTTTCTAATATTGTTGGAAAAGGTTTAGCAAGTTTTCTATTAGAAAATCCTGAAGATAGTAAAAATATTTTTGAAAAAATTGCCTTATCGTTAAAAGCACGGATTGCGGCACAACGAGCAAAAGAATCAACCCGTCGTAAAAATGCAATGGAGAGTTTTTCATTACCAGGGAAATTATCAGATTGTGAGACAAAAAATGCTGAAATTGCTGAATTATATATTGTTGAGGGAAATTCAGCGGGTGGTAGTGCTAAAGCTGGACGTGATCGTAAGTTTCAAGCGATTTTACCCCTAAAGGGAAAAATTTTAAATGTTGAAAAAGCTAGTCAATTAAAAGTATTTGAAAATAATGAAATTAATTCAATTATTACAGCTTTAGGTGCTGGAATTAAAGAAGAATTTAATGGTAAAAAATTGCGTTATCATAAAGTAATTATTATGACCGATGCTGATGTTGATGGTTCCCATATTCGGATTTTATTATTAACATTCTTTTATCGTTATATGAAAGATTTGATTGAGAATGGCAATGTCTATATTGCTCAACCACCATTATATAAAATCCAAAATGGTAATAATGTCAAATATGCTTACTCAGATTTTGAATTGGGAGAATATAAAGAAGAATTAAAAACTAAAAAAATAAATAATTTTACAATTCAACGTTACAAAGGATTAGGAGAAATGAATCCTGAACAATTATGAGAAACAACAATGGATCCAACTAACCGGGTATTGTTAAAAGTTTCAGTCAATGATGCTTTTGATGCTAATTTAATTTGTACAGAATTAATGGGTGAAAATGTTGAACCACGTAAAAAATTTATTAAAGAAAATGCCAAATATGTTAAAAATTTAGATATTTAAAGATAAGGAGAAAAGAAAATGAATCCAGAAGATAATAACTATGATTATAATGGGAAAATAAAAGATGTTGATATTTCTGATGAGATGAAAACAGGCTTTTTAGATTATGCCATGTCAGTTATTGTTTCACGGGCAATTCCAGATGTTCGCGATGGGTTAAAACCTGTTCATCGTCGAATTATTTATGCGATGTGAGATCTAAATATGACATATGATAAGCAACATAAAAAATCAGCGCGGATTGTGGGGGAAGTAATTGGGAAATATCACCCTCATGGTGACACTGCTGTTTATGAAGCAATGGTAAGAATGGCTCAAGATTTTTCATATCGTTATCCGTTAATTGATGGACATGGAAATTTTGGTTCAATGGATGGTGATGCTCCAGCCGCAATGCGTTATACTGAAGCACGGATGAGTAAAATTGCTGGAGAATTAATTAAAGACATTGAAAAAGAAACAGTAATTTTTGCAGATAATTATGATGGTAGTGAACAAGAACCAACTTTTTTACCAGGATATTTTCCAAACCTATTAGTGAATGGGGCAAGTGGAATTGCGGTTGGAATGGCAACTAATATTCCACCTCATAATTTAGGGGAAGTAATTGATGGTGTTATTGCAATTACAAAAAATAAAGATATTACAACAGCACAATTAACAAAAATTATTCGTGGTCCAGATTTCCCAACGGGAGCTTTAATTACAACAGGAACAAGTTTATTAAAAGCATATGAAACAGGGAATGGGACAATTACAATTCGTTCAAAAGTAAGTATTGAAGAAAATAATAATAAGAAAAAAATTATTATTTCAGAGATTCCTTATCAAGTTAATAAGGCAAAGTTAGTTGAAAAAATTGCTGATTTAATTAAAGAGAAAACAATTGCAGGAATTGCTGATTTACGTGATGAATCAAACCGTGAAGGGGTTAGAATTGTTATTGAATTAAAACGTGATGTCCAAGAGACATTTATTTTAAATAAGTTATATAAAATGACGCCATTACAGACAAATTATTCGTTAAATATTTTAGCGCTGTCAAAAAATCAACCAAAAATAATGGGAATTAAACAAATCCTTAATTATTTTATTGAACATCAAATTAATATTATTATCAAAAGAAGTCAGTACGATTTAAAAAAATGTCAGAATCGCTTATTAATTTTAGAAGGATTAAAAATTGCGTTAGACCATATTGATGAAGTAATTAAAATTATTAAACAATCCCCAACAACACAAGAAGCTAATGATGGTTTAGTGAAAGCATTTAAATTGGCTGTTGAACAAGCTAAAGCCATTTTAGAAATGCGTTTACAACGATTAACAGGATTGGAAATTGAAAAAATTATTATTGAAATTGCCGCAATTAAAACGGAAATTCTAGAGTTAGAAAAAATTATCAATAATAGTGATTATCAAATTGAAATCATGATTAAAGAATTAGAAGAAATTAAGAGTAAATATGGGGATCAACGTCGAAGCCAAATCATTCAAGAAGAATTAACAGAGATTGATCCAGAAGAATTAATTAAACAAGAAAGTATTTTAATCTTATTGACAAAAGATGGTTATATTAAGCGTGTTACAGAAGATACTTTTAAAACTCAAAATCGTGGTGGTAAAGGAATTATTGGAACGGCAAATAATGTTGATGATAGTATTAATAAAATTGTTTTAGCTAATAGTATTGATTCGTTATTTTTCTTTTCTAATTCAGGAAAAGTTTATAAATTACGGGCATACCAAGTTGAAAGTTATTCACGTCAAGCACGAGGGTTACCAATTATTAATTTAATTGCAATTGACAAAAAAGAACAAATTAGAACAATATTAACAATTAATGAAAGTATCTCCCAAGATAGTAATTTATTTTTTGTGACAAAAAAAGGATTAATTAAAAAAACTAAACTATCAGAATTTAGTCAAATTCGCCAATCAGGAAAAGTGGCCATTGAATTAAAAGATGGTGATGAACTAGTTGATGTTATTGTTAGTGATGATAATTGTGATATTATTATTGCAAATGATGATGGTAAAGTAATTCGTTTTAATGAAAAAGAAATTCGTCCAATGAGTAGACAATCAATTGGTGTAAAAGGTATTATAAATGATGAAGGTGAAACAATTAGTATTTCATCTCGATTAGCTGCAGAAGAGTATGTTTTATCAGTGACAGAAAATGGGTTTGCTAAAAAAACTTTAATTTCTGAATATCGAGCAACTGGCCGTGGAGGTAAAGGTGTTAAGTCTATGAACTTAACAGATAAAACAGGAAAATTAACATTTGTTAATTTTGTGAAAGATGATGAAGAGATAATTATTGCAACAAAACAAGGTAATATTATTCGTCTGCCATTATCACAAATTCCAACATTTGGCCGAACAACATCAGGAGTTAAATTAATTAAGTTAAATAAAGATGATAAAATTGAAGTAGTTGAATTACTAAGAATCAATGATTTAAAAGGAGAATAGATATGTTAGATCAAAAAGTTGTGGCTACAGATATTGAGGAAGTAATCAAACGTTTAAATACAAGAAATAATAGCTTTGATAATTTACGAGAAATAGTAGCATTAAGTGAAGAACGGAAAACTTTAATTAATGATTTAGAAAAATTAAAAGAAAAGCGTAATATTAATTCAAAAAAAATTGGGGAACTAATTGCGCAAAAAGATTTAACGCAAGCTGAAGAATTAAAAAAACTTGTTAATAGTGAAAAAAAAGATATTGAAACAATTGAAACTAAATTAGAATTAATTGAAAATAGTATTTTAAAAATTATTGAAGTAGTTCCTAATCTTCCTGATCAAAGTGTTCCGGTTGGAAAAGATGAAGAGGATAATGTCGAAATTCGTCGGTGAGGAGAACCAACAAAACATTCATTTGAAACAAAAGAACATGATAAAATTGCCAGTCAATTAAATATTATTGACTTTGAGCGTGGAGTTAAATTGTCAGGAGCCCGATTTGTTGTTTACAAAGGAATGGGGGCAAGATTAGAAAGAGCCCTAATGAATTTAATGTTAGACCAACATCATAAAAGAAATTATGTTGAAATTGAACCACCAATTTTAGTTCAACCTCAAATTATGTATGGAACTGGAAACTTACCTAAGTTTGCTGATGATGCTTATTATATTGAAAAAGATAATCTATATTTAGTGCCAACAGCAGAAGTACCAGTAACTAATTTATATCGAGAAGAAATTTTAAAAGAAGAACAATTACCAATTTATCATTGTGCTTATACACCATGTTTTCGTCAAGAAGCTGGATCAGCTGGGAAAGATACAAAAGGGATTATTCGATTACATCAGTTTAAAAAAGTTGAATTAGTTAAATTTGTTAAACAAGAAGAATCATTTAATGAGTTAGAAAAAATGGTTCTTGATGTCGAGAATATTCTGCAACTATTAAAAATCCCATATCGTGTAATTGTTTTATGTACAGGGGACATGGGATTTTCATCGGCAAAAACATATGATATTGAATTATGAATGCCTGGCCAAAATAAATATCGTGAAGTTTCATCATGTTCAAATTGTACTGATTTCCAAGCTCGTAGAATGAAATTACGTTACCGTGATAAAGATGAAAAAATTAAATATGTTCACACCTTAAATGGTTCAGGATTGGCAATTGATCGAGTAATCGCAGCAATTTTGGAAAATTTCCAAAATGAAGATGGAACTGTTAACATTCCTGAAATTTTACAACCATATATGCAGGGTGAAAAAGAAATTAAGTAAGAGCGTTTAAAACGCTTTTTATTTTTGTTTCACGTGAAACAAAAATAAATTTAAATAAAACTATTAAGGGAACAACTAAAAATGTTTCACGTGAAACAAAAAAAGAACTGTTTTTTACCATTAAAAAGTTTGCTTTTTTAGATATTATTGATATAATGATTAATGCCATTACAATAGTTACATTTGAAACTGGTCAGGACCGGAAGGTAGCAGCCATAAGACTAAGGACTATGTGTATTGGCATTTTTTATAGCAAAAGGTGGAAAAAATGAATAATAAAGAAGAGATTTTTCAAAAACTTTATAGTTTAGTAAGAAATGCCGCAAAGAAAGATTCAGTCCCAATCGCTGCGATTGTTAGCAATAAAAAGGGTGAAATTATCGGGATTGGGCAAAATAAAACAAATAAAAATATTGTAACATCTCATGCTGAGATTTATGCAATTAATCAAGCTTGCAAAAAAATAAAAGCTTCAAAATTACAGGATTGTACAATTTGAATAACAGTTGAGCCTTGTATGATGTGCTTGGGAGCGATTATAAATGCAGGGATTAAAAAAATTAATTACTATTTAGAAAATGAAAAATTTGGATTTGTAAAATCCAACCACACCTTTGACTTATCGAAAATGACAATACATAAAATTAATGATAATAAAGAAAAGAATGATTTAAAAAACATTATGCAAGGTTTTTTTCTTAAACTAAGATAACAATTTAGGTTTTAAAATAGTAAAATAGAACTAGATTTAATTATCTTAATTAATTACTATTTGGAGGGAATAAAATGAATTACATAGCATTATATCGAAAATATCGTCCTAATGGCTTTGATCGTGTAATAGGACAAACAGAAATTAAGGTTGCATTACAAAATGCAATTAGTAATAATTCCTTTTCACATGCTTACTTATTTTCTGGACCACGGGGAACAGGAAAAACATCAATTGCAAAAATTTTTGCAAAAAGTATTAATTGTGAAAATTTGGCAAATGGAGCAGCTTGTAATAACTGTAGTAACTGTCTTGAAATGAATCAAGGTCTTGCTGTTGATGTTTTAGAAATTGATGCAGCTTCAAATAACGGGGTTGATGAAATTAGAGAAATTCGAAATAACGTTCAGTTATCACCAACAAAAGCGAAATACAAAGTTTATATTATCGATGAAATTCATATGCTAACTAATTCCGCTTTTAATGCGCTATTAAAAACACTAGAAGAACCACCAAAACATGTTATTTTTATTTTAGCAACAACTGAAAGTCATAAGATTCCAGCAACAATTATTTCTCGTTGTCAGCAATATAATTTTCGAAAAATATCAAAAAATGAGTTAGAACATAATTTAATTAATATTTTAAATCGTGAACAAATTAAATTTGAAGAATTAGCAATTAAAGAAATTGCTTTATTATCAGATGGTAGTGCTAGAGACTCATTGAGTATTTTAGAACAAGTTGTAATGTTTTCAAACCGCAATGTTACATTAGAGGCAGTTAATACTATTTTTGCAACAGTGTCAAAACAAAATAAATTAGCCATTTTAAAAAATATTTTTGAAAATAATGCGAATGAAGTTTTAGAAACTAGCAAGAAACTTTATTTTGCTGGAACAGATTTTGAATTATTATCAATTTCCCTACTAGATATTTTAAAAGAAATTTTTGAATTTAAACAAACAAATAATCTTAACTTTTTAACAACCTTATCAAAAAATGAAGCTGAAATTTTTGCTAATAAACTAACTTCACAAGAGCTAGTAAACTTAATTGATCTATTAACAGATAATTTGAATAAAATGAAATTAGCAAAATCACAGGAACTATATTTTGAATTAATCTTACTAAAAGCTTTATCTTTTTTTGAAAATAATAAGAAAGATTTGACAGAGTTAGTTCTGTCAGATGGAATTAAAGATGTTAAAATGGAGCAACCAGAAATTAAAGAACAAAATATATATCCAGAAAATAATGAAAACATAGAAATATATTCCGATAATACTATTAACCAGAACCAAGGACCTGTTCAGAATGAATTGTTCACAACAGAACAACAAGAAAGTGAAAACAGAAATAATGTTAAAATAGAACAAGATGATATTCCAATGGAAGGATTATTTGAAAATAGTTTTATTGCTCCAGCAGATCCTGACCAGTTTTTTGCCAATGACGAAAATGTTCAACCAGAAATCTCAACTAGTGAAAATGAAAACAATATTAGAAATGCAGAATTGAATCAAACAAATAGTGGTTTTGAAAATAATATTGTTGGGATAACAAATCTTGATAAGTATCGTGATGATATTAAGAAACGAATTAATATTTATAGTTTAACTGATATTAATTATTCAGTTAATCAAATTTTAAATATTTTAGTAGCTGCCAATAAAGAAAACCGACAAAAATTTGAAACTTTCTTTAATGAATTAATTAAAACAAAAGATAAAAAAATTAACTTTGAAAAATTAATTAGTTTCTATGGTGTTAAATATGCTGCAGGATCTGACCAAGGATTAATTATTGTTACAAGTACAAAACCAGAAGCAAATTGAATTAGCCATGAAATGAGTGACTGAGAATTTAGAAATAAATTATTTGAATACTTTGATTCTGATTTTGTTATTATTGCTTTAAGCGAAAATGAATGATCAAACATCAAGGGAGATTATTTAAAATTGCGACAAGCAAATAAATTACCAACAGTAACGTTAGTTGATGTGGAAGAGTTTTACCAAAATTTATTAATTAAACAAATTGATGACTATGAAAGTCACAAAGAAGCTATTGAAACAGGAAAACAAATTTTTGATAATATTAAAATTATCGATTAAAATTTAGGGTGAAAAAATGAATTATGAAGAATTAATTCAAAAATTAAAAAGTCATTTAGGAATTGGTAAAAAGAATGCAGAAAAAGTTTTTAATAAATTAGTTGTTAATCAAAACCAAAATTTTGAATTACAAAATATTTTACAAGAAATAGCCACAAATTATTATCAATGTCCAATTTGTTTTGCTCTAACAGAAAAAGGGAATTGTTTATTTTGCCAAAATCCTAGTCGTGATCAAAGTAAATTATGTATTGTGACAAATCTTTCTGATGTTTTAACTTTTGAAAAAGCAAAAATTTTTAATGGTGTATATCATGTTTTGAATTATGAAATTAATATTAAAAATGGTATTACACCAGAGAAAATAACTTTTTCTGCGCTAGAAAAACGAATGAATGATAAAATAATTAAAGAAGTCATTATTGCAGTAAGCGCGACTTTTGAGGGAGAAATAACTGCCCAGTATTTGAAAAAAATCTTAGGGCATAATGATGTTAAAATTTCACGCTTAGCACGCGGAATTCCAATTGGGGGTTCATTAGACTATGTTGATGAAATTACATTAAAACAAGCTTTAGAAGGACGAAAAGAAATTTAAGGAGTGGAAATATGCTATTTATAACTTTAGAAGGAATTGATGGTTCAGGAAAGACAACAATTGCCAAATTATTACGCGAAAAACTACGATCAGAGGGTTATAATGTTGTCCTAACTCGTGAACCAGGAGGAGACGAGATTGCTGAACAAATTCGGGAAATTATTTTAAGTAAGAAAAATGAAAAAATGGATCCATGAACAGAAGCTTTATTATATATTGCGGCTCGTTGCCAACATGTTTCTCAAGACATTTTACCAGCCTTAAAAGAAGGGGCAATTGTTATTTGCGACCGTTTTATGGATTCAACTTCAGCTTATCAAGGCTATGCAAGAGGATTAGGAATTAGAACGTTAGATGAAATTCAATCAATGGTATTAGGGACAACAAAACCAGATTTAACACTTTTCTTTGACATTGAACCAAAAGTTGCATTAAATCGAATGCAAGAACGTTCAGAAGATGAAATGAATCGTTTAGATTTAGAAAAAAGTACATTTCATGAAAAAGTATATGAAGGTTATCAAGTTTTAATCAGCGAGCATTCAGAACGAATTAAAGTGATTGATGCTGATAAAACAATTAACGAAGTGTTAGAACAAGTATATTATTATGTCTATAATGCAATTGATAAAATTAAGGCCCAAAAAAATGGATAACCTGTTTACTGAACAAGATTTTAAAAAAATTAATTTTTTAAAAGCGCAAGTTAAAAGTAATTCTTTTCCTAATCAACTATTAATTATTAATAATGATATTGATAAATTAAATCAGTTTGCCAATTTGCTGGCACGCTTTTTAGTATGTCAAAACAATCTAGAACTTAATTGTTCATGTAATAATTGTCAAAGAATTAATAATAATACTTTTTATGATTTAAAAGTTTGTGGAGATTATTTAAGTGCAATTAAAAAAGATGAAATTCAAGAAATTATTGCTAGTTTTCAATATTCAGCTTTAGAGGCAAATGGGAAAAAGATTTACATTATTCGTGGAGCTGAATTAATGACCCCAGAAGCTGCTAATTCCCTACTAAAATTTTTAGAGGAGCCATCAGAAACAACATATGCGATTTTATTAACAAAAAATAAAAATAAAGTATTGGACACAATTAAATCACGTTGCTTAAATTTAATCTTGAATAATGTTATGGCAAAGCAAACAATTGAAGATTTTAAAAAAGAATTTGTTATCAACTTTTTTAATAGTTTAGAAAACAATAAAGAAAATATTTTTATTTTAGTTCGTGAATTATTTGGATATAGTAATCTTGATAATCAAGAAATTCTCTTTTTGATTGGTAATGTTATTAAAAATAGCGCATGGCAAGAATATCATCTTAGCAGCCAACAATTGATTATGAGGTTAGAAAGTAAAAAAAACAAATTAATTGAAATTTGTTTTGCGATGGGTAATTTATTAACAGATAACTTAAATAAAGAATTAGTTCTAGAAAAAGCGATGATTGATTTTTATAATGAGGTGGCTTAATGAAAATGTTAAATGATTTATTAAATTATGAAAATTTAAAAATATATCAGCGTAAAGATATGTTTAATTTTTCAATTGACACAGTTTTGTTAGCTCGTTTTGCCACAATTAATAATAAGGTAAAAAATATTTTAGATATTGGAACAAATAATGCCGCTATTCCGTTAATTTTATCAACGCAAACAACAGCTCATATTACTGGGGTGGAAATTCAAAAGGATGCAATAATGTTGGCCGAAGAGAATGTTATCTTAAATAATAGAACAGAGCAAATTGCAATTGTGCATGCTGATATTAAAGAATATATTAAAGTTGAGTCAGACAATAAATTTGATTTAGTTCTTTGTAATCCTCCCTTTTTTAAAGTTGGGGATTATAAACTAAATGAAAAAAGTGCATTATTAATTCCTGCTCGTCATGAAACCCATTTAACATTGGCAGACTTAATTGCTAGTTTACCAAAAATTATTAAAAATAAAGGTTATTTTGCAATGGTTCATCGTGTTAATCGTTTAACAGAAATTTTTGCTTTATTAACTAAACATAATTTTGCTGTTAAACGTTTACAGTTTATTCACCCTTTTTATAATAGCGAGGCGGCTAATGTTTTAATTGAAGCAACTTTTTGTGGTGCTCCAGGATTAAAAGTAGAAGAACCAATTATTGTCCATGATGAAAATGGCGAATATAGTTCACAAGTTCAAAAATGATTTTCAAAATAGGAGAGATAAGATGATGCGTTATGATCTATTAAAGAATGATAGTAAATATATTATTGCTGTGTCAGGAGGACCAGACAGTATTTTTCTCTTAGACAATATCTACAATAATAATGATCTAAATATCAATAATTTTATTGTTTGTTTTGTTAATTATCAAAAACGCGAAGATAGTTATTATGATCAACAAATTGTTGAACAATATTGTCAAACTCGAAAAATTAAACTAGTTGTTAAAACTGTTACCCCAGCAGATTATGGGCAGTATCAAAAATTATCCCATAATTTTCAAGCACTTGCGCGCTACTTACGCTATGATTTTTTTCTCGAAGTAGCACGACAATATGATTGTTGTGCCGTTTTAATTGCTCATAACTTAACTGATAATATTGAAACATTCTTATTACAAAAACAGCGCAATGGAATGGTTGAATATTATGGTTTAAGTGTAGAAAGTACCTATTTTTCAAAAATCCTACAAGACCAATTAACAATTAAAAGAATTATGTTAGATGTTTCACGAAAATTTATTTTAGAATACTTGAGTAATAATAAAATAAATTATGCGATTGATTCAACTAATATTTTAGCAATTTATCACCGTAATATTATTCGCCAAGAAATTCAGGATTTAAATATTATGGATTTATTGGCGGAAATGCAAACTTATAATAGTAAAAATGATGAATTAAAAGATTTAACAGCAAAATATTTTTTTGAAAACGATGGAACGATTAATATTAAAACATGACAAGCAATTAAAGACCCTAATTTAAAACAAATGATTTTATTTAATTATTTTAAAGAAGCCGGGTTGGCTTTCTTAATTGCAAATAAAAAGCGAAAGTTTTTAGTTGAGTTGAGAGAAGAATTAGAAAGCCAAAAACCAAATATTATAGTAGCAATTAATAAAGAGTATTATTTTGTAAAGAGTTATCAAATAGTAAAAATTATTAAGCAAACAGAATTAGAGATTGTTTCAACTATTATTAATGATGATGGGACAGAAACATTCTGAAAAAATTATCAGATTAGCAAGGGAACAGAACAAAAATATAGTTTTAAAATTAACCCTAATCAATATCCATTATTAATAACTAATGATGTGGAAAAATTACGAACTGTTATTATTAAAAATAAAAAACTAAACCGCTGATTTATTGATGAAAAAATTGATCTTTTTACTCGTTATGACTATTACATTTTAGATCAAGCCAATAATTTAGTTTATGCTAACCAAAAAGTTTGGCAAAAAGTAAAAGAATTTATTAATAATAGTGATTTAGAAAAAGACAAAAAAATATATTTTATGATAAAATAAAAAAGAAGTTTAGTAACCGTTATTTTAAGTCTTTAAAATAGTGTGTTTAATTTACCAATAAATGGTAGTGGAAGGGGAATATATGAATAAAAAGAGAATGTGGTTTTCAATTATTAGTACAATAATTTTTATTGGATTACTTGTGTTAATGATTGTTCTTTGGTCAAAATCAGATGTAACACGCATTAGTGAAAGCGAATTAGCGGCAGTTGTAGATGGTGGTGAAGGTGAAGGTAAAGACAAAGTCATTAAGTATAATGATAAAAATGTCAAAAAAATGTCAGTTTTAGCTAAAACTGGAACTAATAGTGTCCAAATTCAAGGTGAAATGATTTTAGAAGGGGACCAACGAGTTAGATATGTTTCAGAATGAAGTTTAACTGGGTTTAACAGTTTTACTTACTATACTGATCCCACAACTAATCAGCCAATGAATCGTTGAGTTGTTAACCTAGGAAAAAGATTACAAGGTGGCTTTAATTCAGTTGACCGTAATTTTGTACCATTCTGACAACAAGCATTAGTTCAAACCCTACCATGAGTATTAATAATCGGAGTCACAATTTGATTTATGATGAAAATGACAAAAATGTCAGGGGGAATGGCTGGTGGAAGTCCGTTTTCAATGGGGAAAAATAAAGCCCGTCAAATTCAATCAACAGTAAAATTTTCAGATGTTGCTGGAATTAACGAAGAAAAAGAAGAACTTGTTGAACTTGTTGACTACTTAAAAAATCCACAAAAATACTCAGCAATGGGAGCACGTGCCCCTAAAGGAGTTCTAATGGAAGGTCCTCCAGGAACAGGGAAAACATTATTAGCAAAAGCTGTTGCCGGAGAAGCTGGTGTACCTTTCTTCTCAATTTCTGGTTCAGAATTTGAAGAAATGTTTGTTGGGGTTGGAGCCTCAAGAATTCGTGAAATGTTTAGCGCGGCAAAAAAATCAGCACCATGTATTATCTTTATTGATGAAATTGATGCGGTTGGACGAAAAAGAACTGTTTCACTAGGTAGTGGGGCAAATGAACAAACCTTAAACCAATTATTAGTTGAAATGGATGGATTTGGAACAAACACCGGAGTTATCGTGATGGCGGCAACTAACCGAGTAGATGTTTTAGACCCAGCGTTATTACGACCAGGACGATTTGACCGTCAAATTCAAATTTCATTACCTGATATTAATGAACGTGAAGCTATTTTAAAATTACATGCCCGTAATAAAGCAATCTCAGTGGAAATTGATTTCCGTCGAATTGCCCAAAGAACACCAGGGTTTTCAGGAGCACAATTGGAAAACGTTTTAAATGAAGCGGCTATTCTTTGTGTTCGTAAAGGTCTTAAAATTATTTCAGTTGAAATTATTGATGAAGCGATTGATCGAGTAGTTGGGGGACCAGCAAAAGAGTCACGTAAATATTCAGTAATGGATAAACAAATTGTTTCTTACCATGAAGCTGGTCATGCCTTAATTGGGGTTAAATTAGAAGCGGCAAGTATGGTCCAAAAAGTAACAATTATTCCACGGGGACAAGCTGGGGGATATACAATTATGACTCCAAAAGAAGAAACAATGTTCCATAGTAAAGAAAACTTATATGCAACAATTACTGGTTATTTAGGAGGACGAGCATCTGAAGAATTAATGTTTGGAAAAACAAAAATTACAACTGGGGCCCATGATGACTTAGAAAAAGCAACAAATATTGCTCGTCATATGGTAACTGAATATGGAATGAGTCCATTAGGGTTAGTCCAATTTGAGTCACCAAAAGATGAATATAATGGTGGTGTTAAACGTTATTCAGAAGATATTGCTGCTAAAATTGATAGTGAAGTTCGTAAAATCTTAGATGATTGTTATGTAACAGCAAAAGCAATTATTTCAGAAAACAAAGAATTATTAGACTTAATTGCGGAAAGCTTACGTATCTTAGAAACAATTACTGCTGAACAAATTGAGTATATTAATAATAATCACCAATTACCAAAAGAAGTAATAGAAGAAAAACAACGTAATGAACGTAATCGTGAAAAAGAAGCAAATGGGGAAATTTTAGAAATTAAACCAAAAGAACGTAAAAAAGTTGATGATTCAAAAAAAGCTGATAAAAAAGATGATGAAAAAGAAACACCAAAAGATAAAAAGGAATAATCAATTCCTTTTTTTATTTTAATCAATTCCCTTTAAAGGGTTTTTTTGTTTTTTTCTCCGTTTAGGTAAAATCTATAATATAATTGAAGAGGTAAGAAAGTGAGAAGTTTAAAATGGATAAAATTGTTAAAGGTCTAAGTAATGACCATAATATAAAAATTACCATTACTGATGCAACAAATTTGTTAAATGAAATTATTAAATTACATGAAACAAATCCGTTGGCAACAATTGCCTTGGCGCGAACAACAATGGCAACAATTTTAATTGGTAGTGATATGAAAGAAGAAAGTGATAAAATTACTTCGATTCTAAACGGAAAGGGTCCAATTGGGACAATTATGGCTGAATATACTGGCCATAAAGTAAGGGCTTTTTGTGCTAATCCGCAATTTAGTTTAGAAGAGATTGATCGTGACCATGATGTAATTTCACAAGTAGTTGGAACAAAAGGTTATTTACAAGTTATTAAAGATTTGGGGATGAAAGAACCATTTACAGGCAAAATTAAATTAATTTCAGGAGAAATTAACTTAGATTTTACCTATTACTTAGTACAAAGTGAACAAATTAAATCATTAATTGCTTGCTCGGTTAAATTAAATAAAGATAACACAATTGAAAAAGCAGTTGGTTTATATGCACAATTATTGCCTGAACACCAAGAAGAAGATATTGACTATTTAGAAGGAAAAGTTGAAAATTTAGGAAGTATTACCGAAAAATTAATTGAATCTGATGATTTAAAAAACATTTTTCATTTAATTGATCCAGCATGTAAAATTTATGAACCAGAAGAAATTAAATTTAGTTGTAGTTGTTCATTTGAAAAAGCTTTAGAATCAGTCAAACTATTAGGCGAAGAGCAAATTAATGAAGTGTTAGAAAATAATAGTGAAGTTGAGATTGTTTGTGATTTTTGTCGAACAAAATACTTAATTAGTAGTGATGATATTAAAAAATTAATGATTTCATAATCTTAAAAATTTTTATTAATTAACAAAAAAGCAATAAATTACTATTGTTTTTTTATTGCCATTTTTTGTGCTTTTCTTTTTTAGTGTTATAATAAAAGAACAAACTGTAAAAAATAGGAGTGAATTTAGTGAAAATAAATTTTAGAAAATTTAATATTAGTTTTACTACTACTTTTTTGCTTTTCTTTTTTTGTTATGTTAGTTTTAATTACTTAATTTTAATAATGCCAAATACAGTTTTCCAAATAGTTTCATTTATTTTTAAATTTTTATATTTAATTATTACAGATATTGTCTTATTATTTTTCCTATTTTTTTGATCAGATATTTTAAGAAAATTTAAAAAGCATGCAAATAAAAAATATTTGTTTGAAATTATTCGAACAAATTGACTAATTATAATGATTGGGTTTTTTAATCTAATAATTTTTGCTCAAATTAATTTTATTATTAATTTAAATGCTGTAGTTAAAACAATGCTAATGTTCGTTCATTTTGAAGAATATTTGGGCTTGTTAATAATTTATTATATTTTTTACCTAGTATTAACTTTAATCTTTATTACAAATTTAATTATTGTTAAAGTATATAATAAATTTTTAAACGCTTTATTTTTCAGGGCTAATGATAACTTTGCCACTGCATTAAACTTAATTTTTGAAACAGAAGATATCTTAGAAATTAATGACGTTGAAATTAAATGATATCAACTATTTGGTAATCAAAGAATTAATTTTATTAAGCAATCAATATTAATTGATAAGTTACGCCAAAGTGAAAAAATAGTTCAATTTAAAAAGGAGACTTGCCCACCATTGCTTATTTTTTAGTAATAGTTTTTAATATCAAGGAGGAAAAGAAATGCGCGGGTTTAAGCTTTTATTTAAAAATAATTTTAGAAATACAACAAAAAATAAAATTCAATTTTTTGGTTTGATAGTTTTAGTTTTTTTAACAAGTTTAATTTTTACAATTGTTGAAGTTTCAAAACAAAGAGTTGAACAAGTTTATAATAATTTTATTTCAGAAAAAATGAGTAACCAACATGATTTTATTGTTGATTTTTCTGAGACATCATATATCCAAGGAGAAAAGGATCCATTTTTACAAATTACTGATTTAGAAAAACGCCAAAATGCAATTGTTGATTACTTGGCAAAAAGTGAAGAGATTAAGAAAATGGGGTTAGATTTTAAATACAACCGAGTTGAGGCTCGCACATTTAATTTAAAAGATAACAAGATTATTAAGGCAGTAACATTAAATCCACAACAAGCAGTTGATAAATTTGTTGTGGCGGAAGGAATGCCATTAGATGTATATGCTAAATATTTAGAATCAATTCGGGGAGAAACAAACCACTGAACATATTTAACACCTGAATTTGCGAAAAATAATAATATTAAAATTAATGACATCATTCGTTTACAAGCAGATATTTATGGAACAACAATTAAAGTTGCTGATAGTGAAATAAAACCAGTCGATTTATCACAATTTGTTGGAAAAGATATTAATGAATGATTACCAAATAGTAATTATTCATCAACAGCATGATTTCGGGTAGTTGGTTTTGGCCAGTCAGCTGATTTTATTACACCAATTATTGATTCAACTCATCCATTTCCAAATATGAAAAATGAAGGAATTGCTTATGTTAATCCAAAGTTATTTGGGTTATCAAAAGAAAAAATTACTGTTGAGGGGAAAGAATATGATGTTGATAGCTTTAAGATAGCAGATCAAGTTTTAGCGGCTGAAAGTAATTTTGACCGTGAAATCTATTATGCAGGAAAATTTAATGCTAATGGTTCATTAGCTGATAAAGAAAATTTATCAAAAGAATTAAATCAATTTTTGAATACACAAGCAAGCCAAAAAATTGGTCTTAAATCGTATTATGAAAAAACATTATTATCAGGTGAACCAGTCTTAACTTTTAAAACTGATACAACATATAAATTTGCCAATCGGACAGTTTACTTTACAACTGCTCTAAATGGCTTTATTACAGGTTCATATATTTTAATTGCCTTAATTTTAATTATTTCGTTCTTTGTTTTAATTTTAGTTTTACGCCGCCAAATTGAAACAACAGGACCCCAAAATGGTTTATTAAGAGCTTTAGGATATCGTCGCCGATATATTATCTGAAGTTACTTATCATATCCATTAATGATTGCCCTAGCGGGAGGAGCCTTGGGTTATTTACTTGGAATTTCAGCCCAATTCTTTGTTAAATTAATTTTTGGTTCATACTTTAATTTACCATATACTGGTTTTCCTTTTGCACCATGAGCATTAGTAACTTCAGTTGTTATTATTTTTACAATGTTATTATTAGTAACAATCATTAGTGCAACATTAATGATGGTCAAAAAAACGCCATTAGAATTAATTAAAAAAGAAGATTCGTTCTCAGCGGGAAGAATCAAACGAGCAGTTAAGAAAATGTTTTCATTCCGTAATACTTTTGATAGTAGATTCCAAGCTGTCCAGTTATCAAATTCGTTGGGAAAAATGGCGGGAGTTTCTTTAACAATGATTATTAGTACGGCAATGATTACTGGTTCATTAATGATTCCAATTATGTTAACAAATAATATTGATTACTCATATGCTGGAAATAACTATAATACGTTAGTAGAATACAATAGTCCAGTTTATAATTTACCAACAACTTTTATGAAAACATATGATCCAACTCAGCAACCATGACGGACAAGTGATAGTGCGTTAGAAAAAACAAATATGACAAAAAATGGAAATCAATATATAGCTGATTTTGAAAATGGGACAATAAACTCAGAAAATTATGCCCCAACATATGATGCTAGTGAAATGCGTTCATTGGCATATCGTAATATTTCAAAAGAATTCTTAAAAAGTAATAAGTTAAGTGTTTTAGGAACAGACAATGAAACAATTTCAAATGCAATTTGTCGTAGTACATGGAAAGATTATGCAGATTATGGACTGCAATCTTTAAGTAAAAAAACAGTCTTGAACTTTTTAGAGTCACCAACACAGGCATTAGAACATGTTCGTGAATTAGAACAATACCGCTTATTTTATTGAAAATATCGTAATACAGTGGCATTAGATATTAAACGAGAACCATATTTTAATGGTAATGCAATTTCTTTATATAATGGAAAACCTGAATTAAATGATATTTTAAAAGAGAATCTTTTTGCCCAAGAAGATTTTGCACGGGAATTTAATGAACAGCCAACTATTATTAGTTTAGAGGATAATCACTTACGACCCGCGATTGAAAAACCATTGGCTGACTCATTTTTAATCCCATTACAATCAGGGAATGCTGAAAGTTTTATTAACAGTGTTAAAAAACCAATGTTCTATTTATTTGACTGAATTTACTCATATTTTGTAAATAATGTTAACCAATGTTTTACACAAGGAGTTTATACAAAAGCTCCACAAACAATTCAAGCAAAAATTAAAACAGCTTTTAATGATCCAACAAAAAACTTTAATTTAAGTTTTGGAGTTGTTCCGTTTAATCCATTAACAGATGATCGAGGAACAATGTTAGAAGCAACAACAAAAAATACTAAATTTAAAATTTATGGAATTGCTGAAAGTTTTAAAAACCAAAACTTAATTAATAGTAATGATAAAGGTAATTTAAATGACTTATTATTTAATAATAGTGATGGAATAGTTATTAATCAAACATTGTCACGAACATTAGGATTAAAAACAGGTGATACAATTGATTTTGCCGCTATTACAAAATTATTGACAAATAATGATGATAAAGGATACCAAGCCGATAATATTTTAAATAGTTGAGATGCTAGCGCTGTTACTGGAAATTACGATGATGGTAAAGCTAGTGGAACAATGGGGAAAATGTTATTTAATGAAGAAAATAAATATAAAAATAGATATATTGGTAATGGGCAAGCAAATGATGAAATACTAAAAAGTACTTTAGATATAAATGATCCAACTTCAACAACACCGACAGTTTTAAATCAAAAAGTAGTTAACGGTGATTTATTATTAAAAAGTAATGCAATTAATCAAAGTTTTAAAATTGTTGGAGTAACAAATCAATATGGGGCAGCTAAAGCTTGAATTAATAACACAAAAGCAGAAGAATTATTAGGTTTTGACCAAACAAGAAATTACTTACTACGCTTATTTATGAACGAATGATCTAATTCAATTTTAAATTCATCAGTATTTAATTTAAGTCAATCTTATAAAACAGCTTTACAAAAATTAGAAGAATTTATTGCTAATAATAAAGATACAAAACCAGCAGAATTATGAGATAATTTTGTTAAAACTTTTAATAATAGTGATTTAGCAGTCGATTGAATTAAAGTATTCAATAATGAATATCCAATTTTTAATTATAAAACATCAAACAGTAAAACTATTGATGATGTTGAGTATGGCTTATCAACGATTCAATCATTTGGTGATTATAGTTTTTATGGACTAAATGGTGGTTCTCGTAATGAAGGTGATAATAATGTTACTTATCCTTCATATGCTAATAATGCTTTTGCTAATTTATTACCAATCGCTGAAGCCAAAAAAATCTTAGCAGATATTATCTTGGCAGTTAATAGTATCTTAATCTTTATCATTGTTATTTCGTTTATTTTAAGCTTTATGATTATTATTTTAACAAGTAATGTCATTATTGCCGAAAATCGAACAATTATTGCAACAATGAAAGTCTTAGGATATAAAAATAGTTATATTACTAAGTTAGTAATTGGAATGTATATTCCAGTCATTATAATAATGACAATTGCCGGATTTGGCTTTGGATGATTAGGATTGGTAATTGGGAATAGTATTTTAACAAGTATAGGTCTAGCATTACCATTAATTCTGAACTTTTGAATTCCAATTGTGGCAATTGGCAGTGGGTTAGGATTGTATCTATTAGCTTACTTAATTAGCTGATTTAATATGAATAAAATTAAGCCATTAATTGCAATTATGGAAGACAATTAGGAGGGCTAGAGAAATGAAAAAAATTTTAACAATACTAGGAGCAGTTAGTTTGACAACAATGTCAGTAACCTCAACGGTAGCTTGTCAAAGTAATGGGGGGAATTGAGATGATATTCCCTTAAATCCACCATTGGTTCCATTTGAAGTTAAGGGTTTTGAGGGATTAGACTTTTCAAGTGTTAATGCTCAAAATGACAAACAAACTTTATGGAATTTAATGTTTAAACAAATTAAAGGAATTTTTGCAGGATCACATTGAAATTTTGATGATTTGCACCAAGAAGTAATTCGCAATGATGTTGATATTACTAATACCAAAATTGATTTTTATCGAAATGGAACGTATAGTGTTAAATTATTTGCTGATGAAAATAATGTGATTACAATTGCAAAACAAGTAAAAACTTCAAACCATATTGCTGATAAAGTAAGAACAACTGATTTAGGTAATATTCATGATACACGGCCAAAGACAATTTTAATTGCAACAATTTTTAAAAACACTGATATTATTATGGAACTTGATAAATTTGGGGAATTCTTTTTAGGAGAACAAACACCTGAAAATTGAAATAAACAAATTGATGAAGAAGCTCTTGCAGATAAGATTAAAATTAATAAAGTTAATCATACAATAACAATCGATACTGGAAAACTAAATTGAAATGAAGAAACTAATGATCCAGCAAAAGAATACTATGGAACAGTAACGTTAACATATAATTTAAAACCACTTGATGGTCCATCAAAAGGAATTGTTGATTTAGAAACAACGCAAGATAAAAATCTTGAAGAACTTCCACAACCAACAATGCTACAGGTATATATGAAGTTTATTACAAAAAACTTACCATTAATTAATAATTTAGAATATTTATCAGAGTTTTTAAATGATGTTTATTTGACAATTAATAAAACGGGAGATAAAAACTATGAAGCTACTTTAACAGCGTATGATAAATCAAAATTCTTTGAAAAAAGTGTTACAGTAACCTTTACAAGTAAATAAAAAGAAAAGACAACATTTTTAGTAAAATTTTGTTATGATATTATTGTTAAGTAAGAATGATAAATAAAGGCAATAGGAGGATAAAAAAATGAACGAAAAGGAAAAAATGGAACCAACAGCTGAAAAAAAAGCAAAGGTAAATAAAGCCCCTGCTAAAAAAGGGAAAAAAGAAAAAGTTGATTATACAGTTGTTAAGGAATTTAAAAAGAATTTAAAAGAACAAAAACAACAAACTAAACAATATTCAAAAAAAATCTTAAAAGGAGAAATTGTTTCAACAACAGGAACAACCCCAAATACAGATAAATACGTAATTGAATTAGTTAATGTTAAAAAGGCTTATATTACTGGGGAAGTTGAAACACCAGTTTTAAAAGGAATTGATTTAAGTTTAGAAAAAGGAGACTTTATTGTTATTTTAGGGCCTTCAGGGTCAGGGAAAACAACCTTGCTGAATGTTATTTCAGGACTAGATAAAGTTAATAGTGGTGATGTTTTTGTCTTAGGTTATAATTTATCCTTACTAAAAGATGTTGATTTAACAAAATTCCGAAGAGACCATGTTGGGTTTATTTTCCAACAGTATAATCTTTTAACTAATTTAACAGCAAAAGAAAATGCCGAAGTTGGGGAAAACTTAAGTAAATCAAAAGAAAAAGATTTAACAATTAACGATATTTTTAAAACAATTGGGATGGAAGAACAAATGAATAAATATCCTCACCAAATGTCAGGGGGTCAACAACAACGGGTTTCAATTGCTCGTGCCTTAGCAAAAAACCCTGATATTTTATTCGGGGATGAACCAACAGGGGCCTTAGATGAAGAAATGGGGCGTAAAGTGTTGGAAATTTTAGTAGATGTTAATAAAAAATATAAAACAACTGTTATAATTGTTACTCATAATCCAAATATTGCTGATATTGCTAATACTGTTATTCATGTTAGAAATGGTTTAATTGATCAAATTAAAAGAAACGATAAACCAAAAAAACCAAGCGATATTGATTGATCATAAAAGCGCTTTGTTATAAAGCGTTTTTATTTCTAAAAAAATTCGAAAAACTATGAACAGGAGGTTATGATGTCAAAAGTTTTTAAAAGCTATTTAAGGACTTACTTAAAACAGTGAATTGAATCATTAGGATTAGTTCTTTTTATTACTGTTCTTTCGTTAGTGGTTATTGGAATGATTGCTTCACCAATGCAATTATCAACGAAAAGTAATAAAATTTTGAACCAATCCAATCTATGAAATTACAGCTTAGTCAGTTCACCAAATAAATTTGATGAGGAATTTGCTTATGATTATTTTGTTGATAACTCAGATCAATATTATTTAAATCCAATTTTAGAAAATAGCGATCAAAAAGGAATATTAACGGATGAGGGATATCAAGCCTTATTAAAAAAAGATAAAGATCCAAAAATAATTGAAAACAAATTAGCGTGAGGGAAAGATTTAAAAGAAGTTTTAAATTTATATTTTAATAATAAAAATAGCAGTACAAATATTTTTAATGGTACTAAAAATTTAACAGCGAGTGAAATGTTGAATTCAGAATATCAAAGTATTATTGCTAATTATTACAATGATGCTAGTTTTTATGTTAATAAAAATATTTTAGACCTACAAAAAGATAAGTTTGCTTTTGCGGTTGATTTAGAATTTTATTATGAAGGATACCAAAAACAAGGTGACTTAACACCAAGTGCATATTATTATCTTACTAGTAAAACTGAACATATTAATTCACAATCAAAAAACTGAATTAATAATTTAGTAATGGTTGAAGGGACTAATGAACGAGATGATAATTCGTTAGTTATTAGCGATAAATTTGCTCGTGATAATGCGATTAATATTGATCAAAAATTAGACTTTTATGCCTTAGGAACATTGCTACCAGAATTAAAAACAGCAACAATTTCAGGATTTGGAAGTAAAGCTGATACATTATCACAATCTTCATATTTCTCTTTTACAGGAGATCCAAAAAAATATGGGGCAATTTTTGTTAATGACAGCATTTTAGAAGATTTATACAATAATGTTTGGTTACGCAATAAGCCACAAAATTTTGTTTTTGGTTTAAATCAAAAGGTGAAATTTTTAAACAATAGTTCTTATAGTGATTTTAGAAACATTTTTAGTAAAAAAACTGATAGTGATTTTAGTATTTACAAAAAGAATCAAAATGTTTTAACACCATTTAGTTCAATTAAATCAATTTCAACATTGAATTCAATGAACATTACAGTAACAGTTTACATTATTTTAGGCGCTGGGCTATCATTGCTAGCTTTTATCTTCATTAGCTTTGTTATGAAAAAAGAAATGAATAAAACTCGCCGTCAAATTGGAATTTTTAAAGCGTTAGGATACCGAACAAGTGAACTATCATGAATTTTTACTGTTAAAACACTAATTACGATTTTGTTAGGAATTTTATTAGGTTATCTATTTTCAATCCCCTTACAAATTTATATGTACGGGCAATTTCAAGGAATGGTTACTTTTAGTTACAACCAAGTTTATGCCGGAATCGGTTTTATGTTAGTGTTATTTTTAGTAATCCCATTACTTTTCACAATTGCTTCATACATTTCAACTTTTATTTATATTAAAGAACCAATTTTATCATTGGTAAATAATGTTGGAAAAAGTCAGAAACTAATTCGCCAGGGGTTAATTTCACGTAGTTTAGCAAAACGAGGAAAAGGGTTTACTTGACGTTTACAATTAGCGTTTACATCACGAAACAAAGGGAAATTTGCCTTAGTTATTATTTTATTCTTCTTTTCTTCGTTAATGTTAATTTTAATGTTAGGGGCAACAGGAGTTGCTAATTCAATTATTGGGGGTGTCTTTAATACCTTCAATCCTAATGTTGATCATATTTATACCTTTAATAATTTCCCAAAAATTAATGGGACAGATGATAAAGGGAAACTAACTGTTAGTGATGAGCAATACAATACTTATCAGTTTGAATATAAAACATACCAAAGAATTGATGATATTACAAAAGAAAATAGTAGTGCTGATTTATTCCATGAGGGTGTATTAGCAGCTTCCCAAACTGCAGAGCCAATTAAAGGTTATTTAGCGTTATTAAACACTTATAAAGTCAAAGACCAAAATACTGGTTTAAAACAATATATTTATTTAAGCGATTTAAAAACAATATTTTCTGCTTTACAAGAAGCTGGACCAAGTGGTATTCAAACAGGGAATGATAGTTTCAGTGGCCCAGTTTTAATGGAATTAGCGGCTAATGCCATGATGATGAGTGATCAAGCTCAAACAGTAGTTTCGTTTAATGATTTATGATATAAACCATCAACAGAAACGATGGTTTATCAAATTGAAGGAGAAATTACAGGAAATCTAGAAAATTCTGGGGCTAATTTACTTGGAGTTTTTGAAAATGACGCAATTGGAGGTGACTATGCAACAGGGTATAACTGAACAGGAGTTTCCCAAAGTGCTATTAACCAAATTTTTGCTAACCAACCAAACGACACAAATACTGTTAATGGTTTAATTTCTTATAAATTAGCTTTAAATGGAAACTTTAAAGTTGGCGATCAAATTACAATTAAAAGTGAAACACAAAATAAAGTACCAATTAATATTAATATTGTAGGAGTTATTCGTAATGACACAGTAACATCAAATATTTATACTGGTTATAACAATTTATTTACAAACATTTTTGCGCCAGGAACATTAGATCCTAGTCAACCAGAACATAACGTCTATACTGGCTTTTATTCACAAGAAAAACTTTATAATGGTTTTATTGATTTAAAAGATATGGCAACCTCAATTTCACAATTACAATTTCAAGGAAATAATTTATCAATTATTGCCGATGATAGTAAAACAATTTGAGAAGCTATAACAGATCAAAATAGTTATGTAGTTACAGGAACATTAATGGGAATGATGACAAGCCAACGGAAATCAGATTTTTCAGTCTTTCCAATTGATGTTATGAAAGCAACAATTAACGATGTTCTGGAAAAACAAAATAACTCAATGATTTTATTTGAGGTATTAGTAGCATTAGTTGTTCTAATTCTTTTAGTTGTTATAGTAATGGTCGTAATTGATGAAGTTTCACCAATTATTTTAACCCTAAAAGCAATTGGTTATAAAAATGCCAAAATTAATTTTGTTGTTATTGGGAATTATGTCTTTGGAATTATAATTGCCTTTATCTTAGCTTGATTAGGTTCAATCTTAATTTGGCAAATGGTTGGTGTTATCGTTTATAAATTCTTTGCAACACCGCTAAATATTCCAATTGACTTTACGGGGCCATTAATTGCCTTAGCAATTGTCTCAGTAATCTTATTTGTATCATGAATTTTAGCAATGCATTCAATTAAAAACCGACCAGTAACACAAATTACAGAATAAATTAAAAATTAGTTAATCAAATCTTGTATTAACTAATTTTTTTTATTAATATTTACTTATTATTGTCAAAGTAAAAAAAGGAAAAGAAACATGTTGAAAATTGGGAATGTTAAAATTAAAACGCCAATCTTTTTGGCTCCAATGGCGGGGGTAACAAATGAAGCGTTTAGAATTATTTGTCATGAATTAGGAGCTGGTTTAGTTTATGCGGAAATGGTCAGTGATAAAGCAGTTGTCCAACAAAATCAAAAAACACTGGAAATGATTAAAGTTAATGAATTAGAACACCCAATTTCAATGCAAATTTTTGGGACTGATTTGGAAACATTTGTTGAAGCAGCCAAGTACATCGATAAAAATAGTGATTGTGATATTATTGATATCAATATGGGTTGCCCAGCTCCAAAAATTGCAATTAAATCGCAAGCAGGAGCCTTTCTCTTGAAACACCCTGATCGGATTTATGAAGTTGTTAAGGCTGTTGTCGAAGCGGTTGATAAACCAGTAACGGTTAAGATTCGCTTAGGTTGAGATGAAGATAATATTAATTGTGTTGAAGTGGCAAAATTAATTGAAAAAGCAGGGGCGCAAGCAATTGCTGTCCATGGACGGACAAGAAATCAATTTTATTCAGGGAAAGCAGATTGAAATTGAATTAAGCGTGTGAAAGAAAGTGTTAAAATTCCAGTTATTGGTAATGGTGATGTTTTTAGTGGAGAAGATGCCGCGCGAATGTTAGCAGAAACCGGTTGTGACGCAGTAATGATTGCCCGTGGAGCACAAGGAAATCCGTGAATTTTTCAAGAAATTAACCATTATTTAGCAACAAAGGAAAAAATGCCAGAACCCAGTTTAACAGAATGGCGCGATGTTGTGTTCCGTCATGCTGATCTATTAATGGGATTAAAAGGAGAACGAATTGCAGCCAGTGAAATGCGTAAAAACTTGGCATTTTATTTTCGTGGTAAAGCAGGGGCAACAAGTTACAAGATTCGGGCAACACAAATAAATAGTATTAATGAATTAAAAGAACTTGTTAATGAATATATAAATGGGTATGATAATGATAAAGGAGAAAGAAAAGATGGAAGACCGTAATTTTAGTGAACAAGAAATTGTTCGTCGTAGTAAATTAGAAAAATTAGTTAAAGAAGGAGTAGACCCTTTTGTTGAAGCAAAATTTGACAGAACTCATACAAGCGAAGAATTAGAAAAAACTTTTGGCCACTTTTCAAAAGAAGAATTAAGTAATATTGAAAATCCAGAGTTAATAAAAATTGCTGGTCGAATTAAAACCTTTCGAGAAGCTGGAAAAGCAAGCTTTTCAACGCTACAAGATCAGAACGGAATTTTTCAAATTTATGTTCGTCAAGATGCAATTGGCCCAGAAGCTTACGCAAAATTTTTAGAATTGGATTTGGGAGACATCATTGGTGTTGAAGGAAAAATGATGAAAACTAATACTGGGGAATTAACAGTGCGAGTTAATAAATTTATTTTATTAACAAAGAGCTTACGTCCGTTACCAGATAAATATCATGGTATTAGTGATATTGAAGAAAGATATCGAAGAAGATATGTTGATTTAATTATGTCACCAGAAACAAAAGAAGTTTTTATTAAAAGAAGTAGAATAATTTCTTATATGCGTGAGTTTTTTAATAGTAAAGGTTATCTTGAAGTTGAAACGCCAGTTTTACAACCAATTCATGGGGGAGCAGCAGCAAAACCATTCGTAACTCATCATAATACTTTAGATATGGATTTCTATTTAAGAGTAGCAACAGAATTACCACTAAAAAGATTAATTGTTGGTGGCTTTGAAGGTGTTTATGAAATTGGGCGCTTATTCCGTAATGAAGGAATGGATACTCGTCATAATCCAGAATTTACAACAGTTGAAATTTACATTGCTTACCAAGATATGAGTTTTATGATGCAATTAACGGAAGACACAATTTGCTATATTGCAGACAAATTATTAAACACTGATGAAGTAACGTATTCAGGACAAAAAATTAGTTTTAAACAACCATGAAAACGTTGACATATGGTTGATGCAATTAAAGAATATAGTGGTGTTGATTTCTGAGAAAAAATGACTTTTGAACAAGCAAAAGAAATTGCCAAAAAAAATAATATTTATGTTGAAAAATTTCATAATTCAGTTGGCCACATTATCAATTTATTCTTTGAAGAATTTGTTGAAAATAAATTAGTTCAACCAACTTTCATTTACGGTCATCCAGTTGAAGTCTCACCATTAGCAAAAGCTAATGCCCAAGACCCACGTTTTACTGATCGCTTTGAATTATTTATTAATGGTCGTGAATATGCTAATGCTTATTCTGAACTAAACAATCCAATTGAACAATATGATCGCTTTGTTAAACAAATCGAAGAACGTGATCAAGGAAATGATGAAGCAAGTGAATTAGATATTGATTTTGTTGAAGCATTAGAGTACGGAATGCCCCCAACTGGTGGGTTAGGAATTGGAATTGATCGCTTAGTAATGTTATTAACAGGACAAGAATCAATTAAAGATGTTCTATTATTCCCTCATATGCGCCCAAGAGGAAAATAGGTGAAAAAATGGCTTTTAAAATGCAAATTGGTTATAGCTCAATTTTAAACCCGCGTGAAACAGTAACGGCAATTAGCGAAACCAAAAATGAATTAATTAAAAACTTAAAAACAACTTTTAAGTTATTAGAAGTTGAACCAGCCATCATTTGTCGTGAAGAAACAGGACTAAATGATGATTTTCGTATTTCAGAGCGACCAATTGATTTTGATATTTTACCAAGTAATTTAGTCGGAGAAATTTTGCAAACTCACAATAAATGACGAAGAAGTGTTATTCAAAAATATGATATTTTAAATGATGAAGGGATTTTAACTGTTACGAATCCTTTACGTCGTGATATTGTGCAGTCAATTAATCAGGCAGTCGTTTGTAGTGAAATTGGTTTTGATATTTTAGTTGAGGAAAAACAATTAACAATGCATAATTTAGAACAAATTGTCAAAAAACTGGTCAAAGTAATTTATCATGTTGAAGATAATTTATTAAAAACTTATCCCCAGTTGAATCGTAAGTTTAGTGAAAAAACTAATTGAGTTAATTATAATGAACTAGTTAAATCAATGCGGTTATTAACTTATCAAGAACGAATTGATAAGTATACCCGGGAAAATGGCCCAGTTATTTTATATGGTCTCCAGGATGTTATTAAAAATGGTAGTTTGGATCTAAATGAATCATTTGATGTTGTGGATTGGGAATTATATACAAAAATCTTTGTTTATGATTTTATTTTGGAAAAGGCAATTTGTGTTGGTTACTGTGCAGCAAGTGTTGGCAAAGAAGCGTTAAAAAGACAATTAGCAGTTACCAAAGAAATTATTAAAATTCGAACAAATTATGATGCAAAACTAGCAAAAGATGAATTACCTCCAACAATTACTTGTGGAATTTATAAGACACAGTTGGATTTACTATTATTAGAGAAACAACATATTGCTGAAGTTGTTCCTTCAATTTGAGAAGATGATTTTCTGGAATATGTTAATAAAAATGGAATTGAAATTTTATAATGGAAAATTATACAGTTATTATTCCGGCAGCAGGAACTAGTCAACGTTTTAAGCATCAAGACCATAAATTACTTTATCGTGGTCAACAAACGGAGCGTGTTATTGAAAAAACAATTAGGATATTTTTAGAAGATCCTTTTTGTCACGCAATTATTATTGGTGTTAATGACCTTGTTGGACAATTTTTGCAAGAACACTATGCTAACGAAAAAAAAATTACTTTAGTGAAGGGAAAAGATAATCGAGCTGATACTGTTTTAGTTTGTTTACAAGCAACAGAAATTAAAACAACATTAACGCTTGTTCATGATGGTGCTCGTTGTTTTTTAACACCTACACTACGAGATCAAATGGTAACTTTTTTCGAGCAAAATAATTGTCAGGTTTTAATTCCGGTTTTGCCAATCACTGATACGATTCGGATGATGAAAAACAACAAAGTTGTTAAAACAATGATTCGTGAAGAACTTGTCACCGTCCAAACACCACAACTTTTTAAGACGGCAATTTTACAAAAAGCTTATCAATGTTATCACCAACAAAAAACAACTTTGCCAAGTGTTATTTATGATGATGCGTATTTAATTGAATTATTTTGTCCAGAAGTTGAAATTACAACAATTGTTGGCGAACAAAGTAATCAGAAGATTACATATTATGAAGATGTAAAATTTGGAAAATATTAAGAAATAGTCTTACAATTATTGCTAATATACGGTATAATTGATACCGAGTTAATAAAGCCAAAAACAATTAGGCAATTAGCTCCTTGTCCAAAGCGGACCTATAGACCACAAGGAGGATTATTATAGTGCGTAAATATGAAGTAATGTATATTTTAAATCCCGACGCAGCTGATCTAAAAGGATTGCAAACAAAATTGCATAAAATTTTAGAAGCTAACGGCGGAAAAATTGAAGAGCATGGAGACTGAGGAGTAAAAGATTTCTCATACCCAATTAAGAAAAAAACAAAAGGATACTATGGTGTATTAATTGTTAATACAACAGCCGAAAATATTGATGAATTTATTCGTATTAGTCATATTGAAAATGATGTTTTAAGAACATTAGTAATTAATACTGAAAAAGAAAAAAATTATATTCAATCTGTTGTTTATGCAAAAACAGAAGTTAAAAATGATAAACCAGAACGTGGTGAACGTAAACCTGGGGGAAAAAGATTTGATAATAGACGTAATGACCGTCATGATGGGGAAGCTGTTGAAAGAACAGAACCAAAAGCTGAACCAACAGTAGCAGCAGAATAATTCCCATTGACATGAAGGAGGCGAAGAAATGTTAAATCGTGTTGCATTAGTCGGAAGATTAACAAGAGATTTAGAATTAAAAAGATCAGTTAATGATAAACCATTTGTTGCGTTTACATTAGCTGTTAATAATAATTTTAATGACCAAACAGCTTTTATTTCATGTTTTGCATGAAGTAAAGTTGCAGAAAATATGGCCAAATATTTACGAAAAGGATCATTAATTTCTGTTGATGGTCGTTTACAAACAAGAACAGATAATGTTAATGGTCAACAGACAACAATTATGCAAGTAGTTGCTGATAATGTGTCGTTTTTAGATAGCCGTAATGCAAATGTTGGCAATGTTAGCACAGATGTAATTTCAACGCCAAGTAATGTTAATTTTGAAAATATCACTTATGCCCAACCAACTCAAAACCAACCAGCGCCAATGGAAGACAATGGCCCAATTAGTTTTGATGGTGATGATGCAATTTTATGAGATTAAAAGGAGAAAAGTAAATGAATCCAAAATTTAAACGTTTTAAAAAACAATGTTATTTTACAAAAAATAAAATTACTTACATTGATTACAAAGATATTGAATTATTAAAAAAATTTATATCAGGTAACGGTCAAATCTTACCAAAAAGAGTAACTGGAACAACTGCAAAAAACCAAAGAATGTTAGCAGTTGCAATTAAACGTGCTCGCCAAGTTGGTTTATTACCATTTGTAATTGACTAGACAATAGTTTTATAAAAACAGTTTTTGATAACAGCATAGCTGAAGAAGAAACTGTTTTTTTATTTGGTAAATATTTAATTGATTTAATTATTTATCTTATTTATATTTTGTTTTAGTGTACAATATACTAGAAATAAGTTAGAATTAAAATTAGAGTAAAAGAAGGTATTGCCCATGAAAAATAAGCCAAAATTTTTCATTGTCTTAAAGACGGAGTTTAAAGAAAAAATTTATAAGAATAGATCACAAATTATAAAGTTTTTAATAATTTGCTTTATTCCTTTTTTATATGGTTTTATTTGTAGTTGAGCTTTCTGAGACCCTTTAGCGAGTGTTTCAAATATTCCTTTAGCAATTGTAAATAAAGATGATGCCCCATGTATTAATTATGTTGTTAAAAAAAGTGGCCCAGATGAACAAAATTTATTAACAAGCCCAAACATTAATTATAGTAAAGCCGAAAGTGCTAACGGTTGTCAAAGTAATGGAAAACAATGATTTGCTGGCTTAGGGCTTGGTGAAGATTACCAATTGCAGACAAGATTTGAAAGTATGATTGATTTGGCAATTAAAAATAATGATTTATATAATCCAACAACAGAAAGTTTACAAATTGAACAAGGGGAAATGAAAATTAATTTGCAATACTTAGCAAATGAAAAAGCAAACTTTAGTCCAAATGATAAATACTGAGGACAATTAAATATTAGTAGTGGCTATACGGAACATACATTTAAAATGTTACGTTTGTTAGAACACTTTAAAGATGAACCAAGTGGGACAGATAGTCTAAAAGCAGAGTTACAGTTTTTAATTAATAATAAACCAGATTTTTGAACAACTTATAAACAGAATTTTTTAGCTGGTCAAGTTTTATATACTTTTACCCAAATTAAAACTGCTTTAGTTCATGATACATTACCAACAATTTTAGCCCCATCATTGTTTTGATTATTTGCCAAATTAGATGATCAAGGACATTATTATATTCAAGGAAAAGATTTTGAGAATTATCTCTTTAATGTTGTTGATATTCTAAATCCAAACCGTGATGTTGGGAAAATAATTTTAGATTTAACCGATATTTTTGCCCCAGATTTATATGATACAGTGAAAGATGTTCTAACTTTTGTTTCAACTCAAGGGCAAGCAATTGTAACAAGTTACTTAAAAGAAATTTTTGGGACAAATTTAGATGCCCATATTGCTTGAAATGAGTACAATACAAAAATGAAAGAAAGTATTTCATCATGAAATGATTTAAATCAAGGAATATTTGAAATCCCAACCCATATTCAAGGTTATCAATTTGGCAAATATGGGATTGGTTTAGGAGAATTCTTTATTGTTATTGCAATGTGAGTTGGAGTTTTGATGCAAACATTTATTTTTGATCGAACAGCACGGACAAAATTTAGTACTGGAACGCAACACTATTTTTCAAAACTAATTTTAATGTTAGCAACAACGGTAATTCAAACAGTCATCCTTGGCATTAGTTTAGCAATTTTAGGATTTAGTGCTTTGGGATGAGGAGGATTTTTGGCGTTATTTGCCTGACTAATGTTTAGTAGTTTAATTTTTACTGTTATTGAACACGCAATTTGATTTGCGCCAAAAGATGGTGATGTTGGAAAATTCATTATTGTTTTATATTTGATTTTGAATCTAACGGCCGGATGAGGAACATTCCCATCATTTTTACAAGCTGATTTCTTTAATACTTTGTCAGTAATCACACCGTTTAAATATGTTGTTCATGGGATGGGTGATATTATTTATGGAGTTTCAACTGGAGAGGGTAATTTATGACAATACCAAACAGAAATCTTAATTAATAGTGGTATTTTACTAATCTGAATTCCTGTTTTAATAATTATTTCATTAGGACTAACAGCATTATGACGGAGAGAAGAATTATTTGGAACTATTAGTAATAAAAAAATTAAAACAGGTTTAGAAAAACTAAATATAGAGACTAAACATTATGGAACTAATTATTTATTAAATAATTTAACTGCTCAAGAGTCGGGGATGCTAGAAAAAAATGTCTGGCAATTAAATGAAGAAGAGTTTAATAAAAAAAATGAAGAAAAAATTAATCACTTACTAGTTAAGTACAATGAAACTAACAAACAAAAATATCACAAACAAATTGAAAAACTGAAAACGAAAAAATTTGTTGGCATTGAGCAAAATGAAGATCGTGATTCAATTTTATAAAGGAGGAAAAAAGTAATGGAACAAAATAACGAAAATCCAAAATTTGGGACAGTGTTTAAAAAAGAATTTTGTGAACAAACAATTAAAAATAAACATCGCATTATTAAATTTGTTGCAATTTGTTTTGTTCCATTTTTATATGGTTTCTTTTGCCTTTGAGCTTTTTGAAATCCTTTTATTAATGTTAATAAAATTCCAATGGCGATTGCGAGTCAAGATGCAAATCAGTGTATTGTTTATAAACCAGCAAGTGATACAGACCAGACAATTGCGAATGGAACAGAATTTGAATATTATTCTGTTGAAAATCAAGGGGTTTGTTTAACTAAAGCAGCAGCTAAGCCTGGCAAAATTGCCCAATTTGGAGGTATTACCGATAATATTATTACTGGTCCAAATTATTATAATCAAGATAAAAACGCGGTAGAAATAAAAGTTAGCTCAATTACTTTAAAATTAGATTATTTGAAATTGCCAGCTGATAATTTTACTCCGCAAGATAAATATTGGATCCAATTAAATATTCCAGAAGATTATAGTGCCCATTTAACAGAGTTAATGTTAAATTTAAAAGATGGTAGTTTATCAGAAGCAACTTTATATGATAGTATTTCATGATTGTTAGAACACCAAGTTAATATTTGGGGAACATATAAACAGAATTTTTTAATTGGTTATTTTGCCAATGAGTTTACAGGATTACGAAAAAGTTTCATTAAAGATGCTGTAACGCAATTAATTTTACCAACCCTTTATACAATTGTAGCTGACCCTAATACTGGGGTAGTTAAACAAGAAAATTTTGAAAAGTATTTAACAGACATTAAAGTTATTCATCTAACAAATTTAGTTAATAGCTTAACTCAGGATGGTAAATTAACAACAGCCCAAGGTAAAAAAATTATTACTTTATTAAAAGCCTTTGGTATTGTTCGCTATGTAGCAGGGGATTATCTTTTTAAAGATAATAGTGAACTATCGCGAACAGACTATTTTGCTCAAAGTGATAAACTAGCAGGAAAATTTAGTGACCTTGGTAATATTATTGATATTCCCTATGATGTTCAAGGTTATCAGTTTAATCAGTATGGAATTGGTTTAGGAGAATTATTTATTTTTATTGGAGTTTGAGTTGGGACTTTAACACAAACTTTTGTGTATGATCGTAAAGGGCGTACAGCAAATGCCAAATGATATCAGCATTATTTTTCAAAGATGTTATTAATGTTAACAACATCATGGATACAAACAACAATTTTAATGCTATCTTTATTAATTTTAGGTTTCGGGGCAATTGGTCCATCGTATCTGTGATTGTGATTATGAATTCTATTTATTGGCTCTTTATTTGTCATTATCATTGGGAGCATTTGAATGGCGGTAAAAGATGAAATGATTGGCCGAGTTTTAGTTGTAATTTATTTAATTTTAAACTTATCAGCTGGATGAGGAACATTCCCATCATTTATGCAAAATGGCTTTTTCAATGTCATATCTTATATAACACCATTCCGTTATGGTTTACATAATATGGGAACAATTATTTATGGTTTAACATCCCCAACACCTAGTGGGATTGGTAATTATCAACTGGAAATTATGAAAAACTTTGCAGTTCTTTTAATTTGAATTGCGGTTTTTGTGCTAATTGGAGGATTAACAACATATTATCGCTTCCGTAAATTGCGTTATGGAACATTAAATGCTAAAATTATTTTCCAAGTAATTGCTAATAGTCCTGAAGTTGTTAATAAACCAAGACACATTTGGGAATTAAAAAAATTAACAGTTACAGAGCAAGCAATTATCAAAGATAAAGTGCTTAGAGTAATAGAAAAAAGAGAGGGAAAAATTTAATGTCAGTTCAAAAAGCAATTAATTGAAGAAAAACAGTTAAAAAATATGATGAAAACAAGAAAATTAGTCACAATGATTTAAATTTAATTATTGAAGCAGGGCGTTTAGCACCAAGTTCAATGGGGTTAGAAGTTGCAAAATTAATTGTTATTCGTAATAAAACAACAAAAGCCCAAATTGCAGATCAAGTAATGCAAGGTAATATTGCAAAAGTAAAAGAGGCAGATACATTAGTCTTTTTAGTTGGTGTTAATCCAGATTATTTATTAACAGAGGATTTTTTATCAGCACGATTGTCTCGTGTTGAGGGAATTTCAGCTGAAAAACTACAAGAATATATTGAACGCTATCGCAGTTATTTTGAAAAAAGTGCAGTTGATTTAAAGTCTTATGTTGCTCAACAAATTCATATTACCGCTAGTTTTATGGCCCTACAAGCAGCGGATTTAAAAATTGGTTCGACAATTATGGGTGGATTTAATGCCCCCGAATCTGATAAAATCTTAGCTGAACTAGGCTATTTAGATGTAACAAAATATCATTCAATTTTAACAATGGCTTTTGGTTATTATGATGAAAAGACCGAAGGTACAACCCTACCAAGGTTACGAATTTCAACCGATGATTTTGTTAATATTATTGAATAATAAAAATAATTCTTTGTTTTTAAGATAAATTATGTTATCATTATTTACGTGCGAATAATATTCTTAAATATTATTTAAAGAGAGGTGAATGAAAATGGCAAGAGAAGGAATCCATCCAAAATATTTTGAAGCAAAAATTATCTGTACAACTTGTGGAACTGATTTCATGAGTGGATCTACTAAAGGAGAAGAATTAAAAGTTGATACTTGTTCTTCATGCCATCCATTTTATACTGGTAATCAACAATTTTCAAATTCAGCTGGACGAGTGGAGCGATTTAAATCAAAATTTACGAAAAAAGAAGAATTAACAAAACAAGTAGCAGAAGATTCAAAAACACAAAAAGAAGTTAACAAAAAAACTAGTAAACAAAAATAACAAAATGGAAAAACACTAAAAGGTGTTTTTTTCTTTGCTTATTCGGTATAATATGACTAAGGAAATGGTGAAAAAATGGGTTTAAAAATTACGGAGTTAAAATATAAGCGCTATAAAAAAAATATTTTTGACAACTTAGATTTTGAGGTTAACAGCCAAGAAGTTTTAGGGGTTAATTTTACTAATCGAACAGCAGCAAACTTTTTTTTAAAACTACTTTTGGGAAAAAAGAAAGTAACGCGGGGGAAAATAATTTTAAATAATAATAACATTACCGCTTTATTACCAAAAGAACGTAAAATTACGACAATTTCATCAGGAGTTTTAAAACTAGGATTTTTACCAACCAAATTAAGAATGGCCTATCATATTTTGAAATCGCCAAAATTTTTATATGAAGCTGGCGTTGAATACTATACTAATAAATATAATTATAAAGAATTACAAATGATTGGTGATGATTTATATTTAGAAGAACTAGTGAAAATCACCGAAAATATTATTAAAGAGTATTACTTAAATTCAATTAAAATTAAAAAAGATTGAATGAGTAGATATTTAAAAGAAATTAGTTTATTCCATCAAAAAGAAATTACCGCGTTAATTAAACAAGATTCTTCAACAATTTTATCACAAACATTACATACCTATATTCAGAAAAAAGAAGAAATTCGAGTGAAAGAGGGATATCTTGCCTTTTTACAAGCGTTATGGGATAAAATTGCTTATGTGGGAGATTTAGATTACTTATGTGATTGTAAATTTATTGCTAAAAAACGAAAAATTAAAAATAAGAGTTTTGATTTTGCCGAAGCAAAACTAGTGGCAATGAAATATTTAAAAATTTTAGGGGCAGAAATTGCTTATGAACGTTATCGCTTAATGAATGCGCGAAAAGCTTATCGTCGTTATCGAATTAATGTTTTAAATGCTTTAGGAAAAGAAAAAAACAAACTAGGAGTTGTTAAAAATATTTTAAATAACAGTAATGTTAGTTCGTTAAAATGAATCCAGTTAGCAAATGACCAGTGATTTGAATATAATCAAAAGCAAGAACAATTAATTACCAATTTATTACCAGATGAAGCATCATTAATTAAAGGGAAGGTTTTAGAATATTTTCATAAATATCATATTGCCCTATTAAATAGAACATTAGTACCAAGAACACATGATAATTCAGCAGAAATTAAATTGGCACAAGAAAAAGTTATTACTGTTTACAATCAGGCTTTTAACCAAGTTAAAAATTTAATGGATCATTTAGAAATTAAAATGAATTGATTCCGTTTAACAAAAAACTTAAGTAATTTTGATCACATTAAGATTAAAATAATTAATGCAATCTTAACGAAAAAAGAACTCTTCATTTTCAATAATACTTTTGATAATTTAACCCAAAAAGAGGTTCAAGAATTAAATGATATTATGACAAAATTAAAAGAAGATTATCCATTAACAAGCTTTTTAATTATTAGTAAAAATATTGAAAACATTAAAAACTATGTTAACCAATTTTTATTCTTTGATTTAGAAAACAAGGCAAAAGTAATTACGCAAACTGAAGCTTTGACAAAACCAGGGACTTTAACTTTATTTAAAACAATTTACAATAATTTTGATAACATTTATGAAGTAAATTTTGATGAACAGAAAAAAGGGTTGTTATGAAATGGTTTTACAATTGGGGAAGGCCAAAATCTGGCTTTAACAGAAGATAGTTACCAAATGGCAATTAATCCTAAATTTATTACCTTAGAGAAAACAAAAAACTTTAATAAGAGTGATAATTTAAAAATCAAAGGACAGCTTAAAGGCTTGAAAAAAATCTTTAAAACAAATTTATGTACGTTTGAAACCGAAACTGGTAATATTATTAAATTTATGATTGAAGATAAAAATATTAATCTAAAAAAAGTTAATGCGATTTTTCTCGAAAAAGGGGCACTTTTACTTTATGATTTAAATAATAATTTAGTAAAAGTATTTTAGGAGGCAATATGGAAAAGATAAAAGCTTTAATTTTAGAAAAAATTAAGAACCATAATAAAATTATCTGTTTACGACATGTATCCCCAGACGGCGATGCTTATGGGTCAGCCTTTGGCTTAGCACAGTTCATTAAGGATAATTATCCAGGAAAAAAAGTTCTTGTTGATGGTCAAGCAAACCCGTACTTAAACTTTTTAGCAACTCCTGATGTTGTTCACAATCAAGATTATGAAGGCGCTTTGATTATTATTACCGATACGGCGAATGAGGAACGGATTGATAGCCCATATTGAAAGTTAGGAAAGACAGTTATTAAAATTGATCATCATCCAAATAAAACACCATTTGGTGATATCCAGTGAATAGAAGATGAAAGAGTTTCTGCTTCGGAAATGGTGGCAGAATTGTTATTAGAATCAAATTTAATAGTATCACCCCAAACAGCAAAGTTATTATTAACTGGAATTATTACTGACTCAAATCGATATATGTATAAAAAAACTTCCCCCCAAACGCTAATGTTAGCATCACAGTTACTGGCAAAAGGGGTTGATGCCCAAGCGATTTATCAAAACTTATATAATGAAACATGACAAGATGCAAAATTAAAAAATTATTTATTTGCAAAAATTGAATATGCATCATTGGGAATTGCTTATATTAAAGTTAATCATGATATGTTAGTTGAACATAAAATGAAATATGAACAAGTTAAATCATGAGTTAATTTAATGAGTAGTATTAAAGAATTTAAAATTTGGGTTATGTTTGTGGAAAACAAAGCTGAGAATTATATTAATGTAAGTATTCGTAGTAGTAAATATATTATTAATGAGGTGGCAGATAAACACCATGGTGGTGGCCATCAGTTAGCAGCGGGGGCCAAAATTTATCAATGAGATGATGTTAAGAAAGTGATTAGAGATTTAGAAGAAGTTATTCGTAATAATAAAATTATTGAATAACAGGGGGAGCAGAGAATGTATTTTTTAAATAGTAAGGCAAAATTAGGATGAATTGAAGTTATTACGGGTTGTATGTTTGCTGGGAAAACAGAAGAATTTATTCGAAGAGTTGTCCGCTTGAGTTATGCCAAGTATAAGATTCAGATTTTTAAGCCAAGTATTGATAATCGTTATGCGGAAGAAAAGGTTGTTAGCCATAGTGCAAAAGCGATTGATGCAATAGCAGTTTTAGATTCAGCCGAGTTATTAACAAAACTGGAGCCAGATACTTTAGTTGTTGGAATTGATGAGGTGCAATTCTTTGACCAAAATATTGTTGAAACAATTGATTCATTAGCTAATCGTGGCATTATTGTGATTGTTAATGGCTTAGATAAAGATTTTCGTGGCGAACCATTTCTTAATGTTGAACGATTAATGAGCCGCGCTGAAGAGGTTAAAAAATTGCATGCAATTTGTGTTCAATGTGGCAACTTAGCCAATCGAACACAAAGGTTAATTAATGGTCAACCAGCAAACTATTATGATCCAATTGTTTTAATTGGGGAAAAAGATAAATATGAGGCACGATGCCGTCATTGTCATGAAGTGACATATTAAAAAAGGAGAAAATAAAAAATGGCAACAAAATTAGGATTAAATGCTAAGGTATATATCTTAGCAAAACCAACAGCAAAAGAAGTTGTTAAATTAAAAGGGCATTTTGTCGAAAACTTGCCAATTAATTCAAAATTAATTATCTTTGAAGAAGTAAAAGTGGAGGAAGGTTATTTAGTAGTGGCTAATAAAAATGTTTTTAAAGTTTCTCAACGAATTATCGCAAAACATCCAGTTCGCAAAACGTTTGAAAGTTATGAATTACGTTTAACATTAGTTGACCAATTAAATAAATTACCAAAAATCGAAGCATTAATTGCGACAAAATAAAATCACCTTTCCTTGGTGGTTTTTTTGTTAAATTAATTCCCTAACGGCTAAATATATATTATAATTGGTAAGAATGAGAAAATTCTAGGAGTAGGAAAAATGAATCAAAAAACAATTGAACGGTTAGAGGCGATGTTAAAGCGCTTGGAACATATTGAACAAGAATTAGTAAATCCGGCAGTAATTGGTGATGCAAAAAAACTAGCCGGATTAGCAAAAGAACAATCACAGTTAGAAGATATTGTTACGAAATATTTACAGTATAAAGCGATTTTGCAAAATATTACTGATGCTAAAGAAGTACTGGGAACAGAAAAAGACGAAGAAATGATTGATTTAGCAAAAGAAGATCTTAAACAATCAGAAAGTCGAAAAAATAACATTGAAGAGGAAATTAAGGTAATGTTATTACCAAAAGATCCCAATGATGAAAAAAATGTTATTATTGAAATTCGCGGTGCTGCTGGTGGCGATGAAGGGAATATTTTTGCTGGGGATTTATATCGAATGTATTTAAAATATGCCGAGCAACAAAATTGAAAAGTAAAAGTAATTGATGAAAGTGAATCAGAAGCGGGAGGATTTAGCTCAATTTCTTTTATGTTAAAAGGAGAACGAGTTTATTCAAAAATGAAATTTGAATCAGGAGCTCATCGTGTTCAACGAATTCCGAAAACTGAAAGTAAAGGTCGTGTTCATACTTCAACCGCAACAGTAGCAGTTTTACCAGAAATTGAAGAAGTCGATTTTGAAATTAGAACAGCTGATTTGAAAATTGATACTTATCGTGCTTCAGGAGCAGGAGGACAACATATTAATACGACAGATTCCGCTGTGCGAATTACACACTTACCATCAGGGATAGTTGTAACATCACAAGATGGGCGTAGTCAACATGATAATAAAGCCTTAGCAATGCAACATTTACGTAGTAAGTTATATGAAGAACAACAACGTAAAATTAATGAAGAACGAGGAACTTTACGAAAAGATGCTGTTGGAACAGGTGATCGTAGTGAAAAAATCCGTACTTATAATTATCCGCAAAACCGTGTTACTGATCACCGGATAAATTTAACACTCCAAAAATTAGATCAAGTGACGGAAGGTAATATTGATGAAATTATTACGGCCTTAATAAATGAAGAGCAAAGACTTAAAATGGAAGGTAACTAATGACAATTCGTGAATTAATTAAAAAAACTGAAGCAGAATTAAGTGAAGTAGCGATTCCTAATTTTATTAGTGATATTAAAGCCTTGGTGGCCTTTTCATTACAAACATCATTAGCGCAATTGTATGCAATGCAAGAAGATGAAGTTAATTTTAATTTAGAACAATATTGAGCGTTAATTAGCGAATACAAAAATGGTAAACCACTCCAACAAATTACTAATCGCCAATATTTTTATGGCAATGAATTTTATGTTGATAGTAATGTTTTAATCCCACGCTATGAAACAGAAGAACTTGTTGATTATATTAATGTTATTATTGATGATCGTAAGACCAAAAAACCAGGACCATTAACTTTAATCGATATTGGAACTGGTAGTGGGGCAATTGCTATTAGTATTGGCTTAGAAAACCCGGATTTAAAAATTTATGCTAGTGATATTTCCGAACCAGCTCTACGAGTAACTCAAAAGAATCTTACAAAATTAGAATGCCAAAATGTTGAACTTTTGCAGGGCAATATGCTTGAACCATTTATTAAAGAAAAGATAAAAGCAGACATTCTTGTTTGCAATCCTCCATATATTCCTAAACAACAAAAAATTAGTGCAAGGGTTAAAGACTATGAACCCCATGTTGCGTTATTTGGTGGGGAAGATGGCCTATTTTTCTATCATGAGATTTTCAAAAATTGAGAAAAAGTGATGAAAGAAGATGGAATTTTATGTTTTGAACATGGCTATGATCAAAAACGCCAATTAGAAAAACTTGTGCGCGATTATTTTCCAAAGAAAAAATATAAATTTACAAAAGATGTCAATAAAAAATGACGAATGTTATTTATTTATCTTTTGTAGTAAAATAGATTAAACAAATAGAAGGGGGTAAAGTGATGGATACTAAAATAAGAAATGCGAAAAAATGAAAATTAATTGTAAAAGCTTATTTACTTGTTCTTGCTGTAATGATACCCTTTTTTATTTTTATGTATGTTTCACATACTAATTCTGTTTTAAAAAATTATTTTAATTTTATTGAAGAAACACCAAATGAGATTTTGAATATTTTTACAACCTCTAAATTACCAGGTCGTTTAGAAATTTTTTCATTTTCTTATGTAGCCTTAGCAATTACATGTGCTAGTTTTTTCTTGCCAGGTTTTTATTTGGCAGCTTATGATGTAAGAAATAATCGTGGCAATAATAAAATGATTCTGGTTGGAACACTATCAATTATTGTTTTTTTATTTGTTGCATCATTTATGTTTTCAATGTCAGAATATGCTTATGATAAAGTTTATGAATGATGCCACTCATTACGAGGAGGCTACAATGGACCAGAGTTTGTTCAAAATATTGAAAATATGATTCCGACTGATTTACCAGGTCGAGATGCCTTAATTCAAAAATTAGCAAATTTAGCAACAGGACCAGGAACAAATAATGTCTATCCACTACGCTGAATGGGGGTTAATACGGTTTGATGAATTACTGGTATTCAAACCGTGATTATTTTATATATTATTTTAAAATTAGGTTTTCGTCTTGAGCGTCTTTTTAATACAAATATTAACTTAGCAAAAAATGAAGAACTTGTTGTTTTAAAAGATACTTTTAATCAAGGAGCTGCTCGAAAAATTTTAAGTTTATTTTTAATTCCAAATGAATTTAATATTTCATTGTGGATTATTATTTGTTCAGCAATGGTTTTTACCCCACAAGTAATTTACACCTTTAAAATTAATTTATCATTTACAGCTGCTCATCAATTTATTTTATTTTCATTTTTATATCCGTTTTTAACCCGTAATGCAATTATTCCAGGGACAACTTCCTCACTTGAACAACCAAACGTTGATTATTATGATGTTATGAGTAAAAGCCCAGGGGATTGAGATTTAATTTTTGCTTTACCAATTATTGTTATTGCTTTAATCACAACTTTATTATTGGGATTTGCCTTTATTATGATTAATAAACCAAATATTTCAAAAATCGGTTTTATTAGTTTATATATTGGGTTCTTAGTAATTGGGGGAATATCATTAACAGCTTTTTTAGTTTCTCAAAATGAATTAAACTCTGTAATTGATTTTTGAAATTCCCAAAGTGATCATTTTAAAGACACAGTAATGAAACCATTGTTTGGGACAACAAAAATTGATTATTTTTGATTACATGGTAATGAATTAATTGCTAGTGCGATTTTATCATTTTCGTTTATTTTTGCCCTACTAGCAATTGGGATTTCTCACATTTTAAAAATTAAACAAGGGAAAATTATTGCTCCGATCAAAAAATAATAGGGGGACAAGAGAATGGAACAATATCAAATTAACAATCAAAAAGTAATTGTTGAGTTATTTAAAACAGATAAAGTTTTAATTATTCCAACTGATACAATATATGGTTTAGCTTGTACAATTAATAATCGGACTGGAAAAGAACGAATCTATCAGTTAAAAAACCGCCCGTTAACAATGGAATTAGCAATTATTGTTAGTTCGTTACGGATGGCCAAAAAATTAGTAAAAATAACAAGAGCAGCAGCTAAGATTTTACGCAGTAAGATGTCAATTACTATAATAGGGGAAAGTAAAGACCCCCAGTTATCAAATAATGGTCGCTTAGCTGTGCGAATAACAAAAGCAAAATGACTCCAACGAGTAATTAAGCAAGTTGGACCAATTTATGCAACAAGTGTTAATAAAACAGGAGAACACCCAGCAAGTAATTTAACAGAATTACAGCAATTTAACGTTGATGGTATTATCTATGATGGCGAGCTTAATAATCCCCCATCAAAAATCTTTGATTTAGCAACCCAACAATTTATTCGGTAGGAGGAAATTATGGAAGGAAAAAAGAAACAAATTAAATGAGCTAAGATTATTAATTTAACAGCAATTATCCTGTTAACAGTTTTAACAATAATTTTTAGTGTTTTAATTGTCATTGATCAAAAAAAATTTATTGTTGCTTTTGCTTTTAGTGTTTTATTTTTAGGGCTATGAGTTGGCGTTTATTTTTTAATTATTTTTTTAGGGAGCAATAAAGAAGCTATTAAAAGTGGGGCAAAAAAATTAGTTAGTGATTATCGCAAAAAACCAACCACGCCGAATCCGAGTGATGAAGAAAATCCGACAAATAAGGCTGAAAAGATTAAGGAATTAGAGGCCGAAATTGCGAAATTAAAGGCCGAAGAAGAGGAATCAGATATAAAATAAAGGAATAATATAATATCAAATTGCATTTCAAAATGCAATTTTTTTAACGATTTTTTTTAAAAATATGTTATAATTAATACCTGGGTAAATATAGGAGGGCTAAGTATGTATATAAATCCATTTGAAAGAATGAAAGGTCTGAAAACAGAAGTTAAAAATGAATCAACGCTTAGCAATAGTAGAAAAGAGCTAGATTATGATATGCTCGCGGGTAATTTAAATAAAGGGCAAATGGGAATACTAAATCAATTACATTCCAATAATAAACCTGCTCATAATGAACCCAAGCCAGCAAACATAAGAGTTGCAAGTCGTGAATTTCAAATGACAGATTATGAAATTATCAAAGATATTTCAAAGACATTAAAAAATACTGCCAATGATGTTCAATTTTATTTAGCATTATATAACCATGATGGTAATTTAATTTCGGAAATATCAGAATCACTTTTTTTAATGCCAGTTGTTAATATTAATGTGGCAAAAAATGATTTATACCTTAATCCATTTTTATTTCTTTTGAAAAAAATTGTTAAAGGGTTACCAAAAATCAGTTTTGAAGATAAAAAAGTGTTATGGGATCGAATCAAATTATTTGCAAGACTTTTAAAAAGCGATGAAATTGCAAATAAGAAAGTAGATGCTAATTCAGAAGTAATTATTAATGAATTAGAATTTGATGACCCAATCGAATATATTCGCAAAGAATTTGAAGAAATTATTCGTGCTTATGATTTAAAAGAAAAATTTGTAATCGTCTTTAGCAAAATTAATGACTATAAGAAATTTAAAAATACATTAAATTTAATTGAAGCAATTTTTCAAGGTTTACCAGTTTTTAAATTTATTATTGGAGTCAATGAAAATGTTTTAGACCAATATGGACAAGATCTTTATGGAACAAATTTAACAGATAATTTACAACATAGTGAGTTATCAATTTATGCAAAAAAATATCTTCTACGTGAAGAAAATACCGAGGAAAATTACGATGGAGAAGAAGCAGAACTTGAAGATAGCTTTTTATCAACCGCAGAATTAGATGAACCGGTGGAAAAAACTAATCCACCAAAGTACGATTACTGAGCAATGCGTAATAAAGTACCAAGATAGGAGAAGAACAATGTTTACATTTTTAGTTACATTCGGGTGAGTGTTAATTATTATCGGATCATTGATCCAAATCTTTGCCGCTGTGCTAAACTTATTAGCAGTTAACGCAGTTGCACTTCCATCAATTATGAATAAAATTAATGATATCTTTCAAACATCAATTTTTAAACAAGACAAAATTTTAGAAACAATTACGGGGACAACATGAACATATGTTGTTAGTGCACTATTATTATTAGTTGCTATTGCAACAATTGCACTATCTTCATATGAAATTTTCCGAATTAGACGAGGGAATAAATTATCAAAACCATACATTAAGATTTTATTGGTTGTTGTAATTATCGCTTCACTTGTTTTTGGAAAAGTTTCAGCGTTAGTTTTAGCCGGATTTGCTTTTATCGGATTATTATTTATTGAAGCAGTACTATTTGATTTAGATGCTTTAAAAAATTATGCTGATGAAAGAAACATGATTATTATTTATCGTGAAGATAAAAGAGTTGAAAGAGAGATTGAACAAGAGGGAAAGCAGCTTGGAAGTGCAACTTTGGGTCACCCAAAAGTTACCGCAAAGAAAAAAGAACGCGTATTAAATTTAGACGCAAATGATTACGCCGCCGCGGTTGATAAAACCGAACAAGAAAAAAAATTACAACAAGAAACAATGACAGAAATGTTTACAATTAAAGATGACGTTAAGACAGTTGAAATTACTAGCTTAATTGATGATCTTAATAAAGTAAACAAAAAAGAAGATATTACGCAAGAAGTAGGAAAAGAAACGGAAAAAGTTAGTTTTTCACCAAACTCATATGATTATGATAACGAACAACCAACAGTTTTAACACCAGAACCTGGGTTTGAACCAGTAACAGCTGAAGTTGAGTCAAGTGTCGAACTAAAAGGTGATGATAGTTTCTTAGAAACAATTACTGCTGATGAACCAGTTACAAATCGTAAACATGATAAAGTTTATCAAGAAGCTTTATTGATTAAGCAATTGGTGGAAAAACAAATTAGTGAAAAAAATGAATCAAATAAAGTAATTGTTAAAAATATTAGTTACTATAATAAACTTGCCCAAAAAGCAAATAAGTTAGCTAATAAATTTGAATTAAGCAATGAAGTTCTTTTACCACTAATGGAAGTTCAAGAAGTAATTGGTGATAACAGTCAATCAACAGCGGATTTCTTAGAAACTTTAAATCCTGAACAAGCAGAGTCACAAGAAAGTGAAGTTTTAACTGCTCAACCAGTAGAAAAGAATGATGAAGAATCAGACAATTTTTTTGATAAGTTATTAGAAGAAGAAGTTTCTTCACCAGTAGTTTCAGATAACCAAGATGGTGATGAAGAACATTATACAGCAGGGTTTGAAAACTTTGATTTATCTGAACCAACACCAGTTGTTGAAAAGGCAGTTGAAAGTGAACCAGAACTATTAGAAGATATTATTACTTTTGATGCTAAGGTAGAAAAACAACCAGTTTCTCCACCAGTAGCTTCAGAAAATACTTTTGTTGCTAATGGCATTCTAGCCGATCAAGATGATAGTGCACCAGAATTATTAGATGATATTATTGTTTCAAAACCAGTTAAATCATCATTAGTAACAGAAGCACCAAAAGAAGAAGTTAATAATTTTGAAGAATCTTATAGTTTAGATGAATTTGATGAAAAAATGAATGATGATAGTATTTTTTCAGAATCTTTTGATGAAAAAACTGATAATTCATTCGTAGCACCAACAAATGGTAATGATGAGACATCAGATGACACATCATATCAAAAATTAACTGAATTAATTAATAGTTCAATTGCGACCCAACAAGAGCAATCAAAAGTATTAAGTAATTTACAAGAAAATTTACAACAATTAAATCAAAAAGTTGAAGTTTTAGAAGCAGAAACAGGGCAAGTTAATGCCAAAATTAATGAAATAGAGATCAATACAACAGCAATTAGAGCAACGGAAGCACAATATGCTGATGGTCTAACTTCTTTATTAGAAGGTAAAAATATTGGGATTAATCCAGGACGTTATAGTCTATATAGTAAAGCTGGGTATTCAAATACTTATGCAACACAAGAAGTATCCCCTAGTGCCTATCAAACACGCTCAAAGAATTATTTAATTGATGATTTAGGAAATATTGTAATCAATACAAATGGAATTACATACGAACATATTAATTTACATAATATTGCAAAATATACAAGAAAAGATGTTGCTTTTGTTGAAAATTGCCCATTATGTAAAAAATAAGGCCTTTTATAAAGTAGAAAATGAGAAAAAAATTCTCATTTTTTTTATTATAAAATGCTAGTAATTTTGGGAAAGAGAAAAAATAATCCGAAAAGTTAATCTTAGCATCTTGGTTTTCGTGTCATAATTTGTTATATTAAAATTGTAAAATTAAATAGTAATTAACCATTATAAACTAGAAATATGGTCTAGTGTTTCTACGTCCAACCAATGTAAAGGGACTCTAGTGGTTGATGTTTTACAACATTAACTTTATTTGTCAAATAAAGACATGGCTTAGTTAGTTTTTCATTTTACACCATCTGAAAATCTGGTAATTAAATGAAACTTTAACTTGGATTAAAGATTATTTAAAAATTAGATAATTAGAATAATTAAGAAAATTTAATAAACATTAGGGGGCGATTAAATTTATTAAAATTTAGATGACTTTAATACAACAGAAAGAGGTAAAAAACAATGCGAAAACTTTTTAGTATTTTAACAGCCTCATCATTATTAGTCACATCAACCTTTTCGGTTGTGGCCTGTGCCAAAAAATATGACTTTAATAGTAATGTATGAGTGATTACCGATGGGGGAACCATTAACGATTTATCTTTTAATCAGTCCGCTTGAGAAGGGGCTAGCAAATTTGTTGTTGAGCAAAAAACCGGGGAGCTACCAGAAAACTGAAAAGATGTAAATTGACGGGCAAGTTATTTTGAACCATCAGGACATACACCTTCCGATTATAAAACTGGTTATGTTACGGCCAAAATTGCTGGGGCTAAAACATTAGTTTTACCAGGTTTTGTTCATGGTAACACAATTGGTTGAGCAGCTGATCTAGTTGATAATATTATTTACATTGATGGTAGTGGTCAAGGTGTACATGCCCAAATGAAACCGGACCGACCACTTGTTAAAAATATTGTTGGTATTACTTATCAAGCTGAAACATCAGGGTTTTTGGCTGGAATTGCAACAGCAATTTATTTAAATGCCCACCAAGAAGAATACGGGGGTAATTTAAATATTGGTGTTTATGGGGGAATGGATAATCCCGTGGCAACTTCAAATTACCTATGAGGGTTCTTAACTGCCAGTGATATCTTTAATGAAATTATTTTAGGTGATAAATCGCAATATCCTAATTTAGGAAAATTAAGCGAAACAGTGAAACAAGCAGTACTAGATTTACGAGCAACTCAAAATTTAACTGCCAATAATAAAGCATTTGAGTTAAAACGCATTAATAAAGTACAAAAAGTGTTAGAGAAAAATGAATCTTGATTCTCACAATCTTTCCAAGCCGGAGAGGGAAAAGCAATTTCGGATGAATTACTATCGCGAAAAGCAAGTGTGATTTTCCCAGTGGCGGGGCCACAAACCCAAGATACAATTGACCGTATTCAGTATAATAAATCAAATGCAAAAGTAGTTGGGGTTGATACTGAACAAGGAAAAATTTATGGGGAAAACTATATTATTACTAGTGCATTGAAAGAGATTGTTGAATCAACATATGATGCATTAAATAATATTTATTCACCTGTTTGTGGTTATGACAATAATAGTGGGGGTTGAAATAATGACCAAGTTGATTCAACACAATGTTGAATTAATACTGACCAATCTTCAGCCGATCATCCAACATGAACTGGAATTGAAACAACAAAATCAGTCCCAAAAAATTTAGTTGATTTAATTCATAGTAGTGATATTAGTAGTAAAACTGTGTTTGATGAAATAGCTGATATCTTACAAAAATTATATAATGGGACAGCTGGGACAGAGAAAATTGCCTCAGAGTTATTTACTCAAAGCTTAACAAAAACATATGATGACCAAAACCAATTAAAAACTTGAATATTGCAAAAAATTAATGATGCTTTATAAGTTGAAAATAAGAAAGGAATCAATCTAATGGATAAGACAAATAACTATGCGATTGAAATGCGCAATATTACAAAAGTTTTTGGTGAGGTTATTGCAAATGATGATGTAACGTTAAAGATTAAAAAAGGAGAAATTCATGCCTTAATTGGAGAAAACGGGGCAGGGAAATCGACTTTAATGAGTATTCTATTTGGTTTATATGAACCAACAAAAGGTGAAATTTTTGTTAATGGTAGCCAAGAATATATTTCGGGGCCAATTAAGGCCAATAAACTAGGGATTGGGATGGTCCACCAACATTTTAAATTGGTTGATATCTTTACCGTCTTAGATAATATTGTTTTAGGAGATGAAAAGGTTAAAGGGAAAGTCTTTTTAGATCGCCAACGTGAAATTCGAGAAATTGCCCAAATCGCAATGAAATATAATTTACAAGTTGACTTTAATACTAAAATTGCCAATATTTCAGTAGGTATGCAACAACGGGTAGAAATTTTAAAAATTTTATACCGGGGAGCTGATATTTTAGTTTTTGATGAACCAACCGCTGTTTTAACACCCCAAGAAATTGAAGGGTTGTTAAAAATTATTTTAGATTTAAAAGCTGATGGTAAAACAATTATTTTCATTTCCCATAAATTAGATGAAGTGAAAAAAATTGCTGATCGTGCAACGGTTATTCGCCGGGGGAAAGTAATTGAAACTTTTGATATTAAGGATAAAAGTCAAGAAGAAATTGCTCAAGCAATGGTTGGTCGCCAGTTGGTTGAAATTAAAAATAAAGGTCAAGCCGCCGGAAACGAAACCTTATTGCGAATTGAAAATTTATCAATTAAGAAAAAAGGAATTACTAAACTCTTGGCCCTTGATAATTTTAATTTAGAAATTAAAGCCGGGGAAATTGTTGCAATTGCCGGGGTGGAAGGAAATGGCCAAAGTGAATTAGTTCGGGCAATTACCGGACTGGAAAAAGTTAACAAAGGTAAAATTGTTTTTAATAATATTGATGTAACAAAAGTTAACATTCATCAAAAATATAGTATTGGAATGGCCCACATTCCAGAAGACCGCCAAAAATATGGGCTAGTCTTAGATTTTAGTGCGATTGATAATGTTGTTTTACAAAATATTAATGAAAAACCATTTGCTAATTATGGTTTATTAAACAAAGCAGAAATTCAGTTATATGCCCAAAACATTATTAACAAATATGATGTGCGGGGAACAAGTGCTGGTTTTGCGATGGCTCGTGGTTTATCAGGGGGAAACCAACAAAAATTAATTGTTGGGCGGGAATTATCTCGTGATCATAATATTTTAATTGTAGTTCAACCAACGCGTGGATTAGATGTTGGAGCAATTGAATATATCCACCAAAAAATTTTAGAAGAAAAAGCTAATGGCAAAGCGGTGCTATTAATCTCATATGAATTAGAAGAAATTATGAGTTTAGCTGACCGTATTGTTGTTATTCATAGTGGTCATATTACCGGAAATGTTCCAAACCATAAAATTAAACGGGAAGAAATCGGTTTAATGATGGCTGGAAAATATCATTTGAAAGGAGAAAAAAGTCATGGGGAACATCGTTAAAAATAAGACGTGATTAGTGACACAAAAAACAAGAATCTTCTTTCGCTCAAATGAATTTAAAAACAAGATGAATATTGTTAAAGCTTCGCTTTGTGCGATTTTAGTTGGTTTTTTACTAAGTTTTATTATTATTGGAATTAATGGCAGCAACCCGTTTCTATTTTTTCAATATGTTTTTAAACTAGCCTTTCACCCATTATTGCAAAATACAACTTTAACATACTGAGCAATTTATATTGTTGCTGGGTTAGCAGTTGCTGTGGGGTTTAAAGCGGGGCTATTTAACATCGGGATTCCAGGACAAATGTTATTAGCAGGAAGTATGTCAATTGTTCTAGGTTTAAAAAACCCGGCTATTTCACAAGGTGCTGGTGTTGTTGGAGCTCTTGCAATCTCAATTTTAGTGGGAGCCGGATTAGCAGCAATTGCCGGAATGCTAAAAGCCTTCTTTAATATCCATGAAGTTGTTTCAACAATTATGTTAAATTGAATTGTTTGATATGTAATGAAATGAATGTTTATGGATCTTAATAATGGGTTATGAAATGCTAATAATAATTCATCAATCGATATTACAACAGCAGCGCCAAACTTTAATTTAGCGATTAATGAGCAAACATGAATCATCCCGATGATTATTGCTGTTATTTTATTAGTTGGGGTCATCTTTATGATGAATTACACTGTTTTAGGGTTCCGAATTAAAGCGGTTGGGAAATCAAAAACCGCCTCATTATATGCTGGGACAAATATTAAAGCTTACACAATTGCTTCAATGGCAATATCGGGCGGAATTGCGGGAATCTTGGGAATGATTTATTATATGACCGAGTCGACGGTAATTCAGTTTTCAACCGATGCACTACCAGTAATTGGGTTTGATGCAATTGCTGTGGCCTTGGTGGCCTTTACCAATGCGCTATCTGTTGTACCAATTGCTTTATTATGAGCGATTATTAAGACAGCGGCAATGCAAGCAACCCAATTACCTCAGTTCCAAATGTCAAAAGAAATGGGGCAATTAATCTTTGGTTTAATTATTTATATGACAGCGATTTCAGCCGTCTTCATCTACTTTAAACCGATCCTATGATTGCGTCGCTGGTTAAATATTCAGCGAAATCCGGAATTTAAAGCTGAAGATCAAGATTATCAAAAAGAAATTAAAAATAATAAACTAAAAATTAAAGCAATTAATAAAGATTATCGCGTTAAATTACGCGAATTAAAACAAGCAAAAGATAAGGAAGCAATTATTGCTTTACGTGAAAAAACGAATGAAAAATTAACAACGTTAGTTGGGCAAAATACAACCTTAAAAATTAGCCGTAAGTTCTTTGTTGATACAAAATATAAAGCTGCTGCTAATTTAGGGAAACGTCGAATTAGAACACAATATAACAAAGCAATTTTTAGTTCAATTGCGTTAGCAATGGACCAATATGTCCAGTTTAAAAACCAATACTATTTGAAAAAGAATGAAGTAAGTATTTTTAAACAAAAACATGCGAAAAAAATGCGTGAACTAAAAGGTAAAATGCACGAAGAAATTAAAGCGTTAAGTAAAGCATATAAAAAAGATTACTTAGTTGAACAAACCTTATTACAATCAAGTTATGCTAATTTATTAAGTCGTCATAGTGATGAAATTCTGGCGTTAAAAGAGCAAAATTACCATTTATTTGATGAAATTCAGCAAAAATATGGGAATGACTACCAAAAGTTTGTTTTAGAAGAAAAGAAAGCAACAAAAGCGATTGAAGAACAAATTAAAGCGTTAAAAGAACAACAAAAACGCGAAGTAGTGGCTTTTAAACAAGAGTATAGAATAAAACGCCAAGAACTACGTCAAAAATTATGAAAAGCCCGTAAAGCAAATCAACATGATGAAGAGTTAAAAACTCAAATTAGTAAAATTGTTGAAACAGCAATGGTTGAAATTGCAGAGGCCCAAATGCGCTATTTAGAAGAACTTATTGTTTTAAAAAATAGTAACCGTGCTAATCAAAAAAAATATGCACAAGAATATAATGCCAATGTGACATTAATTATTAATGCAGTTAAAGAAGATAATGTTATTTTACGCCAAGAATTATTACGGAAAAAATCACAGTATCATAATAAAACTTTGAAGGGAGGAAAATAACGATGGGAGCAATTGAACAATTATTTGCTAATGCCTCAGTTCTCTTCGCCGTTTTATTAATTGCGGCAATGGCGGGATTATATTCAGAGCGTGCCGGAATCGTTAATATTGCGATTGATGGAATGATGATTATTGGGGCTTTAACATATGCTTTATTAGGAAAAATGCTATCACAGTATGGTAATGGCATGCAATTAATTGCGCTACTAGGAGCCGGATTAGTTGGGGGATTATTTGCTCTCTTGCATGGTTTTGCCACAATCACCTTAAAATCACAACAAATTATTTCGGGGGTGGCAATTAACTTATTAGCAACAGGCTTAGGATTATTCTTTGTTTCGATTCCTTCCCTAGCGGTTGGAAACATGATTAAAACAGGGTTTACAATTATTGGAATAGATAATGCGAAAATTATTAACATCTTTGTTATTATTGCCGTTATCTTAGCGATTTTCACCTTTGTTTTCTTCTACTTTACAAAAGCAGGAACACGCTTTGCCGCTTGTGGGGAAAATCCACATGCAATTGATGCTGCTGGAATTAGCGTTGTTAAAATTCGTTATACAGCTGTAATTATTTCTGGAGTCTTAGCAAGTATTGCCGGGGCGATGTTTACCCACTTTTTATCAAATCAATTTCGAGGAGATGTCCAAGGACAAGGTTATATTGCCTTAGCAATTATGATTTTTGGGCAATGACGGATTCAATATATTACCTTAGGAGCAGTATTGTTTAGCTTCCTAATCGCCTTAGCAAGTAGTTTATGACGTTTTGCTGGGTGAAATATTGCTGATCCTTCAAACCAATTACTAAAAATCTTGCCATTTGTCTTTGCATTAGTGACAATGGTTGCTTTTTCCAAATATTCAAAAGTGCCAAAAGCATCCGGAATTCCGTTTGACAAAGGCGCGCGGTAAAAAAACAGGTTATCCTGTTTTTTTCTTGCAAAACAAGGTAAAATATATTAATAAGGTAATAACAAGGAGGAAAGACACATGGCAGATTTTGATCCAAAATGTTTTAAATGTATTAACGAACAAACAAAAAAAGGAACAATGGGAGGGGCAAATAGTGTGCTATTTGGGAAAATGCAACAAGCACTAGTTGATTCAGTTGATAGTGAAATCTATGTTTGTCCCCGTCATCGTTAAAAAAACAAAACGCGAGTAATCGCGCTTTTTTTTGCTAAAATTTTCAATTATTTTAAAATTTCTTGACTTTAATATCAAATCAATATAAAATTGATTAGCATATATTGCGTAGATTTGGAAAAGTGAGGGTAATAATTAGATGGCGCTAAAAGAAAAAGAATTTGGACATTATGCGAAAAGAATTGATTATACAAAAGTAAGTGGGAACCTAGAATTACCAAACCTGATTGAAATTCAAACAGAAACTTATGATTGATTTAAACAAACAGGAATTAGTGAAGTTTTTAATGAAGTATTTCCAATTGTTGGCCATGAGGGTAATATTATTTTAGAAATGTTGGATTGGGAATTTAAACAACCAAGAAGAACAATTCCACAAGCAAAAGAAGAGTCAAAAATATTTGAGGCTCCAATTTATTCAAACTTAAAATTAACAATTAATTCAAAAGATATTGAAATTGAAACTGGTATTGTTAAGGGAGAACCAGAGTTAATTAAAGCTTGAATTGAAGAACGCATTGGACATATGATTACAATTTTAAAAAAATCAACTGATGTTGTTTACTATGATATTCATACCGGTGAAGAAGAGGCAACTTGCACCGTAACAATTAAAGATCGTCAACCAGAAAAATTAATTGTTGACATTATGATTGAAAAGACAGGAGAGGTCTTTTTTGGTGATTTCCCATTAATGACGGGAAAAGGAACCTTTATTATTAATGGTTCAGAAAAAGTTGTTGTTTCACAACTAGTTCGTTCACCAGGAGCATATTATAAAATTGATTTAAACCGTAAAAACGGGGAAAATGTTTACTATGTTGATTTAATTCCATCACGTGGGACATGATTAGAATTTGAATCAGATAACAAAAAAATTAAAACCGAAAAAGAAGAACGTTTTAAAAATGTCTTCTATGTCAAAATTGATAAATCAAGAAAGGTTTCAGTTGCAAACTTATTTACAGCGTTAGGTTTAACAAAAGAAGCAGTTTTTGATATTTTTGGCGACAGTAAATTAGTTCAAAATACTTATGAATTAGAAAACTATACAGGTGATATTGCCTATGATCAAAGTATTGCGGTTCAAGAATTATACAAAAAAATTCGTTCAGGAGAAACAGCAACACCAGATGGGGCAACAAAATACTTGTTTGGCCTATTATTTGATAAACGTAAATATGACTTAACTAAAGCTGGGCGTTTTAAATTAATCCAAAAACTATCAGTCGAAAATCGAATTTATAATAAAGTATTAGCTGCTGATATTAAGGATACTAACGGTAAAGTTGTTTTTAGTGAAGGTACCTTAATGGATAAAGAAAACGTGATTAAATTGAAAGGATTGTTAAGAACAGGAGCATGTTTAGAAACAATTACTTTTAATGATGAAATTATTTGTAGTGATAAAATCCAAAAAATCCAAATTTACACAGATAATGAAGCACGTAATAAAATCACAAATATTATTGGAATTGATCCAAACGCAACGGATGAATATATTACTGTTCCAGATATTGTGGCAACTTTTTCATATTTATTAAACCTAACAGAAGGAATCGGAGAAGTTGATGATATTGACCACTTAGGAAATCGTCGTGTTCGTACAATTGGGGAATTATTACAAAACCAATTCCGAATTGGGTTATTAAGAATTGAAAAAAATGTTAAAGAAAAAATGTCAACATCTTCAAACCTATTCAAGATGAAGCCATCAAATATTATTAATAACAAACCATTATCAGCGATTATTGGAGAGTTTTTCAACTTGTCACAGTTATCACAATTTATGGATCAAACTAACCCATTAGCAGAGTTAACAAACAAACGTCGTTTAACAGCGTTAGGACCAGGGGGATTATCAAGAGAACGCGCGGGATTAGAAGTACGGGATGTCCACTACTCACACTATGGAAGAATTTGTCCAATTGAAACACCAGAAGGACCAAATATTGGGTTAATTAACAACTTAGCAACTTATGCGAAAATTAATTCATTTGGATTTATTGAAACACCATACCGAAAAGTTGTTAATAATAAAGTTACTGCCCAAAATGATTACTTAACTGCCGATGAAGAAAAAAATTATGTTGTAGCGCAAGCTAACATCCGTTTAAGTGATAAAGGGGAAATTTTAGACGATCAAGTAATTGCTCGTTTCCAAGGAGAAAATATTATTGCTCCTCGGGATGAAGTTGACTATGTTGACGTTTCACCAAAACAAATTGTTTCAATCGCGACAAGTTGTATTCCATTCTTAGAAAATGACGATGCCAACCGTGCCTTAATGGGAGCGAACATGCAACGTCAGGCGATTCCATTAATTTCACCAAGTTCACCATATGTTGGAACTGGGGTTGAATATGCTGCCGCTCGTGACTCAGGGTTAGCAATTGTTTCACAATATGATGGAACTGTTGACTTTGTTGATGCGACAAAAATTATTTTAAAAACAAAAGAAGGTCTAAAAACATATTTCTTAGATACTTTTGTGCGTAGTAACCAAGGAACATCATTAACGCATGTCCCATTAGTAAAAGTTGGACAAAAAGTTGAAAAGAACCAAATTTTAGCCGATGGACCATCAATTGAAAAAGGGGAATTGGCTTTAGGACAAAACGTTGTTGTAGCCTTTACAACTTGAAATGGTTATAACTATGAGGATGCGATTATTGTTTCCGAACGATTAGTGTCTGAAGACGTCTTTACGTCAATTCATATTGAAGAATATACAATTGAACGTCGTCAAACAAAACAAGGACCCGAAGAAATTACACGCGAAATTCCAAATATTTCTGAAAATGCTCGTAAATTCTTAGATGATGATGGGTTAGTAATTATCGGAACCGAAGTTAAGCCGGGCGATATTTTAGTTGGAAAAGTAACACCAAAAGGACAAACACAATTATCACCAGAAGATAAATTATTACAAGCTATTTTTGGGGAAAAATCAAAAAATGTTAAAGATAATTCATTACGTGTTCCCAATGGTGGGGAAGGAATTATCCAAGCAATTAAACGTTTCCCTCGTGAAAAATATGAACTAGCAGCTGATGTGTTAGAAGTAATTAAAGTTTATATTGTTCAAAAACGGAAAATCCAAGAAGGAGATAAAATGGCGGGACGTCATGGTAATAAAGGGGTTATCTCAAAAATCTTACCATTAGAAGATATGCCACACTTAGAAGACGGAACACCAGTTGATATTATGTTAAACCCACTAGGGGTTCCTTCACGGATGAATATTGGACAGGTCTTAGAAATTCACTTAGGAATGGCCGCTAAAAAATTAGGCCAAAAAGTTGCGACACCAGTTTTTGATGGAATGACAAATGATGAACTAATTGAAATTATGAATAAAGCCAACATGAAAAACTTCGGGAAAGAAGTGTTAGTTGACGGACGAACAGGGGAAAAATTTGATAATCCTGTTTCAGTTGGAGTTATGTACATGCTGAAATTATCTCACATGGTTGATGATAAACTACATGCTCGTAACGTTGGACCATATTCATTAATTACCCAACAACCATTAGGAGGAAAAGCTCAAAATGGGGGACAAAGATTTGGGGAAATGGAAGTATGAGCGTTAGAAGCTTATGGAGCAGCCCATACTTTACGTGAAATCTTAACAATTAAATCTGATGATATTAAAGGACGAACAAGAGCTTATGAAGCAATTGTTAAAGATAAAAAAATTCCAGAACCAGGAATTCCAGAATCATTTAATGTTTTAACTCGTGAAATTCAAGGATTAGGATTTAATATCCATATGATTGATGAAGAAGGAAATGCTAAAAACATTAATAGTTATGATGAAACCGATTATGTTGATGAAGATTTATTAACAAATACTGTTGATGAGTTGGAAGACGAATTTGATATTGATAGTTTTATCTTAAATCCAAATAAAAATAATTTTGATGAAGATGATTATGGTAATGGTGATATTGACGAAGAAGATTTACTTGCCGATGAACAAGTAAGTGATGATGAGTTTGATGAGCTAGAAGACGAAAGTAATTAGGGGGAAATAAATTATGACAAATTCTAATGATAAAAATAGTCGCATGATTAAAATTGGTTTAGCTAATCCTGATGACATTCGTAGCTGATCATATGGGGAAGTTAAAAAACCAGAAACAATTAACTATAAAACTTTAAAACCAGAAAAAGATGGTTTATTTGATGAAAAAATCTTTGGTCCAACAAAGAACTTTGAATGTTCTTGTGGGAAATATAAAAAATCAAAAAACAAAGGAAAAATTTGTGAACGTTGTGGGGTTGAAATTACTGAAGCAATTGTTCGTCGTGAAAGAATGGGACACATTGAGTTAGAAGAACCAGTGTCACATATTTGAATGTTAAAAGCAGCACCAAGTCGTATTTCATTGATTTTAGATATGAAAACAAAAGAACTAGAAGAAGTAGTTTATTTCGTTTCCTATATTGTCTTAGATTCAGGAAATGCAAAAGCGTTAAAACAAAAAATGGTTTTAGACTTAGGGAATGCTAAAACATCAGCGGCAACACGCCAAAGATTAACAAAAACATTACGTGAAATTTTAGAAACGTTAAAACCAGGAACAATTGCTTATGAAATTGGAGAAACAATGATTGAGGATTTAAAAAATACTTCTTTACCTTTCTCAATGGATGAATGTACTCAATTTATTAGCCGTCATACTGATGCTCGTTTTGGGATTGGAGCGGAAGCAATTGAAACACTATTAAAAAACTTAGATATTGATAGTGAAATTGAAAAAATTAAAAGTGATTTAAAAGGAAAGAAAACACAATTAGATCAAAATAAATTAATGAAACGTTTAGAAGTATTAGATTCATTAAAAAAATCAGGATCACGTCCTGAATGAATGATCTTACGAGCTGTGCCGGTAATTCCTCCTGACATTCGTCCAATTATTCAATTGGATGGGGGACGTTTTACAACCTCAGAAATTAATGACTTGTATCGTCGAATCATTATTCGTAATGAACGGCTAAAAAAAGTTAAATCAATGGGTGCACCAAGTGTAATTGTTAACAACGAAAAAAGGATGTTACAAGAAGCAGTTGATGCCTTATTAGATAATGAACGTAAAGCACGTCCTGTAACCGGAAAAGACAAACGGCCATTAAAATCATTAACAAGTATTTTAAAAGGAAAACAAGGTCGTTTCCGTCAAAACTTATTAGGAAAAAGGGTTGACTACTCAGGACGTTCAGTTATTGCGATTGGACCAGACTTAAAAATGTACCAATGTGGGTTACCACGTGATATGGCAATTACGTTATTTAAACCATTTGTTATCTCACGCTTAGTAAAAGAAGGTTATGCTGCTAATATTAAAGTGGCCGAAAAACTAATCTTAAATCAAGATGATAAAGTATGAGAAGTACTAGAAGAAGTAATTAAAACTCGTCCAGTCTTATTGAACCGGGCACCAACATTACACCGTTTAGGAATTCAAGCTTTTGAACCAAAACTAGTTAAAGGGAAAGCAATTCGTTTACACCCCTTAGTTACAACGGCTTTTAATGCCGACTTTGACGGGGACCAAATGGCGGTTCACGTTCCAATTACTGATGAAGCTGTTGCAGAAGCACGTAGCTTAATGTTAGGAAGCCGTAATATTTTAGGACCAAAAGATGGTAAACCGATTGTAACCCCAACCCAAGATATGGTGTTAGGAAACTACTACTTAACTTATGAAGAAAAAGACCAAGTAGGACAAGGAACAATCTTCAAAGATATTAATGAAGCAATTATCGCCTATGAAACAGGGGCTGTGGCATTACATGCCTTAGTTGCAATTCCAGTTAGTGCCTTTGTTAATAAAGGGTTCAAAGATAGTGACATGAGTAAATACATTGTGACAACACCAGGGAAAATTATCTTTAACCAAATCTTTAAAGAAGAATTCCCATACTTAAATGAACCAAATGTGGAAAACTTATTGGCCTTGCCAAAACGTTGTTTAATTAATGATGATGTTGATTTAAATGAATATTTAACAACATGAGAAGTTAATTTACCATTCAAGAAAAAAGACTTATCAAATATTATTGATCGTTACTTTAAATTGTATGGGGCTAATAAAACAGCGGAAATGCTAGATAACATGAAAAACCTTGGGTTTAAATACTCTGGTAAATCAGGGGTAACAGTTTCAGCCGCTGACGTTAAAGTTTATGATAAAAAACAAGAAGAGTTTAAAAAAGCTGATTTAAAAGTAAAGGAAATTAATGATTACTTTAAATTAGGAATGTTAACTGCTCGGGAAAAACAACACCGGATTATTACTGTTTGATCAAAAGTAAAAGACCAAATTCAGTCAGAGTTAGAACATATCTTACGCGAAGATCCAAAAAATCCAATCTTTATGATGGCCGATTCTGGAGCCCGTGGGAACGTTTCAAACTTTACGCAGTTAGTCGGGATGCGGGGATTAATGAATAACCCAAAAGGGGATATTATTGAATTACCAATTAAATCATCATTCCGTGAGGGATTAACCGTATCAGAGTTCTTTATTTCAACCCATGGGGCGAGAAAAGGGATGGCCGATGTGGCCCTAAAAACTGCCGATTCAGGGTACTTAACTCGTCGTTTAGTTGACGTTTCACAAGAAATTATTATTACTGTGAAAGATTGTCATACCAAACGTGGGTTCGTTGTTTCAGATATTATTGAACAAAAACACAGTAACATTATTGTGCCATTACATGACCGATTAGTGGGAAGATATAATTTAAAAGATATCAAACTAAAAGGTGATGTTGTCATTCCAGCTAATACTTTATTAACAGAAGAAGATGCTAGTGTTATTGTCAAAAGTGGAATTAAAGAAGTTGTCATTCGTTCTGTTTTAAGTTGTGAAGCGGATAAAGGAATTTGTCAACGATGCTATGGTAAAAACTTAGCAACGGGAGAAAAAGTTGCAATTGGGGAAGCAGTTGGAACAATTGCGGCCCAATCAATTGGGGAACCCGGAACACAGCTAACAATGCGTACTTTCCATACCGGTGGGGTTGCTGGGGGAGCTGATATTACGCAAGGGTTACCACGGATTAAAGAATTACTTGACGTTACAACACCAAAAGGATCAATCTCAGTTATTTCAGAAATTGATGGAACAATTAGTGAAATCAAAGATGAAGGAGGAATCCACATTATTTACGTTAAATCAGAAAATGATGAGCGAAAATATAAAACACAATTTAATGCTGTCCTAAGAGTTAAAGTTGGCGAGGATGTTGTGCGGGGACAAAAATTAACGGAAGGTTCAATTAATATTAAAGAATTATTAGAAGTGGCAAAAATTGAAGATGTTCATAATTACATTTTAAAAGAAGTTCAAAAAGTTTACCGTTTACAAGGGATTGAAATTTCAGATAAATATATTGAAATTATCATTAAACAAATGTTGAACAAAGTTAAAATTATTGATGCTGGGGATACTGAGTTATTACCAGGAGAAATTGTGACAATCAAACGCTACCGTAAAGAAACAATCAATGCTGTACGGGCAATGAAAAAACCACCAACTGCAAAACATGTCATCTTTGGGATTAAAAAAGCCCCATTAGAGTCAGAATCATTCTTAGCATCAGCTTCATTCCAAGATACAACAAGAGTTTTAGTAAAAGCGATTATCAAAGGAAAAGTTGACCGTTTAGAAGGATTAAAAGAAAATATTATGTTAGGACACTTAATTCCAGCGGGAACAGGATTGAAAGATCCAAAAGATATTATCTATGCTGGAATTCAAGCGAAAGCAGAAGAATATTAATAAATAAAAAAAGATTATCAATACGATAATCTTTTTTTATTTTGTTTATGTTAATTATTTTTTTTGTTATAATTTAATAAATTAGAAAAATTTTAAATAGTATAAATATTAAAATATCATTAAAAAAATAAAAATTTATTTTTACCTTTAGCAAACTATTAAAAGAAGATAGTAATTAAATACCTAGTAAGTTATAAGGAATATGATTTTATGAAATATGGAATAAGGAATGAATATTATTGAAAATTATTTGAATTAAATGAAAATAAAATTCAAATTATTAATTCACTAATAAAAGTAAAAACAAATTTATTATTGGGCTTAAAAAAAGAATACGAAGGTGTTTTATTTTTTAGACAAACATATTATAATTTAAAAAAAATTTTTCCTGATTTTGATATAGTTTGAATTAAAGATCAAGATTTTAATGAAGATGGTCTATACAATTACTTTGATATTATTTTGTATAATGAAAAGGAAAATATTCATCTTGTAGTTTCCTTATTACTTGAGCCAAATTTAATCTATTATCCAATTGAGACTATTGATTATTTAAATATTGATAAAAAATTTGAAGATATATCATTTGCTTATATTGGATGCTATATTTTCAATACTCAAACTATTTTTGAAATTATAGATATTCATAATATAATGAAACACTATTATTCAGATATTTATGATAATATAGTCAATATTTTAGAAAAAAATTGGCTTGATTTAGGAACTAGTAGTTTAAATTTAGTTAAAATTTTAAATAATAAAATTAATATTATTGATAATAAAATATCAAATAATGAAAAAGTTTTTCTTGAAAAATTAATTAGTAATAATTGACTTAAAGAAGTAATAATAGCAAAAGAATATTTAACTACTAAACATAAAGTGGGAAAAATAAATAGGTCATTGAAAAATTTTGTCTTTAGGCAAATTCGAAGGAAAAGCAATAAATACGATAATGATATTAAGTGATATAGTCTGCAAGAATTATGCGACAGGGCTATTTATATTTATGAAAGAGTAAGCTCTAATTTAGAAAAAAATAGTGATTTATTATTTAATGAACTTATAGAAACATGCCAAGAATTTTATGATTTTAATTTGTATGATTATTATTTTAAAACTAATAATATTGAGAATAACGATTTATTATACAGTGAAAGTGAATTAGAAGAATCAATTATAAGATTAGAAGATTTATATACTAATCTTTATAGTTATTTAGGAGGATAAAATGAATTTAGTAATGATTAAAGGCAAAGTAGTTAGTTTATCAGATATTAAAATTGATAAAAAAGGTAAAAAATTTTATCATGGAGAATTATGAAGTAATTCAATATCATTTGATGGTCGAAATGAAAATGTTAAAGTAAATTTTTGTGTTTGACAAAATGAAAATATTAATTTTATCAATTATAAAGAGAAATACCTTGATAAAATAGTATATTTAATTGGGTATTTAAAAAGTATTGGTACAAATATGTTTATAGTTGATACCATTTTTTCTTTACAGGATTTTGAAAATAAAAATGAACAAGAAGAAATTAGTAATTTAGTTTGGCGGGTTTTAGGATAATGAAAGAGTTTAATTCAAATACAGAAGTTACCGATTATATTATTAAAAATTTTTTAAATCAAAGGGAAATTAATTTAAATGAGTTTATAGTTTTTTTGGGTAGTATTCGCCTTAACAATAAGAGATTAAATCGTAAAAATTTAATTAATGAATTATTAGAAAATAATATTATATTTTTTATATCCCATAATAGTTTTGTTTTTTGAAAAAATTTTAATTTTCAACTTAATTTAAAATTAATAAATTTAAATATAAATAATTATATGAATGATTTTGAAAAAAGTGGAGAATTTCCTTTTCTTAATGTTTGTGATAATACTTTAGTTACTATTTATAAAATAATTTTACAAGATATGAATATTGATAAAAAATTTAGAAATACTTACTTTCTATATTCGTTATTAAAAAAGTCTAATTGTTTTAATATAATATGTTTATCTCAAATATGAAATAAAAATTTTAGTTTTTTAGTAATTAAAAAAGACACTACAAATAATTTAAAAGATTTATATACTTTTTTAATAAAACAGGCAATTAGTAAGAAAATTATAGATGAGCAAGAAATTTTATTTGAAATTTATAGAGTTATTGATTTGCAGCTAGACCAATATTTAGTAAAACAAATGATTCAAGAGGAGATTAAAAATTATGATAATAACAGATAAAGATAAAGCAATATTATTAACGTATATAGATACACATGAAAAAGATGAAAAGGGTAGAAATGACGCAATAGAAGAATTTTTAAAGCATCCAAATTATTCAAAATATTCTCGCGCCTATTTAAAAGAAGTTTTAAATAACACAATAGGGAGTAACATTAGTATAGAGGAAGGACAAAATAAATTAAATTTATCTAAAACAATTAAAGAAGGCGAAAATTTTGAAAGATATTGTAAGTTTTTAAAAGAAAAAAGAAAATTTAGTGCAAGTGATATTTCAAAAATAAAGATAGATGTTAAAAGAATAATGCAGAATATTAATACAGTTGATGACATTAATTTTTTAATTAAGGGTTTGGTTATAGGAGATATTCAGTCAGGAAAAACGGCAAATTTTGCTGGATTAATGTCCTTAGCTTTTGATATGGATTATCATACAATTATAGTTTTATCAGGTACAATTAATGATTTAAGATCTCAAACTTCTGAGCGTTTAACAAATGATCTTGGGATTATTACAGATGAAATTGATGAAGAATATTTAGAAGATTTAAAATGAGGTAATGATATAATATGTCAAAATACTTCAGGCGAATTTAGCAAAAAAGAAATTAATCAATATCGTACTAATATTGGTCGGAAAAATTTCTTTGTAATTAAAAAAAATAAAACAGTTTTAGAAAATTTAGTAAATTTTTTTAGTAAAGAAATTACTAGATCTTCCCATTTAGCGACAAAAAAATTTTTAATTATTGACGATGAAGTTGACCAGGCTTCACAAGATGGTTCAAGAAAAGGGTCAGGTAAGCCAACAGTAATTTATAAATTAATTTGTGAATTAATAGCAACAATTAAAAAGGTTTCTTATATAGGCTACACAGCTACTCCCTTTGCCCCAGTTTTAGCAGATCAAAATTCTACTTATCAAGGAATAAACTTATTTCCTTCAGATTTTGTTTACTTATTAAAATCAAGTGAAAAATACACAGGATATTATGATTTTTTATCGGAAGAATCTGACTTAAATTCAGAAATAATTAATTATATTGGTAAAGATGATGAAGAAAAACTTATAAAAATATCAAAAAATAAAGAAATTTTAAATGTAGAAGACTTTGAAATTTTTTCATTGTTTTGTGCTTTTAAAGATTTTCTTATTTCCGCAGCTTTAATTGAAGAATGCAATATGAAAAATATAAAAAAAATAGAATTAATACAAAAGTCAATGCTAATTAATATTTCATCAACCACTGCACCCCAAGCTACAATAAGTTCTATTATAAATAAATACGTTAGTAAGCTTAAAAAATGAACTCGAAGTGAAATTTATAATGAATTTATTAATGATTATAAATTTAAGTATAGTAATTATTCAGAAATGATTAGTTTTGATAATTTAGTTTCTAGAATAATAGAGATAGTTAAATTAATTCAAGTCTATGAAATAAATACCGGAAACTTAGGCAAAAAAATTAATCTAATTAATTTAGAAATTAAAGAGAAAATGAAAGTTGGGAATGTTTATTCTATATATATTGGGGGACATAAACTTTCAAGAGGTATAACAATTGAAGGATTATTGGTAAGTTATTTTTATCGTAATTCTCTATATTATGATGCTGCTATGCAAATGTGTCGATGATTTGGATATCGAGAAAATTATTTAGAATTTACAAAAATATATTCTTCCGAAAAAATCTATGAAAATTTAATAAATTATTTTAAAGCATTTGAATTATTTAAAAAAATTATTTCTCAAAAATTAGAACTTGGTATGACAGGAAATGACATTATTTATCAAATCAGTTACCACGAAAAAACTAAACCAACTTCGTCAAATAAAATGAAGGGAGCTGAGTTAAGGATTCCAGAATTACAAGATAGAAAACAAATTTATGACTATTATGTTAATGAAGAAATTAACAAATTTAATTTTCAGTTAGCGGATAGCTTGTTAAAAAAACATAAAATTACATTTCCATGTTTAAAATTTAATATGTATCAAAATATAAGTTTTGAAGAAATAAAAGGTTTCTGTATGAATTTAAAACTCCCTTATAATTCAAGCAAAAAAATGAAAGGATTAATCAAAGAGATTAATAAAGTAAAAGATGGAACTTTTGATGATTGAATTATAGTAGTTGCAAATATTGTTTCCCAGAAAAACGGTCAAGTTGATTTAGGTAATGCTACCTATAATTTATCTAAAAAAAGATATGAAAATATATTTATTGATGATGATACAAAAGAACCTTATTATAAAATTAAAGTTGTATTAAATACTCCAATTGAAAAATTTAGAGAAGTAGTTTATGAAGACAATCAAAATATTGATCTCCAATTTGACAGGCCTGTAATGTTTCTTTTTAATACGATTTTAAGTAGACCTGATAGTAATATTAATAGCATTCCATTAAATTTATATGCTTTTAGATTTCCTCCATTAAGTGATGAGTTTAAAGAGGAATTTAATTTAAATTTTTATTGAGTTAATAATTCGGGTACCAATGATGAAGATTATTAATATTTACAATATTTAATATTATAATAAGATATTAACATAATAAAGTTATTAAATTTAATAATAGAAAGTAGTAGATATATTTATGAGTAATTTATTATATAATTTTTCAAAAGACGATATAGTTCATAAAAATACTGTTTCATTGTGTGTAGACATTCGTAATTCAACTAAATTTCACAATAATTTTGATTCAAAAAATGAGCCTATTATGATAGTTCCAGTTTTATTTCAAAGTGCTATTCAATTTGCTCAAATAAAAAAGTTTTTAGTAATTATATATATGCAGGAGATGGTTTAATTGCAATTGCTTATGCTGATGATAATGCTGAGGTTTTTGAAAAGACTTTAGAAGTAGCAATTAAAATTACAGACTTAATAATCAAATTTAAAGAAAGATATAAAACAATATTTGATGCAGGAATTGGTATTGCATACGATAATACTGCAGAAGTAAAAGTTAAAGATTTACCCACTCAATATAATAATAAATTATATGTTGGTAATTCCATTGCAGTATCGACAAAAATTTGTCAATCTATGCCATTGAAAAATGCTAAGTATAAAAAACCAGTATATATAGGAATGGATAAAAATTTTGGGAATAATTTGCCAAATAAATTTTCTAAAAATTGTAAAAAAACTTCTAAAAAATATATTTATTTAGGTGATCCAAATGATAGATAAAAGTAATGATTATTTGATTGACCTAGATAAAATTTTAGAAAATAATATAAAAATAAATACTCATGCTGAAACAAAAAGTTATTATGCTTTAGTACTATTAGGCTTATTATCAGTGCCTTTATTTACTTTATTTATTGAAATAATAAATTTAAAATTATTTATTTTTTGACATAATAAATTATTATTTATAATTTGCTTTCTTTTCTTTCTTTTAGCTTTATTTTCATTGATATATTCTTTTATTCCTAGGATAGTATTTAAAATAAAAAAAACTGCAGAAAAGATATTAGCAAGATAGCAGAGAAGTTTGGAAATGATTATTATCATTATAGATTTTGAGCAAAAATTAAAGATACAGATCTAATAGAAATTATCTACTTTCTTAATAATTTAAACATAAAAATAGAAGGGAGTATTAGTTTACTAAATCAAATTATAAATATAGCATGGATTGCTAAAACAAAGTTTTTAACTTTTAATATAAGTGTTATTTTTCAATTTTTATTGATTATTACTATGGTTATTATATCAATATTACTAATATTAAATTAGAAATAAAAAGAAAAAGTTGATCGCTTAGAAGGATTAAAATAAAATATTATGTTAGGACATTTAATTGATGTCGGAACAGCATTAAAAAATACAAAAGATATTATCTATGCCAGAATTCAAGCAAAAGGAGAAAATATTAATATCCAAAAAGATTATCGAAATGATAATCTTTTTTATTAAAGAATTATGATTGATATCTTAATAGAAAATATTTTAAATATTAAGTAATCATGATAAAATTAAAAAAACTATAGCTTTACCAAAATTAAAAAATCACTGTATTAAAATTATTAATATGTTACTAATTATTATAAAATGTTTAGGAAGTACTTTTTCTTATGAATAATTTTTTATTGTGTTGCTATTTAAAAATAGCATATTTAAAGTGAACTTTAACTAATAGTTTGCTATTTATTATAATATTTTTTTTGATTTTAGTGTTATCTTTAACTCCTTTTGGTTTATATTATCAAACTAATTTATATCAACAAAATTGGAATCAAGGATTATCTAAATATGTTTTAAAAAATAAATATTATCTAAATAAAAATTTCAGTGGCTATAAAACTATTATTGAACCTCAACTAATTAAGGTTTTTAATCAAAATACTGAAAATATTATAGTTGGATTAATTGGACATAGCCTAAAAATAGATAACAATCAAGCTTTATACTATAAAGATAGAGAAATTGACATTTTAAATCAAGATCTTAATAAAATCCTTGATGAAAAAAATGAATTATGAGAAATAATTAGTAGCTACAATTTATTATTATTTGAATTAATTAAAAAATATACCATTTTTTCAGTTTATAGCAGCGGGTGAAGGGCAAACCTTAATATCAATTCAATAAAACAATTTATTTCTCTGTCATATAAAAAAGATAGTTTAATTGATCAATTAAATTATTTTTTAGAAGGAGATAAGGAATATTCATGGTCAACTAATGAAGGAGAATTGGTTTATTTTAAAGGTTTACAATATTATGAGTACTATGTATATTCAAATTACTTGTCTATGTTAGATTCATTTGTTAGTGGTTCGATTCAAACTAGAGACCCTATATTACTTGGAAATTGAAATACAAATGACTTGGATTATTTTCAATTCTTAAAAGTAAAAATTTTATCAGAAAATTTTTACCACCCATTATATTTACAGGCCTTTATCATCCAAAGAATTGATAATATTATTCTTTTTATAATATTGCCTATTATTACAATACTTGGGATATCTTTTCTTTCTATTGGCTGAATAATTTGAATAAAGAATCAAAATGATAGTAAAAAATGAAATTCTAATATTTATTAATTAAATTTTTATGCTCAGAAAGGAACCAATAATATGAAAAAAATATTAACAATATTATCATCATTTGTATTAGTAGGTAATTCCCAATTAACTATTATTTCTTGTTCACCAAATATTAACATTAACAATGATAAATTTAAGCCCCCAACAAATATTGTTGATTTGAAGGATTGTAAAAATTTATTTTCAAAAGATGATTTAACCTATGGGTATGTTAGATCAAATACTAATGAAGTTAGTGCAAAAATATTTTGGATATTAAATAATTCAATTCGTAATTTAACATTAAAAGATTATCAAATAAATTATTATGATATAAAAGGACAAGAAGTTAATCAAATAAATACTGTTGGAACTTATTCCATTGTTTTAAAATCAATTGAAAATAGTAACTACTTAAAAGGAACTTTAGAACTTAAGCTAGACATTGTAGATGATCGAATTGATTTAGGACAAATCAATTATAATACAGGTAAATGATTTTTATCTTCTCGAAATACTGTTTCAGATTTGTTTAAAAAAATAGAAAAAAACATTTATAATGCAGTTAATGATGCAAATTATAAAATGGGACAATTTATTGATATTATTATTACCCATGGGGATGTAATTTATAATAATGAGAATGAATTATCACAAGAAGTTTTAGACATCAATAATTCTTATATAATTGAAATTTTTAGCCAAAAAAATAATTATGCAAATATTTATTTAACAGGTTCAATTGACAATATCGTAGTTAATGCAAGTGATGAAAGGCAAACGGTGTCTAATTTGCAAAGTGATATTTTTATGGATATTAATCTAGATAATTTGAACCATGTTGGGAAAGACATCTATTTTAAAATTAGAAATATAATTAATGAAGTTTTTACTTTAACTCAATCACAGTCAGATTTTGGAATAACAATATTTGATGAGAAAAATAATAAGCTTAATAATGATCAAACAAAATTAACAAGTCTAAAATATCAAATTAAAATTGATTCAACTAATAGTTTATATTTAAAAGATAAAAATGAACAATTATATATTAATATTATTGATAAAGTAATTCACTTAGAAACTTTAACAATAGAAAAAGATAAATTTAATTTTAATATGACTAACAGATGTTTTGACATTACGGAGCTATTATTTAATCAAATTAATCAATTGACACAGTCAACGGATTCATCAAGATATTTAAAAGCTAAAGTTTTACAAAACAATAATGAAATAAATAGTAATGATTATCTTGATAATGGCTTATTGACAGTAGTAACTACTCCAGATAATTCAATAGAAAAACAAAGATTCCAAGGAATTTTAAAATTTTCAATAGAAATTAAAGATAATCGCATTAATTTATCAGATAATTCAATACAAACCGAATTTCAAAAATATTTAGAAACAATAGGATTAACATCAGCAATAAAGTACAGTGATTTTAATTCACAGTTAATGATATTTTTTCAAAAATATGATAAATATATTAATAATGAGGATATAGAAATTTTGTCTTCTCAGTATCCAGATGATCAGCAATTAGTTTTAGGAAGTTTTAATTTTTCCGTTAAAAGTAAAAGAGACAGTAGACGATTAAAAGGATTAATTAATAATGTTAATATTGGGGTTTTAGAAGCATCAAGTGGCGAAGGGATTAAACAAGTTCCTAATAGTATACAATTTGCAAGTTATGACAATAATGATAATTTACATTTACTTACTCAAACTAATCCAGATGAAATTAGTATTTATGATATAAATTTAACTAATCCAAAATATACTTTTAAAATTAATGAAAAAATTAAAATTTTAGATTTTAAAACAAGTTATGATGGTTTAAATGATTTTTGATTAGTATGCAAAGAATTAAAAAATAATCAACATCAAATTAGTTTTTATAAAAATGGAAACTTATTAAATAGTTGAATTGGTAATTCTTTTCAAACAATTGGAACAATTAACCAATATTCAGAATCGGCCTATTTTCGTGATATGCCTGATGAAAAAAAACTTAATATTGGTTCTTTATATGTGATGAATGAGAATCTCGTGGAAAAAATGGATTTAAGTATTTTTTTAGATAAAGATTTTCCAATTAAACAAATTCAAATGAATAGTTTTGATATTATGTATATTAAAAGTGATGAAACAATATATCAATATCGAATGTGACAAAATAAAATCACAGCTAAAATTAATTTAAATAATGATTTTTTATTTGGAATAGATAAATATGGCTATCATTATTACCAATATAATAATGAAGGTTTAATAATGGATGGGACTGATTTAATTAATACAAATAAATTAAACCCATTACTATTACCAGATAAAACTGAAAAATATTCATCACAGTTAAATATTGATAGCAAAAATAATTTCTATTATTTAAAAATTGATTATATTAATCACATGTTTTACTTAATTAAAAATGGAGTTGTAATTTTTAGTATTAAAAATGAACAAACAATAATGGCATTATTACATGTTAACCTTGATGATAGTTGCACCTTAGTTTTAGGTTCAAAAATCTATCATATCTAAGATTCAATTAATGTAAAGGATTAAAAAAATGAAAAAGAGATATAATAAGTTATTAATTATTGGTAGCTCAGTTACTTTAGCATTAACAACTGTTGGGACAGTAACAGGCTGTATTTTGAGATATCAACAAAATAATTATTTTAATATGGATATTCCAGGAATAAATATTGATAAAGTTGAAGAAAATTTTATTAAAGCAAAAATATCAGAGCCCCTTAAAAATGATTATATCAATATGGTTAAAAAAATATATAAATATAAAAATGGTGATGAAATTGTTGAATCTGATAAATTTATGGATCTTAATTCAGCAATTATGAATAGTGTTTCTCAACGTCTTGTCTGAGAAAGTGCTTCATCAGAAGAAGTAAGCAAGGATATTTATCTTTTAAAAAATATCTTACAACAAGTCTACGAATACTATCAACAAGTTTATCAATATCAAACGGGATTAGACAATAATTCCTTAAATACAGTTCGATTACAAAGTATTAATCAAGATATTTATGCATGAAGTGTTGGGGCGAAATTAAGTGATTATAATTTAATTAGTAATTATAACGAAGCAGCTTTAAAAGTAGTACAGTCGTCAATTGAATTAAAGACTATTTTAGATATTTTTATAAAGAATAAAAAAAATAAATATGCCGAATTAATTTCAGATGCAATTAATGGCATAAAAGAAATGGAAAGTAATATTATAAATAAAGAAAATGTTGAAATTGAATTGCAAAATGATTTAAATGAAGTGAGAAATGTTTATAATGAATCTAAAAAAATTCTTGACAAGATTGATCTTTTTAGGAATATAACAGGAAGTTTATATGGTATTGCTGTAGCGGCAAATGTTCTTGGGATTGCATTGGTGCCATGATTGGGATCAGGCTATGCTATTTTAGCTGGTCTGGCACTTACCGCTTCGCTGGCTTACAATGTCGATGTAATTGCAAAAGATATAATACTTAATGAACAAGTTGATATTGTTAGAATTTTATCAGGGGGTTTAAAATTAGGCGGTATCATTGCTTTAATGTTTAAGAAAACTATTGTTCAACAAGCTTTAACGCAAGGGATAGAAATAATTTTACGAGTTTTGGGTGTAGCACGATTATTAACAGCTAAACTAGCGGCTTCAATAATGGCTCTATTAGGAATAGTAGTTTTATCGGCAGATTATTTTGGAACTCAGTTACCGGGGTTTGAAGAACTTGAAAATAAATTTAAACAAGGTTCTGAACTTGATAAAAATTATAAGGAAATGATTTTTGGCCTAGAGGATGCAATTGCTAATGGGAATAAAAATGTAATTGAATGAAATAAAAAAATTGATTTATATTCAGAACAAAAAATTAACTTTTCAAAAAAAATTAATTTATTAAATAATACTCAGAATAATATTGATTTCATTGATTCTCAATTTACACAAATCAGCAATCAAAATATTTTAGATTTTTCTGAAATTATAAAATACAAAGAATTTGCCAAAAACAAATATAGTTACTTAAATTCAACAACTGATACAAAGATATTTTCTGATTTATCAACTACTTTATCTAAAAAAATACAAGAGCAAAGACAAGTTGTTGATAATAAATATAATGATTTTATATTAAATTATAATAATACAGACAAGTTATTTTTTGCAAAAAATTCTTTTACAAAAATAAATATGAATATAAATAATCTTGAAATGTACTTAACTAAATCAGACTTTGATTGATATAATTATGAAGACGAATTTATTAAATAAAGATAGGAGAATTAAATAATGAACAATAATATAAATTTAATATCAAATAAAGCAGAAGAGAATTTAAAAAATATTTTGATAAGTTTAAATAATCCTAAAGTAGGTAAATTATGATATATATCTTTCTTTTTAATATTAGTATTAGATGTATTGGTTATTTTTATTGGCAAATATTTTGTCGTCAGTACAAATAATAAAATAGTTTGAATACCAGTACTATCATTAACAGCTTTGTTTGTTGTGATTTATTTTTTAATTCCTTTATGCGTTAAAATACCACTTTTATATAGCAGTATTAGAAAAATCAAAAAAATGTTAATAAATATTCGTGATTACAAACAATTAAATGAAAAAGATATGAAATTAAGTTTTATTGAATTTAAAAATAATGTTAAAAGAAAAAACTTTATTAAAAACTATTTTACTTTAATGTTAATTCCATATTTTTCATTTAATAGTCTATCAAATAATTCGGAATATTCTTTAGAAACAAGTAAAGATATGAATAAAATTAGAGAATATTTAAATGACTATAATCAAGCCATTCTTGATCATAAATTTGATGATGTTATTATTAGCGAAAAAAGTATTGGTAATTTTACAAATCAAGAAGTTGAAGATTTATTTGAAAATTCAATTGAAAGTTTGTCTAAGACAATTAATCCGGATGTTTTAATAAAAAGAAGAAGAATGCATTTCTTTTTGTTAACTAATTTAATTATATTTTTTATCCTTACAATTGGTTTTTTAATACCAATGATAATAGGTTTAAAACAAAATGATTGGAATTTTAATAATATTAATGGGGATATTTCTAGATTATTTTTTATAATGGGTGCTTTCTTTATTTTACTGTTTGGTTCGTATGTACCATACCAAATTTATTTAGTAATTTATCTAAAAAAAGTTAGATATAAAGCTGAACTTATCAAAAAAATTAAAAATAACTTTGAAAATAAAGAGCAAATTAATGTTAATGATTTTAATTTGATTTTACCAATTAGTCGTAAAAAAATTGCTATTGATAAAGAATTTGATTTTGTTTCTGATTTTTCTAAAAAGAATTTAAAAATTCTGCCATTAGGATATAAAACAATTTTTATTGAAGGAACAGCAAACAACAAAATTAAATTATCAAAATTTGATGAGGAAGTTAAAATTTTAAATTATGATATAAATCAACTTAAGATTTTAGTGTCTAAATATAATAGTATTATTGAGTAGAAGGATTAAGAGAAAATATTATGTTTGTACACTTAATTCTATCTGAAATAATTGAAATCGCTAATCCAAAATATATTATTTATGTTTAATTTCCAACAAAATCAAAAAAATATTAGAAATAAAACTTTTGTCTTAATAAAAATATTTTTTTATCCTAATTTTTAATCAAAAATATAAATCATAGCTAAATTTATTAAATCCAACTTAATGTGAAGTCACGCCAATTACTGTTTAGTAAAATTAGCAGTCGGAAACAACAATATGTTTTTCATTTTTATTTAAAAATGGGCAAAAAAGAATTAATAAAAGTTATGAGAAAGATTTATAAAATTACTATATATATTTAAATATTTAAACTACTATATTTTTCCAAACTAGATAATTTTATATTGCCCTATATAGATTTTTTATTATTTATTTTTTTAAATAATTTATTATTATACTAGTTAGTAAAACCTAAATTTACTAACTAGTATAATAATATTTAAAATTTGCAAAGGAGATTTATGAGAAAAAAAATTAGATTTATAATTAGTATTTACTTATTTTTATTATTGTTTTTAACTTTATTAAATTTTATAAATTTAAACGTTAAATATATTAATAATACAGAAGATAAAAAAGTTCATTTAAATTCAAAAAATTTAGATTTGTTTTTTGGAAAAAATAATATATTTAATTATAAAAATGGTTTCTTTTTTAAAAATTTACTGAATAATAGTTCAGAAATAGATGATCATTTTTTATATAATTCTCGATACTTGATTAATATGCTAATTTATCAAATAATTATAAAAAAAATAGAGAGTAATTTTCATTTTAATTCTAACGAATATTTGATTAAAATAAAATCTAATGATTTTTTAAATAAAAATATTAGCTTTAATTATAATCAATCCTATAAAATAAAATTTGCTTTTTGCATTTTAAGCAAAGACAAAAATAACAATTTGCTATATAAAAATGAAAATTTAATATTAATCTTTACACAAACATATTTATATAGTAAACAAGAGTGGATTAATAATTTTATTGATTATCAAATTAATTTTAATGTAACTAAAAATGAAAACATAAATTATTTTAGAGAAATATTTGAGGATTCTTTAACACCTGAAAATAAATATGATTATACTTTGAATAACTTAGAAAATATTAGAGAAAATCTATCTATTTTTTTAACAAATTTATATGCAAATAATATTTTAAATAATAAAAGTTATTGATTATATAATGATTATAAAATTAAGGCAAATGTGGAATATTATAAATATTTAGGTAAAATAATTGGAAAAAATAATTTTTCTGAATTTTTAAAAGAATATTTATCTTTAACTTTTCATTTTCTTGATAATCCCTCTATAAAAGTCAATATAAATTTTATTATTCTAGTAAAACTTGTTTAAATTATTTTAAATAAAATAGATAACATGCTAAAAAGTAAAGTTTTAACATACGTTCGTAGATTTGGTAAATCAGTTGGCAGTGGTTTAGCAACACCGTTTGTAGGAATAGGCAGAACAGTTAAAAAAAGTGCTCGTATTGGTTGAGATTCAGCTGGAGAACTATTTGGCGGAGAAGCCAGAAAATGTTATAAACGTGCTGAGGAAATTCCACAAGAGATTAAAAAGGCTAATGATGAAAAAATCCGAGTACGTGAAACTAAAAAATTGGAAAAATCTAAAAAGAAAAACTAGAAATTTACATAAATTCTAGTTTTTTATATTATAATAAAAACAAATATCAACTGTATTAACCATTATTAATTTATAAAGGAGATTTAATATGGGTATTAAAAGTTTACTTGGAGGCGAAACAAGATACAAGGCAATTGATAAACATTATCAAAAAGAATATAAAAAACTAGCAGAAAAACAAAAGTTTAATAATGAAGTGGATAAAAATAATTTTAAATTAATAGAATTAGTGGGTCCAGAAAATTTTGTTAGTAAATCATTTGAAATTAGTAAAGATCTTGAAACGGAAGAAAAATTACTTAAAGAATTTTTAACTCGTCATCCCGATGCTATTCCACCTGAATATAATCCTTATTATGTTAAACCAGGAGTTGTACAAGAAAATAGCAAAGATCTAGAAGCATTAAAAATTGAAAAAGAAATCCTTGAAATGAAACTAAAATTAAAAGAACTAGAAAATAGTAAAGGATAATATAGTTGTGCACAATGATATAAATTTTTCTAAAACTGAGGTAGAAATATTTATTAATATTCATAAAGATATATTTTCTCTTAACTCAGAATATCAAAAAGGAAAAACAATAACTGAAAAAATTTTTAGCTATCCATTAGATAATGATAAAATAAGCATATTTCATAAATTTAAAGAATATTTTATATTATCTAGAAGGAAAAATAAAATAACGTGAAGTGATTTTAATGAAGTAATATTTTCAATAGATACTTCTTTATATTTGGAGTTTCTGGATTATGTGAAAATCTTGGAACGATCAAATACTATTCAAATGTATTTATCAATAATGCATACTTCAAAACTGTCTATTAATTTAGATAAATTTTTAGACTTTATATGTTTATATACAATTTATTCTGTATATCCAGTTAATTTAAGTATTGAAAAAATAGAAGATTCACATCTTTTGCTTGCACAGGCAAGAAAATCATCTTCAAATAACCAATATAATGTTGCATTAATTTCAATGAGATCATATATAGCAAATTGTTTAAAAGAATGAATAAAAGAATTAGAATTAGATAATGAAATAAAAGATGACAATGTTAAAAATCTTTTTGGGATTATAAATCAGTATCTAGTAAATAAAATACAATTTAAGAGTAATATTTGAAGAAAAATTATTTCAAATTTAGGAAAAATTATTGATGAAATTCAGGATGTCAGAAATAAACAGTCAGTTGCCCATGCAAATGATGAAGTACTATCAAATTTTGAAAGCAAAATAATTTATGAAAGTTTAGAATATTTAATTTGAGCATTAAATTTTATAAAAAAACAAATTGCAATTCAGAATAATTTAATTTAGCATTTAGAAATTAAATTGATAGTATAAATACAAACTAATAAATATAATAATAAAAAAATAAAAATTTAATGGAGATAAATAATGATAGAGAACAAAAAAATGACAACTAGAGAATTACAGACAGCAGTGTTATGTGAAGTTATATCTGCGTGAAATTTAAATGTTGAATTACAGAATAATCAAAATAATATAGATATTTCCAATTATACAACGAAAGATCATATAAAAGTTATAACAACACAAAGAAGTTATTACTATTTAATTTCAAATAATTTGGTTTCTTTAATTGGAAAAGGGAAAAATCATAAAATATCCATATATAAAAATGAAATTAATAAAGAAAAACAAGATAAATTTTATTCTAGTAATGTAGATAATATTAAAAAATTATGTGATTGGAGAAATAAGGCCTTCGCTCATATTGATAAAGACATGAATAAATTACAACGACTACATGATAACTTTATCGAAGAATTAATTTTGTTTTTAATTGATTTGTTTAAAATCAAAAATGCAAAATTAGATAAGAAGAAAGCACCTTTTTGCATTGAATGTAAAAGAGAATTAAAAGTTATAAAAGATGATGAGGGATTTGAAAATAAATTAGTATGTGTAGAACATGGGGTAGTTTGATTGAAAAAAATACCTGCCAGTTTTGAAGAATAAAAAATTATGATTGGGAAAGGGAAATTAATATGAAATGTTATAAATGTAATAAAGAAATATCACAAGAAAATCAAATATCTTTGGCCGTTGCCGGAGAATTTGGCTTAGAAAAACCAAGTTATATAAAATGCTTTGCATCAAGCATATAGAAAGTAGAAATTGTAAACATGGCAAAAGAAAATCAAATAATTAAAAAAGATACCAATAATTTAGATTCTTATATCATCTGTCTTAAAATTAGACTTAGTGATGAAAAATTACAAAATAAGGATAAAATTTATGAAAGAGTTAAATATGGTTGAAAATTATCAAAAAATAAATATAAAAAAATTAAATTTGTTTTTGCAATAAACATTAGAGATAGTAAAGTTATTGGGTCTTATAAAGTATGTAGTTGAGATGAAGAACATTCAAATGACCAAAAAGAAAATTTAAGAAAGTATTTCAAAAAAAGTGATGAGGATTTAAAATGTAATTTTTTTGGGAAGGATGTTAAAACTATTTATGGTAAAGGAAGGAATCCAATTAGATATGTAAAATGTCAATATTGCAATAAATTTATTGCAGAAAAAGATATATTAGCTAAACAATTTAACTTTGAAAAACCAAGTTGTATAAAATGCTTTGTATCAAAAGCAGATTAAATTATTAAATATAGTATGAAAGGGAATAAGTTGTAAAGTATACATCAACATCATTAGGAGTAATATGACATCAAACATGAGAAGGAAAAAAGAAGAACTTGAGAAACAAATGAACCGTATGAATGAAATGAATCATAAAAATACTGAAAAACAACATTGAACCAAAGTTGAACGCATTGAAAAAGAAAAGCTAAAATTAGCAAATATAAAAATTAAAAAACTTGAAGAACAATATCAGCAAAATCAGCGAACACAAAAAAAGCAATATTTTATCACAACAACAATAAGTATTTGCTCTCTACTTGGTGCTTTAACTTCAATATTCATAGCAATTTTTGTATAACAAGTATTATCTATAAGTCTAAAATTTTAAAAAAATAGAGAGTAGGTGAAATTATGAAGAAATATTTACTTATAGCATCATTTGTAACAATGATTCCATTTTCCTCAATAACATTTACCCAATGTTCATGTACAGGTCACAATACTCAGTGTAAAGATGGAAGTTGATCAAATTCATCAGGAAAAGGTACTTGCTCAAGCCATGGTGGAATTAAATAAGATAAAAGGAGAAAAATAATGGCAAATAATAAATTTAAAAATCAAATGATAAACAATATTTTTACTATGAAAAATAAAGACGCAGAAAAGTTAATATATGATAAAGTAGTTGGAAAACTTAAAGATAATTTAATGGCCCTAAAATTAAACTTTGAATATTCATCATTTCGTTCAAATTCAAGATACAATGGCTTAGAAAAAATATTAAAAACATCAATTTTTTTAGGACAACCAGATGAAAACATTGATAATACTGATATTTTAGCTAAAACAGAAGATAATAAAACAATAGGTATTGAAGTTGCTAGAGCTACTGACCTTTCAACATTAGATAGTGTTCAAGAAGCCAATGATTTTTTAGTCACTGAAGGATTTAAGACTGAAAATTTAGAAATCCATGCAACACCAGGGAAAAATATGGGGATTGTTTATCATTCTATGGAACATGCATATAAAAAATTATTAGAAAAACTTGAAAAAGGTAGAAAAAATAAATATCCCAGAAAAGATTTTAACTATTTAATTATTGCAATTGATACTCCTTTTGCAAAAAAAGAGAAAATTAAAGAAATTATTAATAGGGGCTTAAAAAAAATTAATGATTATATTAATGATTATAATCAAAAAAATATGTTTTTTGATGGAATATTAATAGTATTTTTTGATGGACAAAATGTTATTGCATTATCTCCATGAGAAAAGAATGATACATTTTAAAATATTAATAAAAATCCCAAGTTGTTTGGCAAAGAGATTTTTTATTATATGTATAGAAAGTTAGGTAAAAATTATGTCAAAAGATAATCAAGCAATCAAAATTAGTGTTGAACCAAATCTAGATATTGGAAATAAAGATCAAGATAAAATCAATGGAACAAAAGCTAAAAAAATTAGTAAATCAGAAATACATACAACAGTGAATAATTTTAACTCTGATCCTATAGGATTAGAAACATTATTAATAAAAATAACAAACAAAATTGAAAATTTAGAAAATCAATTAGAACAAAATTCTGTTAGTAATTTATTAAAGAAATATGAATCTAAGATACCAGTGTTATATGACTATATTCCAGCTGATTTTATAAACTTTTTACAACAAAATAACTTTAATTATGATTTAATTACTGACATAAGAATTTTAAAGGAGTTTTCCGAGCAAAGACAAGCGAGAAATACAAAAGATTTAGTTGTATTTACTTGAACACCAAAATTAATAATATTTTATGATATTACTGATACTATAAAATTTAATAAGTTAAGTGAAATTTGAAAAGACATATTAATTGAAGAGCCTTGATTAGCTTAGAAATTTAATAAAATGGAAACAATAAATAAAGTTCATATCAAGCACAATTGATATGCAAGAATGATTGAATTTCTTAATAAGGCCGGATATAATTTAGGAACTAAATCTTGGTAAGCTTATCGAAACAACTTATTACATTGAAATAACTGAGGGGATAGAAAACTAACTTACAAACTACCAGCCCTAGTGGAATATAAAAGAGGACCAAGTGCCAAAGGTTATTATGAAATAAAGGAAGATCTGTTAAAAGAAGCTATTCAGTTTTGGAAAGACAACTATGAACTAAAATGAATTAATATAAATTAATATAACACCAAAATTTTATTGAAAGGAATTTTATATGAAAATCCCATATATTCAATTTAAAAATCATCCAATTTTAGGTAATTTGAAAATTGATTTTCGTAAAAATATAGATGAAAATTTAAATATTATAGATCAAAATAATATATATAATAACATAATTTTTGTTAGTGAAAACGGTGCAGGAAAAAGTATGCTGCTTAATGAAATTGATAATTATCAAAATAGTAAATACATTATTGAAAAATTTAATAAAATGTTGCCGAACCCACAAATAGGAATTAATAATATTGGATCATTTGGAAAATTTGACAGCAGATTATTAAACAGTGATATAAAATATAAAGAAATTTTAAAAGAATTTGACAGCGGTTTTATGGATGGAAGAAATACAGTAAGTGGTTATATGCAATCAAATTTTAAAATTAATAAATTAAAATCTATTGATATCCAAAATATTTTTAATAATAATAGACTAAGTATATTTTTTGATGAAAGTATGGAATATGCTCTTCCAGATACTTTCAGAAAAAACAAAAGAGAAGATTATATGCAAAACCATAAAGCTAAAAATATTATAGATTATTCATCTAAATTATCATCTGGGGAACAAGAAATATTAATGAGGTTACTTTATTTAAGGTTTAAATATCCAATTTCACGTAATACTGATTTTATTTTAATTGATGAACCAGAAATTGGTTTACATCCAAAATGACAGTTAAAAATTTTAAATTATTATAAATTTTTATTTAAAAGTATTGATAAATCAAGTAATCAAATAATTCAGTTATTTATAGCATCGCATTCAGAAAATGTTTTAAAAGCAGCCATGGATGATGGGGACTGACTAATTATTCGTTTATTTCAAGATAAAAAAGGCAAAAGAAAAACTGAAAGAATTGATGATTCTGATAGATGCCTAACCTATAATTCTTTTGCAGAAATAAGATTTCTAGTGTTTGATATTGTGACAAATGATTATCATAATGAACTTTACGAGGAATTACAAAGCAAATTAAGATTGTATAGAGTTAAAGAACTTGATGATTGAATTATTGGACAGGAATTATATGAAAGTAGCAAACACAAAAAGATAACAAATCATGGGAAAACAGAATATAGTTCTATAATTTCATTTGTACGTAATGGAATTCATCATCCAGAACAAAAAAAGAAGAAATTTTCTGAAGAACAGTTGAGAATGTCAATTAATTTACTTAGAAAATTATTTAAAGATTTAAAATAAAAAAATTAATATGAAATGCATTAAATGTAATGAAGAAATATCAGAAGAAGATAAAATATCTTTGACTGTTGCTGGGGAATTTAACTTAGAAAAGCCAAGTTGTATAAAATGTTATGCATCAAGCATATAGAAAGTAGAGATATTAAATATGGCATTTTATAAATGTTCAAATTGTTTAAAAAAACAAGTTTTTTAGTAAACCAGTTCATCCAACCCCAACAATTCCACCCGATCCAAATCCACAACCAGATAATAATTTTTACTAAAAAGAATTTGTGATGAATTATTACATTAGTTGTTGGATTATCTATAATTGGAATAGTTACAGTATCAATTGCCTTAATTCAAAGAAAAAAAGGACTTGGTAAAAAGAATAGAAAAAGGAAAGGTGTAAAACAGTAAATTAATTTATTGCTTTTTATTTTTTATTATTCAAAATATTCAAAATAATAGAAATTGATTTTTGTATTTCTTCTATTTTTGGTTTTTCATTATCTTCATTAGTAGGATGATGAGAAAAATGTCTGATATAAACGGGCAATGTTAATTTTATTTCTTTACCATCAATTTTTCTTGTTTTGTCTTTTTCTATTAAATATATGTTATGTAGAAATTCATCCAGTTGTTTTGATGTAATATCTTTTATTTTTAAGTTAATAGAGACATATTTTTCTAAATCTTTATATATTGAATCATGGTAAAATTGACTAATATCAGAATTATCTTTTATTATTGAAATATCTTGTTTTAGGTTACTTAATTTTGTTTCAGTTTCACTCTTTAGTTTTGAATTTACATTACTGTGATTAATGGTAATATTATGCAATGCATTTGATGTTTCTGCTCTAATATTTCAATCTACCTCTTTGATTATATTTAATAACATTTGGTCTTGTTTATCAACTGCGGTTGCAACATTTCTTATTGTTAACTCAGTTGAAGATGCTAATGAATAAATTATTTTCTTCAAATTTTCTATTTCTTTTTTAAGTTAGTTATTTGGGTATCTAAATCATTTATTGTGCTAGGCATTATATTCTCCTTACAAATTAATTATATTTGTTTTTAATAGATTATTAAATTAAAATTTGAATTAGTACTATACTTTTTATTTATAATTGATAATTTTATAGTGTAACAGAACTCGGCTTTCCAAGTTGCTGAGAAAGGGCTAAGTTTATCCCTTTCAATAATGGACTTGGCCCCGTTAAAAAACTAGATTTTATCTAACCTTTTTAACAAAATGGGGCCAGTTTTTATCCTATTTATATAGTATTAGTGGGAATTATAGGGTAAATATGTAATATTATTACAAAGTACCATATAATTAATGTAACATGATATTCTTGTAATTTATAATAATTATTGTTATCCTTAATTTAGGAGATTAATTTTATGAGTATAAGAGAATTTGAAGAAAGAATACGTAGTTCAGTTGATGAAATAATTAATAAAATTATTAATGACAACAAAAAGCCAAATATTATTGGTAAAGCAAGATTAGGAGCACAAATTAGTGATTTTTTAGAAGATAAATTTATAAAATATAGTAAATCTGATGTTAATATAATAAATGCTATAGGAGCACCTAAAGAAAATACAAAGTCAAGTTTTGATATAAAATTTAATTTTAAATATAAAGGAATAACTGAATTAATATGAATTGATTTTAAAGCAATTAATGAGGGTTCTTTAGATAGTAATCCTGATATAGGTGCAGCTAATAAAGTAATTTCTTTTATTAAACAAGGGAATTTTTATATTCTTTATGTTTATGTATATTATAAAAATAATAATGATGGTAATGTTGAGTTTGTTTCAAATAATAATGGTAAATTTACTAAACAATATTTTTTAAAAGATATTGAAAAAACATTTCGTCGAACACCTACAGGACAATTGCAAGTTAATGCAAATAGTGTTTCAGAGTATAGAACAAGAGAAGAATTTATTAATTTATTTTTTCAAAAAGTAGAGGAATCACACAAAAGATCAATTAAAAAGTCAAATGAAATGTTAAAATCTTTAAGTCAAATAAAATTAGAAATTATAGAAAAAAATAAAGCATTAGAAAAAAGCATTTTAAACAAATTAAATGAAAACTAAGAATTATTTTATTTAAAGTGAACGAATTTGAGTAATTTCTTTTTCATTATTAAGTTCATAAAATTTGTAAAGTAAAACATTAATATCATTTATAATTTTATTTTTTTTTGTAGGATTTTTAATTATTATATCTACCATATCTATTATTTTTTCTTTAATATTTTCATCATAACAAATTGGAATGTTTATAAAATCAGATATTCGCATTTGAGGTTGTTTACCATGGATTAATTTAATAATTTTTAGTCGTGCATAATAATTGGCAATTTCTGAGTTTAGATAACCCACAAGAAATTTTAATTCACGAGTATCATTAATAAAATTACTTCTGAAAGAAATTATATATAAACTATTATCACAAGAACTTTTTTTATCATCAAAAGCTGCAATTAAATTATTTGCTGATTGTCTAATAAAAATTTTTGGATTATCATATATTTCTTTTTCACCAAAACCAATTCTTTTTTTATTTTTTATTCCTTTTAATGTTAATTCATGTTTTATAGAATCGTTTATTTTATTTTGTTTTTCCTTATCATATGTAAAGAAAAGACCAATTTCATTTAATTCGAAAGATCTTGGTAAAGATTTTGATCCTTTATAATAAACATAAGAATTTTTATCGCATTTTTTATTTACAAATTCATTTTCCATATTTAGTAACATTGTTCCAGTTCTAATTATTTTTTTATTGTACAATTCTTTTAATGGCTTACTTTTATTATATATTTTTTTTAAAATATCTATATGATTTTTAGGATTTTTTAAAGGAATTATATAATCATTTTTTATAATACTTTCATTTTCTATGTAAAAAAATGTATTATTTTTAATATCAACTAATTTTGCATTATTAGATTTTTTATTAATATTAATAATTATTTGGCCAGAATATACACTCATAAAGTTGAAATAATTAAAAAATAAGGAATGCACATTTCAATTTTGATATATAAATTTTCTTGTAAAATAAAAAGGTTTATCAAAAAAAGATGAGTCAAGTATAAAAGAGAGTATGCCATTATCATTTAATAAAGACAAAGAATTTTCAATAAAAAGCATGGAAATATTGATTTTACCATTGATTATGCTATTTGGAAACTGAGTGTATTCATTAATTATTTTTTTTCTTGTTTCTTCAGTTTTTGTAATTCCATTTTTCCCATATAGAGATACAAAGGGAGGATTACCTAAAATAACATCAAATTTGTTAATAAAAGTAGATGATATTTTTTCTTTATCTGTAAAATCTATATTATATATATGTTTAAGTTTTATTTTTTTTCCAAAAATATTACTAAAATAATTTTCTATATTTTTAACTGCTATAGAAAGAATACTATTATCTAATTCATTGATAAAAATATTGTTTTCTACAAAATTAATTATTTTATCAATACTTACATTCATATTTTTAAGAACTTGAATAAAATAAATTATTATATTGCCAGTACCCACTGATGGTTCTAAGAATTTAAGATTCAATATTTCATTTTCTTGGTAAGTTTCAAATAGAAATTGAATTAAATCATCTAATATTTTTAGATCATGTGTAAGAAAAATGCCATTTTTTTTTATATATTCTTTGGAATAATTGGCATTTATTATTCTATGTTGTTTATTAAAAAACAATTCTAAATCATTGTACATTTTTTCACCTATAATAAATTATAACTATTTTTATACTAATGTTAACTATTTTTATTTAATTTGTAAAAATAATTACTGCGCCCAATATTGTCAGTATTATTTTACCAAATATTTTATTGCAACATTATTTCATTTAGAATGAATTCTTTCAAAGTTATAAAAATTTTCATACATTTTTATATCAATTATTACAACTTCCATTGTTAAATATTCTTCATAAGGTAATTATTCAACAACAAGATGATAAAATGTATTTTGTGACATTGCGTTGTAACCAAATTTATATGGTTTCTTTTTACTTAATTTGAAATTATTTTTATTAGCATAGTCTATAAAATCTTTATGATAATACTGTAAACCATTATCTGTATGAAATATCAAATTATCAATATTAATATTTTTGATTAAAAACACTCTAATTGCTTGTTCTATTATTGGTTTTACAAGTATAATTTTATTTTTTATTGACTAAACCTCTATTTTTCTGTATTATTATATACGGATTGTATTGTTTGATACACTCGGATATGTGAAAGGAGACAAGAAGATGCCAACAATTAACCAATTAGTTAGAAAACCTCGTAAAGATAAAGTTTGAAAAACAAAAGCACCGGCTTTAAACCGTGGTTTAAACTCTTTACAAAAAAAAGTAACTGATGAAACATCACCACAAAAACGTGGGGTATGTACTCGTGTTGCTACAATGACACCGAAAAAACCTAACTCAGCGTTACGTAAATATGCCCGTGTTCGTTTAACAAACGGAATGGAAGTTACTGCTTATATTCCTGGTGAAGGACACAACTTACAAGAACATAGTGTGGTTTTAATACGTGGAGGAAGGGTTAAAGACTTACCTGGGGTACGTTACCATATTATTCGTGGAACATTAGATACTGCCGGAGTTAATAACCGTAAACAAAGCCGTTCATTATACGGAACAAAAAAACCAAAAGCTGCAAAAGCTTAATTAAATAAAAAAAATAAATGATTAGTACGAAAGGAGGCAAAATAAATGCGTAAACATCAAGCCGAAAAAAGAGATGTACTTCCCGATCCAGTGTATAATTCAAAATTAGTAACACGTGCCGTTAATAAATTAATGATTGATGGAAAAAGAGGAGTTGCTCAAACAATTTTATATGGAGCGTTTGAAATTATTAAAGAAAAAACTAATACTGAACCATTAGAAATCTTTAACAAAGCAATTGCAAACATTACTCCACACTTAGAATTAAAAGTTAGAAGAATTGGGGGAGCTAATTACCAAGTCCCAATCGAAGTTAATGAAGAACGTAAAGTCGCATTAAGCTTACGTTGATTAATTAATTATTCACGTTTAAGAAATGAAAAAAGCATGGTTGATAAATTAGCCCATGAAATTATTGATGCATCAAACGGAATTGGTGGATCAGTGAAGAAAAAAGATGATACACATAAAATGGCTGAAGCTAATAAAGCTTTCGCTCATTACCGTTGATAAGAATTAATAGAAAGGATAAACAGAAAATATGGCAAGAGAATATTCTCTAGAGAATACAAGAAACTTTGGAATTATGGCGCATATTGATGCTGGTAAAACAACAACAACAGAGCGTATTTTATTCCATACTGGGAAAATTCATAAACTTGGTGAAACTCATGATGGGGCGAGCCAAATGGATTGAATGGCCCAAGAACAAGAAAGAGGGATTACAATTACCTCAGCGGCAACAACTGCCTTCTGAAAAAATGTTCGTTTAAATATTATTGATACTCCAGGTCACGTTGACTTTACAGTAGAAGTAGAACGTTCATTACGTGTTTTAGATGGGGCTGTCGCTGTCTTAGATGGTCAATCAGGGGTTGAACCACAAACTGAAACAGTTTGACGTCAAGCATCAACTTACCATGTGCCAAGAATTGTTTTTGTTAACAAAATGGACAAAATTGGGGCGGACTTCTTATACTCAGTTAAAACAATTCATGAACGCTTACAAGGAAATGCTCATCCAGTGCAAATTCCAATTGGCGCTGAAGATCAGTTTTCAGGAATTATTGATATTATTGAACGTAAAGCTTACCACTATGATGGTTCAGCTAATGAAGAAGCACAAGAAATCGAAATTCCAGCTGATTTAAAAGATTTAGTTGAAGAATACCGTGTTAAATTAATTGAAGCGGCAATGAACTTTGACGAAGAATTAATGATGAAATACTTAGACGGACAAGAAATTAGTGTTCCCGAAATTAAAGCAGCAATTAGAACAGCAACAATTTCAGGACAATTCTTCCCAGTCTTTTGTGGAAGTGCCTTTAAAAACAAAGGGGTTAAATTAATGTTAGATGGAGTTATTGATTACTTACCATCACCAGTTGATATTCCAGCGATTAAAGGAACTTTAGACGATGGAACAGAAGTAGAACGTCATTCAGATGATTCAGAACCATTCTCAGCGTTAGCATTTAAAATTATGACTGACCCCTTTGTTGGGAAATTAACATTCTTCCGTGTTTATTCAGGAGTCTTGAAAAAAGGAAGTGCTGTTTTAAACTCAACAAAAGGAAAAACTGAACGAATTGGTCGTTTATTAAAAATGCATGCTAATAACCGTGAAGAAATTGAAGAAGTTTATGCGGGAGATATTGCTGCTGCGGTTGGATTAAAATTAACAACAACTGGAGATACTTTATGTGATGAAAAAAATGAAGTAATCTTAGAATCAATGGTCTTTCCAGAACCAGTTATTAGTTTAGCATTAGAACCAAAAACAAAAGCTGATCAAGAAAAAATGAGTTTAGCGTTATCAAAATTAGCGGAAGAAGACCCAACTTTTAGAACTTGAACTGACGAAGAAACAGGACAAACAATCATTGCCGGAATGGGTGAGTTACACTTAGACATTCTAGTTGATCGTATGAAACGTGAATTTAAAGTTGAAACTAATGTTGGAGCACCACAAGTTTCATACCGTGAAACATTCAAAGATAGTGCTGATGTTGAAGGGAAATACATTAAACAATCAGGGGGACGTGGACAATACGGACACGTTTGAATTAAATTTGAACCAAACCATGATAAAGGGTTTGAGTTTGTTGACGGAATTGTCGGAGGAAAAATTCCTCGTGAATTTATTGGGTCAGTTAAAAAAGGAATCGAAGATTCAATGCTGAATGGTAAATTAGCGGGATATCCAATGATTGATATTAAAGCAACATTATACGATGGGTCATACCATGATGTCGATTCATCACAAATGGCTTATGAATTTGCCGCTAGTTTAGCGTTAAAAGAAGCTGCAAAAAAAGCAAAAGCAGTTATTTTAGAACCAATTATGGCGGTTGAAGTAATTGTTCCAGAAGAATACTATGGGGATGTAATGGGGAACTTATCATCTCGTCGTGGTCAAATCGAAGGAAATGACCAACGTGGGAATGCCCAAGTTGTTAAAGCTAAAGTACCATTATCAGAAATGTTTGGATACGCAACTGATTTACGAAGTTTTACCCAAGGTCGGGGAACATATACAATGATTTTCTCACATTACCAAGATGCGCCAAAATCAATTACTGAAGAAATTATTAAAAAAGCCGGAAAATCAGAATAATTTGATTTTCTGCTGCTAATAGTGGTTTAATCTACCATTTTTACAAAAAAGATTGCAAAGTAAAACAAATTAATTTAAAATAACTATGACATTTGTCTATAACTATAGGAGGAAAAATTAAAATGGCAAAGCAAAAATTTGATAGAAGTTTACCACACGTAAACATCGGAACAATTGGTCACGTTGACCACGGTAAAACAACTTTAACTGCTGCTATTACAACAGTATTAGCTAAAAAAGGTTTCGCCGAAGCAACAGGATATGACAATATTGATAAAGCACCTGAAGAAAGAGAACGTGGAATTACAATTAATACATCACACGTTGAATACCGTACAGAAAACCGTCACTACGCACATGTTGACTGTCCAGGTCACGCCGATTATGTTAAAAACATGATTACAGGGGCAGCCCAAATGGATGGAGCAATCTTAGTTGTTGCTGCAACAGATGGACCAATGCCACAAACAAGAGAACACATTTTATTATCAAGACAAGTTGGAGTACCAAAAATGGTTGTTTTCTTAAACAAATGTGACATGGTTGATGATGAAGAAATGATCGACTTAGTTGAAATGGAAGTTAGAGACTTATTAAGTGAATATGGCTTTGACGGAGAAAATACGCCAGTTATTAGAGGATCAGCTTTAAGAGCACTTGAAGGTGATGCTAAATGAGAAGAAAAAATCATTGAATTAATGGCTGCAGTTGACTCATGAATTCCTGAACCAACTAGAGATACTGAAAAACCATTCATGATGCCAGTTGAAGACGTTTTCACAATTACAGGACGTGGAACAGTTGCAACAGGACGTGTTGAACGTGGGATTGTTAAAATTAACGAAGAAGTTGAAATTATTGGATTCACAGAAGAAACTAAAAAAGTTGTTGCAACAGGTTTAGAAATGTTTAGAAAATTATTAGACGAAGCTAAAGCTGGAGATAACGTTGGGGTCTTATTACGTGGAGTTGACCGTGAACAAATTCAGCGTGGACAGGTATTGGCAAAACCAGGAACTGTTAAACCACATACAGAATTTAAAACACAAGTTTATGTTTTAAGTAAAGAAGAAGGAGGACGTCATACACCATTCTTTGGAAACTACCGTCCACAATTCTACTTCCGTACAACTGACGTTACTGGTTCAATTACATTACCTGCTGGTGTCGAAATGGTTATGCCAGCTGATAATGTTGAAATGACTGTTAACTTAATTGCCCCAGTTGCGATTGAAGAAGGAACAAAATTCTCAATTCGTGAAGGTGGACGTACAATCGGAGCCGGAACAGTTACATCAATTATTAAATAATTGTTATCAAACAAACAATAAAACAACCTTAATGGTTGTTTTTCTTATTTAAAATTATTTAGCTTTATTTTTTAAATAATATAAATTATTAATTTTTTTACTAAAAATATATTAAGTAAGATTTTTTTGTTATAATTATTTATATTTTTAATAAATATCAAATTTAATAAATTTAGTTTATTAGTATCAACTATCAACTATCAACTATCAACTATCAACTATCAACTATCAACTATCAACTATCAACTATCAACTATCAACTATCAACTATCAACTATCAACTATCAACTATCAAGTCTATCATAGGTTGGGTTGGGATGGGATAAATGAGAGGAAAACTATTTATGAAACATTTAATATCTTTATTAGGGATAGTGGGATTAACTACAACTGTAGTGACTCCAGTGGTATCAGTTAATCAGGAAAATAATTTAACTGCTAATATAAACGATGAAAATTATATTAATTATGATAAAAAACAGGCAATGGATTTTACAGATTATGCAATTTTTCAATTAGGAAGTTCTGTTGAACAAACAGATGTTACTACTAAATTAAATTTAATTAGACTGGCATATCCATCTGTTAGTCAGGCATATGAATTTTTAAATGATGTAGAGCATACATCAGATATTGTACAAGCTAAAAAGTTATTGTTGGAGGGTGCTGATTATATTGATCAAGCAGCAAGACAGGGTAATAATGATGCTATGAATAATTATTCTGGAAAAGCAATTAAAGTACTATCAACTGCTTTAAAATATATTTCTTATAATATAAATGATATTAGACATCAGGCAATGGATTTTACAGATTATGCAATTTTTCAATTAGGAAGTTCTGTTGAACAAACAGATGTTACTACTAAATTAAATTTAATTAGACTGGCATATCCATCTGTTAGTCAGGCATATGAATTTTTAAATGATGTAGAGCATACATCAGATATTGTACAAGCTAAAAAGTTATTGTTGGAGGGTGCTGATTATATTGATCAAGCAGCAAGACAGGGTAATAATGATGCTATGAATAATTATTCTGGAAAAGCAATTAAAGTACTATCAACTGCTTTAAAATATATTGGTTTTTCATTATTGTAATTTTGTAGTAAGTTTACTTAATGCTAAATATTAAATTAGAAGTAAAATATTTATTAAATCTAAATTTTTATCTATCAGATAGCAATTTTATTGCTTAGGGTAGAGTGAAGCAATTATTTACAAAATATATTTAAGTAAAAAATTATTTCATAATTTTGAAGAAAAAAAGATAAGAAAAATAAACTAAGCGTTTGTTTTTCTTTTGTTTTTTCTTGCTTATTTAGAAATTATTTATATAATTATTTATGTAGTGATAAATCACAATAAGGAGGAACAGTAATGGCATATAATCCAACCCCAAAAAATGAAGAAGTTGAGGCAAAAGCGTCAGGTTTAGGAAAGTTTTTTGTTTACATTTGGTTTATTTTAATTTTTCCAATTTTCTTTTATATTGGAACAAAAAATAGTTTGATTCGTCAAAAAGAACGAATTGAAGAAACAGCATCAGGGATTGATGTACAATTAAAACGTCGTGTTGATATGTTAACAAAATTAATTGATTCAACAAAACAATATATGAAGTATGAAAAAGATACTTTAGAAGGGGTAATTGCTTTACGTACACAGGCAAATAACTTGAAATTTCAAGACTTTGAAAAAATTAATAGCAAAGTAAATGAACAATTAGGAAAAATTAATGTGACCTTAGAAAACTACCCAGATTTAAAAGCAAGTAATAATGTTATTGAATTACAAAAAGGAATTCGGGATTGTGAAGATAACATTGCTGCTGCTCGTCGCTTTTATAATTCAGCTGCCCGTGAGTTTAATGGAAAAATTAAAACATGACCATCAAATGTTGCGGCAAGTGCTTTAAAATTAACTTCATTCTTATATTTTGAAGCATCTGTTGAAGATCGCCAAGATGTTAAAGTTAATTTATTTTAAAAAATAGGAAGGCAAGCTCCTATTTTTTCTTGAAAGAAAGGTTTTAGTAAAATGGTAAAAAATAGTACTTGAAACTGAGAAAAAACTGTTTATGAAGACTTATCAAAAATAATGGGGGAAGGTTCAAAAGAAGATTTAAAAGATTTGAACCAGAAAATGGAAAAGGCGAAGATTACTAAACGAAAATCATTTTTATGAATAGCAATTTTAGGGCCAGTAATTTTATTTTATAGTGTTAGTATTGTTTGAATAGGGGGTTTTTGATTTAATGACCTAATTGGCCAATTCACCTTTGCTCTTGTTATTAGTGCTATTATTGTTTTTATTTATTTTGCTGTTAGATATTTCAAGGCTAAAAAACAAATTCAAAAAATTGGGATTGTTTTAAAACCAGCAATGCAGGCAACACGTGAGATTGATTTTGAAAAGCACTATCGTAATGCTTTAATTGAAATGAGTAGTAGTAATTATTATTTAATTGAACTTTCTCGCAAATTTCATGTTGAGCCTGTAATTGGCTTACCAAAAGAAAGCGCTATTAGTAATGATAATATTTTAAATGTTTATGAAAAAAATAATGATTTTGTTTATTCTTTAGGAACAATTAGTTTAAATGAAACAGTTAATAATATTGATAGCTCAGCTGCTATTACTTATTTTAATATTAGACTAAAAAATCTTTTGAATATAACGGTTCAATTGTTTTGCGGGATACTGAATATAAAAATTTAACTCTTGATAATACCGTTTTAGAGTCTGATCGTTTTGAAGAACTATTTATTGTTAATTCAAGTAATCAAATTGGAGTGCGAAAACTATTAACCCCAAAAGTAATTAGTAATTTAGTTAAACAAATTAATCGTAAAACCTTACCAGTAATTGGTGTGAAAGATGATGTTATTACGTTTGCTTTTGACCAAAAAGATTCAGAATATAATCAGAATAAAATTTTAGATGACAGGGAAATTGAACAAGACAATTTTTATAAAACATTGTGTCAAAAAATTACTAAAGATATTAATTCCTTCCTGGAAGCCCTTTATTGAGTTGATGTATTAGGATTAAAATAGGAAAAAATAAAATATAGGAGGAAGCGATGAGCTTAAATAATAATAATTGACAAGAAGAGGTCAAAACTGATGTTAAAAAAATCATTAACCAGTATGATCCGGCAAAACTTGCTAATATCAAAAAAATAGCGAAAAAGAAAACGATGGGATTAATAATGTTTATTTTTTCTTTATTAGCAACAATTGGTTTTGGAATTGGAATTTTCAAAACAATGGATGAATTAATTTTATTAATTGTAATGATTATTTGTTTTTTAATTTGTGTAGGTTTTTTAACATGAGCTGTAGCAATTTTGTCGGAGTATCGAAAAGTTGTTCGCTGAATTAGCGAAGTAATGGGGCAAGTTAACTATAAAGAATATTATCATGCCGCTTTACAAGAAAATAGTGAACAAGGTTTACAATTAATTGATTTAACACAAAGTTTTAAAACACAACCTTTTAAATTTTTACCTAGTGGTAAAACAAAAGTTGATAATGTTTTAGTTATTTTCTCTGAACAGCAGCAAAATTATTATTGCTATGGAACAATTACCCAACAAATTAAACAAACAACTACTGATTCAAAAGGGCGGACAACAACCCATTACTATTATTATCGCTTCCCTTTTTTAACAGCGCAATTAAATCGGGATTTAGAACTTAATGCAGTAATTCAGCGTTCGAAAGGAATTTTAAAGATTTTTCAAGGAGATAATACAACATTAGAATCAGATCAATTTGAAAAACTTTATGCTGTAAATGCTGATAATCAAATTACAATTCGAAAATTATTAACTCCAAAAGTAATGGTTAATTTAATTGATAATGCTGACCGAGGGGTTCCAAAAGTAGCAATTAGTAATAATTTAATAACTTTGAGTTTTAGTTCATTCTCAGTTAGTGGTTGATCAGATCCAAAAGGAATGATTTGAGGGGATATTTTTAATAGCCCAGATACAATTTCAGAAGATATTTGTAAAGAAATTACAACAAATTTAAATGAGTTTTTCCCACGGTTAGATTGACTAAAAGTCTATGATTTAATTTAAATTATTTTTGCCAAGATTTTTTATTAATGGTAAATAATGTTAATAAAGTAAAACCACTATTAACAACTAATATTCAAGCCATAATACTAAAGCCTAAATATCATTGGTTTTTTAAAACAAAACTATAATTAACATTTGTAATTAGTTGAACAGCTCAGATTGTCACAAAGAAAAACACAAGAGCAAAAATTAGATTAAGAAAATAAAAATAATAACCAAGAGTAACCTTTTGGTTTTCTTTTGGAAAAATAAAAACTTTTGTTAAGACAAAGGGATTTTTAAAAATTAAGTAGTTAATAAAAATTAAAATTAGATTAGTTGTAATAAATAGTAAGCAGTAAATTAATTTATCTTTTGCCGAAATTGTTTGAACAAAAAGTAAACTAAGAATAACAATTAAACTACTAACAGCTAAAAAAATGAACAGTCATAAAAGATTACGCTTATTTTTTTTAATTATTTGTTTTATATCTTCAACTGTCATAATTGCCTCCTGTGATAAAATTCGCTTTTTTCGTTACTTAAAGTATATAATATTAATAGAAATAATTGAAATTATTATTTTATAAATCAAATAAAGAAAGAGGAAATGTAATATGACAAAAATTCTTACCTTAAAGCCATTTTTTTCAGAACGCCTATGGGGAGGACGTAAGTTAGAACAATTTGGTTTTGAACTACCAACTTCAGAAAAATATGGGGAAGCTTGAGTTATTAGTAGTTTAGATAATGGGATGACTTATTTAGATAATAATGAAGGATCACCAATCTCTTTAAAACAGTTTTTTTTAGATAACAGAGCAACTATTTTTGATAATGCGGAAGAATTCCCTTTATTATCGAAAATAATTACGGCTAATGATTATTTATCAGTTCAAGTTCACCCGGATGATGCCTATAGTTTAGAGCATAATCAAATGTTAGGGAAACCAGAATGTTGATATATTATGGATTGTCCGGAAAATGCTAAAATTATTTATGGACATAGTGCCAAAACAAAAGATGAACTTGTTGAAATGATTGCCAACAAAAAATGACAAGAACTATTTTGCGAAGTACCAATTAAAAAGGGGGATTTTGTTTATGTTCCCCCAGGTAAAGTACATGCCATTACTCCAGGGGTAACTGTTTTTGAATTACAGCGCTCATCTGATATTACTTATCGTTTTTATGATTTTGATCGCGTTGATAAAGATGGTAATCTTCGTCCCTTACATATTCAAGAATGTATTGATGTAACAACTGTTCCTGATAGTAATGAACAAGTAATTAGAATAAATGAAGGTAAATTAATTGATAATGAATATTTTACCTTATATTTACTTAAATCAACACAAACTATTAATTTAACCGGGATTAAATGAGCCCAAATTACAGTTATTAATGGTAGTGTAGTAATTGAGAATCAAAAATTAACTGCTGGACAGTCAGCGTTATTAGTTGATTTACCAGAAAACCTTGATTTTATTGTTGAGGGTGAAGCCTTATTTAGCTATAAAAAATAAGATAGAATAATTTTCTATCTTATTTTTTATTTTCTTTAAATATTTCTTGTAATATTTTCGTTGAAATATATAATAATAATCATGGAGGAAATATAACATATGAGTAGTACAGATAAAAAATTAGTTTTAGCTATTACAGCATGTCCCACAGGTGTGGCCCATACTTTTTTAGCAGCTGAAAAACTAACGCAAACTGGACCAAAATTAGGTTATGACATTAAAGTTGAAACCCATGGTTCAGAAGGAATTCGTAATGATTTTACTGCGGAAGAAATTGCTCGTGCCGAAGTAATTATTTTAGCAGTTGATGTTACAGTTGATACTAGTCGTTTTAATGGTAAAAAAGTTTATCAATGTCGTGTTGCTAAAGCAATCAAAGACCCAGAAGGGGTTATTGAAACTGCTTTAAAAGAAGGAAAACAACAAGCTGGTGAATTTAATACTAAAACTGACAAAAATTCAGGACAAAAAATGGGAGTAATGAAGCATTTAATGGCGGGGGTTTCATATATGGTCCCTATCATTATTTTAGGAGGAATTTTCCTAGCGGTTGCTTTAGGACTTTCAAAGGCAATTTATGGCCCAAATTATGATCCTGGATCAGATAATAAAAATTTCTTTTACTATTTATTAAAAATTGGGGAAGCATCATTTACTTTAATGATTCCAATTTTAGGAGCATTCATTGCTAATTCAATTGCCGGGAGAGCAGCAATTGCCCCAGCACTGGTTGTTTCATATTTAGGAAACTCACCTCAAGCATTTTTCCCACTACCAGGGATTAATGAAGTAACAACTCCAACAGGATTTGTTGGAGCAATTGCAGCAGGGTTGGCAATTGGATATACGGTTAAATGAATTAACACATGAAATGTGCCAAAATCATTACGACCAGTAATGCCAATCTTCTTTATTCCACTAGTTGTTGGATTTGTATATTCAATGATTATGATGTTTGTTGTTGGTTCAACAATTGGTTGAGTAATGGGGAAATTCCAAGGATGAATTGAATCAACATGAGGAAATACTGATAATGCCGGAAACATTGCAATCGGATTAGGATTCGGAATTTTAATCGGAGCAATGGCTGGATTTGACATGGGGGGGCCTATCAACAAAATTGCCTTCTTAGCATGTACAGGTTTAATCGGTTCAAAAATTTACACACCAATGGGAGCAATGGCGACAGCAATCCCAGTTGCCCCTTTAGGAATGGGAATTGCGACTTGAATCTTTAGACCATTCTATAACGAAGAACAAAAAACAATGGGAACAACAGCATTCTTTATGGGATGCATTGGAATTTCAGAAGGTGCTATTCCGTTTGCGGTTAATGATCCAAAACGTGTTGTAGCATCAAACGTTGTTGGTTCAGCAATTGCTGGAGGATTAGCTGGAGTAACAGGGATCGCTGACTTAGCTGGCCATGGAGGACCAATTGTTGCCTTTCTAGGAGCAATGGGTCGTGGAAACGGTCTCGCTCCCGAAGTTGGATGAGGACAAGGATGACAATGAACATTGTTAGCATTATTATTCATGGCCGTAGGAGCATTAATTACAGCCTTTATGTATGGATTCTGACAAGTAATTGATAAAAAACGTAAAGGAGAAACAATCTCAATGAAACAGTTTATTATCAAAACTCGTGATGAAAAAGTTCAAGCTGATAAAGCTGCCAAAGCAGACAAAGTTAATAAAAAAGCCAAAAAAGTTAAACTTAATAAAAAAACAAAATAAATTTAGAAAAGTTTTAATAACAAAAAAAGTTATTAAAACTTTTTTATTTTAATATATAATTATTAGGTCATAATTTTGAGATAGCCTTAAAAGAATGAGATAGTAATTTTAAAAACTGTTACTTAATAAAAATTAAAAATATTTTTACGATTTGTTGCACCCAATTATTCATAATATAGTGTTAACAAAATATTAAAGAAGAAATCAAGGAGGGTCAAATGTCACAATTACAGAGCGACAAAAAAAATAAATTATTTGCCAGTCGAAAATGATATGCGACAGCATTAGTTTTAATTTTGTTAGCAACAATGCAAGAAATTATTATGGAATCAACGGACTTAGTTGATAACTTTTTTGTTAATGCAATTAAATTTAATGTTCCTGGTTTTCATGATTTAATGGACCGAATTAAAGAAGTTTTTGGATCAGATGAAATTTATCATAATCAAGAAGTCTGAAATAGTTGAGGGTTAGGACACTATGCTGGCTATCATTATACGGCTGGGCAATTAGCAATGAATGGGGTTGCTGCATCAAACCAACTTTATTTTATTATGTTTGCTATTTTAAGTGGAATTTGTTATGGTTTTGGAGTTTTTAATGCCCAATATTATGGGGCTAAAAAATACAAGGAATTACAACAAGTAACATTATTAAAAGTTTATGTTTGTATTTTAGTTTGTGTTGTTGTTTTACTTCTTTCACAAGTAGCAGGGCGGCCATTAATTGAATTTACAACCTCACCAAAATATGCCGAAAAACCAAATGATTTTTTACCAGTGACAGCTGATCAAAAAGATTTAGCAGTTCAATGGTTTAAATATTTTGAATATCAAGCAGCATCAATTTCAACAGATTTAGGGATGCACTACTTTCAAACAATTGCTTTATCATATCCAATTTTAGCAATTAATATTGCCTTTATTACAACATTACGGGAAACTGGAAGAGCAGGATTAGCAGTATGAGTTTCATTAATTGCCTTAAGTACAAACTGTTTAATGAATCCCTTCTTAGTTGAACCAACTTTCTTAGGAGAATTTAATGGTATGGGAGTTCAAGGAGCTGCAATTGCAACAACTGTTTCAAGGGTTTTACAATTAGCTTTTATTATTACTTTATTCTCCTTTAAACGGTATGAGTTTATTCCCCGGAATTTATTTTCCTTTGATGGCTTTGTTACACGACGGGCTTTTCAAAAAGCAACCCCAATTGTATTTAACGAAATCTTTTGAGCGGTCGGAATGGTTGTTCAAGTAAAACTACGAGCAATTTATAGTATTGATGCTTTAACAGCAAATGCGATATTTTCAACAATTATTACCGCGCTATATACACCACTATATCATGGTTTCTCAGCGGGAACGTCAATTCTGGTCGGCAGTCGATTGGGAGCAAACAACTTGGCGGAAGCAGAATACAATGGAAAACACTTGGTGATTTTATCATTTATGATCGGAGCAGTTGCCGGCTTGTTGTTAGTTGTGGGGGGATGATTCTTCCCAGAGGTATTATTTGTTAATAATACAAAAGAAACATTCCGAATTGCACACTGGATGTTGTTTGTTTATGGATTGATGTATCCATTTGTGATGGTTAGTGCCACCTCATATGCAATCATCAGAACAGGGGGTGCTGTTTTCAATGCCTTTGTTCTGGATGCTTTATACACATGAATTATCCCAGTACCATTATTAGCAATTTTAGTATTAACATCAAACTTAGATATTGTTTATATTATTATTATTTTACAAGTTTCTGATAGTTTAAAAACAATTTGAGCGGTTATCTTATTACGCCGCAAAAAATGAGTCAAAAATATTACGGAAACAAAACATACAACAGAATTAGATAATAAAGTTAAAGAAATTAAACAACAAGTTGAAGGTTAAAAAAAATAATGCATTCTTGCATTATTTTTTTATTTTCTGAAATTTTAGGCGAAAAGAACATTATGTTATAATTTAAAAGTCACTTTTAAGAACGACAATTGATTTACTATTATCTAAGGAGAAACACAATGTATAAATTAAGTAAATATTCTAAACCCCTTAAAATAACAATTATTGTTTTAATGAGTTTACTTATTGCCATCCCATTATCAGGAATTATCGTTGATTTGTGCGACCGCATGTTGCATTATAACTATTTTAAACCTGGTGCAAATGGGGAACCAAGTAAGTTTACAATTGATCAGTTAATTGCCTGATTATTTGTTGCGTTTACAAATTGATATGCCTTATTTTCAATTTTATATGGGACAGTATTTTTATCTCGTTTAGGGTATAAAAATGAAAGATCAGAGTTTAAGAAATTTTTCTTTAACAATATTTTTTTACTACTATATTCAATTGTTATTATTTTAGTATTTTGACCAGATGTTATTAAACAAATTTTTGTCGGAACTGGATTTATTTATACAAATTCAGCGATGAAAAATGTTATTACTGTTAATATTCATTTTTTAACCCCGGCAATTGCTTTAGCCTTGTATTTTATCTTTTTAAAATATGAAGAGCATGACTTTATGTATTTTTTAAAACGAATTAGCTATTTTGGGTTAATTGTCCCAGTTTGTTATGTTTTATTCGCCTATATTCGCTTATTTATTTATGTTGGTTATCATGGTTTTGATCCTAATAATCAAACAATTGTTTGGTGGAATGCTTATAATATGTTAAACCCTTATAAGAATCCTGTTACTGCGCCAATTATTTTATTTTTTGCCGCTGTTGGAATTTACGGCATTACCGTCTTAATTTCATATACATCAGTTCTGATGTTAAAAGTTATGAATAAAAAACAGTCTGAAAAAGTAGCGAAAACAACAAAAACAACAAAATAATGCTAAAAGAAAAAAAGGAAATGGCTAAATACCAAATTCCTTTTTTTATTTGTCATCATGATTGAAATTTTTAATATATTTTGTAAGTTTCTTCAAATGGTAAACGAATGCGATTTGCTTGGGCTTTATTACGAGCATCATCAGGAGCTGGTACACCAATTGATAAGGCCAAAATAACTTGTTGACCTTGCTTCATCATTGCTTTATTAATCAGTGTTTTTTCTAATTTGCATTTTTGCATCCCTAACATTGGGGTTGAACCATATCCAAGCTCTGTTGCTGCTAACATTGTAAAACTAAATTTAATTGCGGCATTAATGATATGAACTAAATCTGTTGAGTCAGACATAACACCATAGTATTGTAAAACTCCTTCTTTCATTTTTTGGCGGTCCGCTTCGGGAATATCTAAAAATTTCATTGTGCCATCATAAATGCTTTGACCATTATTTAGCATTTGCATTTTAAAAGGGGTTCCAACAAAGAGAAATAATGCACTAGCATCTTTGACATTTTGTGTATTAAATCCTTCAAAATCATTGGCAATTTCTTCTTTTAATTTTTGATCTCTAATTACTAAGATGTTTGTATCTTGTAAGTTATTAGAACTAGGGGCTAAATAAACTGCCGCTAGAATTTTTTGTAATTCCTCGTCGCTAATTGTGTTATTTGGTAAGTATGTTTTAATCGTATGGCGTTTTTCACTTAATTCTTTAAAAGTCATTCTTTTTTCCTCGTCTTTCTCATCATATAAAGTTTTATATCTAATAAATAGGCCTATTAATTAATTAGATAATCAAAAAATTAAAAAAAGCTTTAAAGTTTTTATTTAATAGTCCCAAAAATCACTTTTTTCCTTAGATTTGTTGGAATAATATAATAACCTTTTTCGCAAAAAAAGTCAATTTTTATGGTATAATTTAAATGTGTAAATAGAGGCTAAACTAATTATATAAACTTATTTATTATTTTGTTGTGGGGTAGGGAAAATGAAAAAAATAAGAATAGAAAATCTCTCACAAAAAGGGGTTTTAGAACGATTTTTATATACTAACGATGTTGTGCAAGCGGGAGAACCGATTGCCTTAATTTTAGTTAATAACAAAGAAGAAGTTATTGTTAATGCGCCAGATGATGGCCTTGTTATTAAACCAATTAAAATTGGCAGCAAAGTTAAAAATAATAGTGTTATTGCCCACCTTTTAACAAATGAAAAAGAAATTACAAAATATCATAATAAACTTAATAAAAAAAGTGATTTTGAAGTAGACTTTTCCCCTTCTGATAAAGGTGAATTTGGGACAAAATGAGCAGATGTTGAAGAAGATGATTATTCAGGAACAAGTTTTGTTTCCACAACGCAGAGAATGCCAGGGCAAACTTTACCATTAACAAGTTTATTACAAACACCTAACCCTAGCCAACCCCAAACACCAGCCTACCAGTCATTGTTGGACAAAGTGCAAGAACCACGTCCCGAAGTTACATTAGAACAAAAAAGCGAAGAAACTAAATCAATTTTTAATGCGCCGTATGCGCCATTAAAAACAAGTATTGTGGAAAAAAGTCGTTGAGATGAAAAACCATTATCATTTAATAAACCAAGCGAAAAACCCTTGTCATTTAAAGAAGCAACACGTAGTGAATCTTTTTTAAATCAGAAAAGTAATAGTGAGGAGTCTACCCGTGTGGAAGATTTAAAAGCCAAAATTAGTCAGGCCTTAGCAGAAAGTAAAAATACTTTACAACAAGAATTAGCTGAGAAAGAATATGCTAAATACTTAGTTGAAACAACTAAAACCCCTGATGAAAAACCAGCTAGTGCAATTTTAGCGAGTGACCAAACGGAAACTGCCCCAACAAATAATTTCCGAGAACTAGTTAACAAACGTCGTGAACAATTACATAGTAATAATAACTTTCAGAAATTAAATCTTGAAGCGGATAATAGTAAAAATGCGATGGACTTTTTAGATGATGAAGGGAAACCAGTTATTTTACGGAATATTGTTCAAAATCGGATGAATAATTTAATTAGTGAAAATACTTCTGGATTACGAGCAACAAGTGAAGCTGGAGGCGTTAGTTTTAGTGACCCAAGTGATAATTATCGGGGATCACGTTCTGAATATGGAATGGCCCCAAGCAAGAAAACAAGTGATAATGCCGACAAATATTCATATATTAATGCGGATGGGATTCTTGTTGAAGGGGATGAACCAGAACATGTTCAACATAAACAATATAAAACTTACCGTGATCGCTTATTTGAAAAACTTCATAATGATACTGAACGACAAAAGATTTTAAAAACAAGAAATCAACGGGAATTGATTAAACAACGAATGGAAGCAATTGCGGCTGGGGATGTTGAAGTTGATAATGTTTTAGGAGCAATGCATAATTTTAAACGGCCATCATATGAAGAAATGGAAAAACAATATAAGGCCTTAGACGATAAATATAATGCGGAACATAGTGAATTTGATCACCCAGATGAAGATTATGTTTGAGGAGAACAAATTACGCATAATGAACCAATTAAGCAATCAGAAAAATTACAAAGTAATCCAAAAGTAGCACCAGTAACAGCAATAAAAGAAAGCCAACCAGTTGTTCAACAATTCTTACCACCACAATCAACTGGAGCAGATAGTACTATTTTAGCTGAACTAGCAGTATTAAAAGAAAAATTAGCCCAACAAGAACAAAATAATCGTCAAAATGAATTATTAAATGAAATTCGTCATTTAAAAGAAAATAATCAAAATAATAATAGTAATAATACTTTTGATAAATTAATGCAATATATGATGCTTCAACAAATGTTTAAATCAGCCCCTAATAGTGGGACAGATCCGGTTTTAGCTGATTTATTAAAAGAAAGCTTCTTGGGAAATAAAACAAACAATAACCAAGATTTACAAATTAAAAAATTTGATAATATGGCCCCACAAGGGAACTTATTACATCCAATAAATAATAGTTTAAATATTGTTAATACAAGTGATAATATTGTTGAACCACAAGGAACAGAAAGCCGTGAAGAAATTAAAACGGCAAAATATCCAGCCATTAAATCAATGATTATGGCGCAGGCTAGTGTTCCACCATTAACAATTAATACCGAAATTGATATGTCAGCGGTAATTGAACAACAACGAAAATTAAAAAATGCTAATGCAAATACTGGTGTTCGTTTTTCAACAATGAGTTTTATTGTTAAATCAGTATCATTAGCGCTAACCGAATATCCAAAATTAAATTCTTATTATGATGCTAGAACAAACCAAATTGTTATTAAAAATTCGCATCATATTGGAATTGCAACTGAAACAAGTGAGGGGTTAGTTATTCCTGTTATTAAATTTGCCGAAAAGTTAAGTTTAAAACAAATTGCTGTAACCTCACAAGAAATTATTGATCGTTTACGCGAAGGTGAACTATACGATTATGAATTACAAGGAAGTACAATTACTGTTGCTAACTATGGAACAGTTGGAGCAGTTACGGCAACACCAACGATTTTCTATCCTAATTCAGCAGTCGTTGGAATCGGACGCGTTGTTCGTAAGCCAGTTGTTATTAAAGGGGATAAATTAGTAATTCGTTCGATGATGAATATTTCTTTAACAATTGATCAAAGAATTATTGATGCTGCTGAAGCAGGAATCTTTTTAACAAGATTAAAAGAAATTTTAGAATCACCAGAATTAATTACTTTATCATAAAAAAACCTCATTCGAGGTTTTTTTATGTTTTAATAATTTTATAACTATAAATGATTCTATCAATAATGAATTGATCTAATGCGGCAATGATAGGATGATTACTTTCAACTATAATTGTAATAATTAATTCCCGTCGATAGAATGTTCGTTTAAAAATACTAACGTTATGTTGTTGTAATAACTTTCGTAAAAAACTTTCATAAAGTGGTCGTAATAGAATTCCGATTTTTAACTGCACAGCAATTTTTTTCTTGTTAGCTGTTTCAAGGGTTAAACGGGTAATTGTGCTATAAGCTGATTTAGGATTTTCCAGGATAGTATTACTATTGCAGTATCGAATAACAAGAACAATAATGTTTGTTAAGTTATGCTCAATGATAGCATCTAAAATTGGACGTCCGGCATCATGACGGTTTTCACCGTTATCTGTTTTAAAAATATTTTCTCGTCGTAAACCAATCACATAAGCATAGGCATTAAAACTAGCTTTGCGATCCTTAAATGTTTTTAGAAATTCAATAACATCATTTTGAGACTCTACATATTTTGCAAAGCACAAAAATTTATTATATTGGATAATAATTTCTTTTTTTAATATTTGATTTTTTTTAATAATATACATTGCCTTGTTCTCTTTTGGGTTGATAATATTTAATACTTATTACTACAACTTAATTATAATACAAAAAAAATCGCAATTTTTCAATTTAAAATATTTTTATTATTAGCAAGAACGATATCTTTACAATTTCTGAAATTTAGATATAATAAAATAGGTAAAAATAATTACCTAATTAAATTAAATATGGCGGTTGTGGCGAAGTGGTTAACGCACCGGATTGTGGCTCCGGCACTCGTGGGTTCAAGCCCCATCAGCCGCCCCATTTATTGAAAATTAAGCTGTACTTTTTGAAAAAAGTACTTTTTTTATTTTTAAATTAGGGATTTGACTATTTACATACAGAATTTGCTTGATATAATTATAGAGATAGTGTAATAAAAATATCATTTTAATTAAAACTATATTTAGAATTAAGAATTACTATTTGTTTTAAACTAATTTTGTTTCGTGGATTTTATATTTTACAAGAGAATAGAATATTGAATAATAAGGGAGGATTTTTATGATGGAAACATTAAAAATCGGTGATGTCGTATTAGTACATGCTTATAAACACAATGGGGCGATTTATCGTAGCTGAGATGCTGCTATTGTTTTAGAATTAAATTCAGATTATTTAGTTTTGGTAAATGAAGACGTAACAGTAACCGAATTAAATGGTCGAAAATGAAAAACAAATGAACCAGCAATTTGAATTTTTAATCGAAAAAATTGAAGTAACATCATTTGTATGTTTAAAGAAACAGGCCTAAATTATTACTGTAATATTGCTTCACCATTTATTATGGAAGGCAAAACAATTAAATATATTGATTATGACTTAGATATTAAAGTGTTTTCAGATGGGGCTTATAAAATTCTTGATTTAAAAGAATTCAATCGTAATCGGATTATGTGAAAATATAGTCAAGATATTATAAACATGATTTGATCAGAGGTTGATAATTTAAAAAATCAAATTAAAAATAAAGCCTTTATTTTTTCGCACGATCGTGCCGAAGCTTTTTGAGATCAATATTTGGAATGAAAAGAAAATAATCAAAAATAGATTTTATTAATCAACATTTTATCGGTATAATATTATTAATTGTATGAAAAGAGGAAAAATATTATGCTAAAATTTGATTTTAAAAAAAATTTTTTATGGGGTAGTGCTTTTTCAGGGCCCCAAACAGAAGGTGCTTTTTTTGAAGATGGTAAAGCATCATCAAACTGAGATTATTGATTCAAAAAAGAAAAATACCGTTTTTTTAATGAACAACCATGTCGTAATGATTTTTATCATCGCTATGAAGAAGACATTTTGATTGCTAAAAATCTAAACTTTAATTCGCTTCGAACATCAATTCAATGAAGCCGTTTAATTCCTGACGGGAAAACAGTTAACCCGAAAGGGGTAGAGTTTTATAATAATGTTATTAATACAATGCTTGCCAATAATATTAAACCAATTATAAATTTATTCCATTTTGATATGCCAACATGAGCCCAAGAAAATGGGGGTTGATTATCATTAGAAGTTGTTGACGCCTTTACTTTTTTTGCCAAAACTTGTTTTGAATTATTTGGTGATCGTGTTGAAATGTTTACAACTTTTAATGAACCAATTGTTGTTGTGGAAGGAAGTTATTGATATGACTGACATATCCCAAACGAAATTAGTATGCAAGATGGGATGCAAGCCCAATGAAATATTTTAATTGCCCACTTACGAGCAGTAAAAGCTTATCGGGAATTAAAATTAGATCGACAAATCGGATGTTTGTTAAATATTTCCCCATCAATTGCGCGTAGTAAAAATCCTGCCGACCAAGAAGCCGCTTATTATCATGATTTATTTACCTTAAATTGTTTTTTAGACCCAATGGTTAAAAATACTTATCCTGAAGACTTAATTAAGTTAGCAAAAAAACATAATTTTATGTGAACAATTAATCCCGGTGATGAAGCTTTAATTGCTGATGAAAGTTTACGAGTTGATTTTTTAGGATTAAACTATTATCAACCAGCTCGTGTTAAATGTTTAGATTATCTTCCTAATTTTGCGAATGGCGCAATTACTCCCCATTATTTTTATCAACCTTATGATATGCCAGGGCGAAAAATTAATCCATACCGAGGATGAGAAATTTTCCCAAAAGGAATTTATTTAGCGTTAATGAATTTAAAAAATAATTACAATAATATTCCAGTCTACATTTCAGAAAATGGCATGGGAGTCGAAAATGAAGAACGTTTTATTAAAGATGGTGTTATTGACGACCAATATCGTATTAATTTTGTGAAAGAACATTTAGCTTGAATGCAAAAAGCTATTAGTGAAGGAGCAAATTGTTTTGGCTATCATAGTTGAGCATATATTGATAATTGATCATGAATGAATGCCTATAAAAATCGTTATGGTTTTGTTCAATTAGACTTAGATAATAATGGGCAACGAGTATTAAAAAAATCAGCTGAATTTATCCAAACAACAATTGCAAATCAAGCAATTAATTATGATGAAGAATTAATTTAGGTAGTCTATGAAAATAACAGATCCAGCACAAATTGCTAACTTAAAACAAGAATATCAGGAAAAATATCAGGAGTTTAATGCTCCAAAATATAATTCAAAATTAAGTGAATCATCACGAATTTTAAAAATTATTCGAGTTAAAAAATTTAAAACTCCGTTACCCGAAACATTTGAAGCTTTATTAACGATGTTATCAAGAGATATGCATGCTAATTTAAAATATCAAGACTTAGCAGATGATACTTTTTATCGGGCTGGGGGCAAAGACCAAAAACGAATTATGCACCTAGGGCATTTTCGCGAAAATGAAGAAGTAATGTTAGAATGATTTACTCCCGAGGCTTGAATTACGAAAACATTTAAATTTCAAGCAAAAAACAAGGGGCAAAAAACAAAATTAGTTTATTTTGTTATTATAAAAAGCCGTAAAGCAAAAGCTGGTTATTTAGAACAAATTATGCGTAATAATTATATTAAAGCTGAAAATATTCGCTTTGATATCCAAATGTGAGAGTTAATGCGAAAATTGGGATTACTAAAACATCTTAGCGAAGAAAAATATCACTATCAGTTAAGTAAAATGCAATTACGGTTATCAAAGGTTAGAACTTTTAGCAAATAAAAGTTCTTTTTTATTGGAAAAGAAAAAACGATAAAATGATAATAATTATCGTAATAACAAGACAGCTAATCCCACTAATTAAAAGGATTAGTTTTTTTGAATTTAAATAGCGGTGAAAGTTTTTTTCAATTGTGCGAATTGTAATTCAAATTAAACAAAAAATGACAACGGGGATTAAAGCAAAATAGATAAAAAATGATGGAGTCATAACAATCCTTTCTGGAGGTTAATAATATTTGCTTTAAGTATATCATTATTAGGAAAGAACTAGGAAAATTCTTGCCAAAAAGAGATATTTTTCCATTTTTTTGGTAAATATTAGAATATTAATTGTAATTGGCCTGATTATCTTGTAAAATATTTCTATAAAATTGGAATATTTTAGCAATTTTATATTAATTTTAAAGTGAGGAATATTATGAAAAAGAAAATCTTATTAGTTTGTTCAGCCGGGATGAGTACATCAATTTTAATGAAAAAAATGACTGATGCTGCCCAGTTGATGAATATTGATGTTGAAATTGAAGCCAAAGCAATGGCTGAAGCTCAACAAGTTTTAAAAGACTGAGATGTTATTTTATTAGGACCGCAAGTAAAGTTTCTTGAAGCAAATTTTAAAACACTGACTGATAAACCAGTTGCGGTTATAACTGCTAATATTTATGCGTTAGGGAAAGGGAAAGAAGCTTTAGAGTTAGCCTTGAATTTAATTAAGTAAATTACAGGAAGGAATAAATTATAGACATGGATAATGAAAAAGGAAAGTTTAAAGCCGAAAAAGAACATAAAATGTCAAAAGGCTTTAAGACATGGTGAGACAATAAAGCGCTACCAGTAATGTCAAAACTTGGTAATCAACGTCACTTATCAGCAATTCGTGATTCATTTGGAACAATGATTCCGTTAATTATTGCTGGGGGGTTAGGATTACTAATTGATGCAATTATTTTTGGTGGAGCTGGATCAGGGAAAATCTCATTGCTAGGCTTATTTGCTCGTGCTGCTGGATATGCCTGAGATGATATTGGACCTTTATTTAATAATTTAGAAACTAGTTGAGGAAAAGCTTCACAAATTGGAGCCTTAGCTTTTGGTCAAATTCAAATTGCCACAATTGGGGCAATGTCATTGTATTTTGCTTTTTTGCTAGGATATTTTCTAGCCTTATCACGCAATTATAAAAATCCAACCATTGCTGGATTAGCATCATTTGCTGGGTTTATTATTGCTAGCATGGGCCAAGTGTCATTCTTCATGGATGCAAAAGGGTTATTTGCTGCTTTAGTGGTTGGAATCATTACAACCGAATTATTTGTTTGATTTGGGAATATGAAAAAATTGGAAATTAAATTACCAGATGGAGTTCCCCCTGCAGTTGGAAAATCCTTTGCCGTCTTTTTACCAATGACATTTACATTAGGGATTGTGGCGGTATTAAACATAATTGTTTTAGCCCCAGCAATCGCTCGTCCTGACTGAGGATGAGAAATTGAGTCTTGGAATACGCTAGTTTCAAATAAAAACTTATGGTCATCAGCAGTTGGGGATAATGTTAAATTAAAAACATTTGCTGACTTTTTATACCAAACATATCATTTAGAGTTATTTGCTCGTGATATAACTGGGGCTTGAGATTTTACTCAAACCGGAGCAGATTGAGCTGGAATTTTTGGAACAGCAACAATTGGCCAAATTGAAGGTTTGATGAACAGTGGTTTTGGGTCAGGTAATGAAGCCGCAATGAAAGAATGATTTAATAACTTAACAACAACAATGACAGGAAAAGGAACAAATGCCTTTGGACAATTCCTATTATCATTGAATGGTCAAACAATTAGTGGTAATAAAGGGATTGATTCAATAGTTGCAAATTTCTTCTTCTCAACAAATGGAAATGGGGAAGCCTTTCTAACTGTTGCTGAACGTTATGCAACCGTACCAATTGGTAGTTCAGCCTTTGGAATTGGCGCTGCTATTTATCGTTTCTTTACTTCATGATTTATTGGTTTTGCAACAGGGAATGGAGGATTAGGATTAGCAGTTGCTTATGCCTTCTTTATCTCATTCTTCTGATTCTTTGGAATTCATGGTTCAAATATTATGGGAGCCATTTTCGAACCAATTTGATGAATGATTATGGGAGTTAATACAGCCTTGATTTCATCAGGACTACCAGCAAGAACTAATTTAAATGATCAATTAGGAATCTTTGGAAAACCGTTCTTTGATATTTATATGAATATTGGTGGTTCGGGAGCAACTTTGGGATTATTAATTATGGTATTAGTTTTATCAAAACGCCGTGAATTAAAAGAAGTTTCAAAATATGCTCTTCCGGCAGGATGTTTTAATATTAATGAGCCAGTTATCTTTGGTTTCCCAATCGTTTTAAATCCGACTTATTTTGCCCCATTTATTTTATCGCCATTATTAGCAATGCTAATTGGATGATTAGCAACAGGACCAATGCATATTGTTAATGTTGTTTATGTAACTGTACCATGGACTACACCTTGAATTATTGGCTCGGTTTTAGCAACCGTTGACCCAATGGCGATTCTTATTGCCTTAATTTGTTTTGTGGTTTCCACAGCAGTTTGAATTCCTTTCATTCTCTTGGATAATTCTCTTTACTTCCGTAAATTGAAAAAAACTAACCCTGCTGAATATGAAGAAGAAATGCGTTATTTAAAAGATAAAGCATATCGTAATTCTGTAAAAGAAAAAGCAAAAGCTGAAAAAGCTGCGGCAAAAGCAGAATTAAAAGCTCTTCATGATGCAAAAAAACAAAAATAAGGATTAATAAAAAAATTACCTTATGTTAAGTTAATAACGTAAGGTAATTTTTAATAATATATTAACTTTGCTTAAAAAACAGTTAAAGCGACAATGATTAGAACTGTAAAAACGGTAAAACCAACCGCTGAACTAATGATTAACGCTAAACGATGTCAAGGGGCAAAACGCTGTAAAACCTTATCACGGAAACGAACAATTGTTCATACTACAAAAGGGATTAAGAAAAAAATAACAGCGATTGTTATAATTAATGTTTGTGTTGTCATTTCTTCACCTACCATTTCTATAATTATAGCAAAATAGATAATAAAGGGAGGAATTTCCATGAAATTAGAGAAAGATTTTATTTTTGCCGCTTCAACAAATGCGTTTCAAATTGAAGGAGCCCGAAATCTTGGGGGACGAACAGATTCGATTTGAGATGAATTTACAAAACGCTGTTTTCATATTCCCCCAATTGGTAAAAATGAGCGGGAAATTAATTCAATTGCTGTTAGCGCGGATTTTTATCATAAATATCAAACTGATATTCGGATTATGAAACGGTTGGGATTAAATGGATTAGTTTATAATATTGACTGAACAAGAATCTTTTCCAAAAACAGTCAAGAAATCAATTGAGAAGGGATTAAGTTTTATGATGATGTTTTTGCCACATTACAAGCAAATAATATTAAACCAATTCCAATTTTATTTCACTGGGATACCCCAATGTGAGCAGAGATACAAGGGGGATTTGAAAATCGTAAAATTTTAGAATGATTTCAAAGTTATGTTGCAACAGTCTTTAAATACTTAGGGAAATATAGTGATATTTGATTTGTAAATGATGAAAATTCAACTTTTACCCTTGATGGTTATTTGGGAGATTATTTACCCCCAGCAAAAAATAGTAAAGAGGGTTTTGCTCGGGCGATTCACCATTTGAATCTTTGTGCAGCAATAGCAAAAATTGAATTTGAAAAAGCAAAACTAGCAGGTGATATTAACCCGGCAGCTTTATTGGGAATTGACCATGATTGATCACCAGGAATCCCATATCGGATTGAAGATGCAAAGGCTTGCCAAGAATATAACCTTTGGTTTAAGAATTTTTTCCTTGATCCAAATTTAAAAGGAACTTATCCCGCAGTATTTGATGATTGATTAGAAACAGAAGGACTAACTGATGTTATTCAACCAGGGGATATGGCGCTGCTAAAAAATAATTGCTTAGATTTAATTGGCTGAAATTATTATCGTCCAGCTTATATTGCTTGTGATGATTATCAAGAAAAACCAGGAGAAATGCAGATTGCTAGTCGGACATTTTTTGTTAAAGGTTTTAAACAAGTCTTTCCAAAGAATAATGTTCGCTATACAAGTTGAAATTGAATTATTGACCCGACAATGCTATTACCAGGAGCCCAACAATTATGAGGGGAATATCAAAAACCGTTGATGATTGTGGAAAATGGTCTAGGAGCTTTTGATGATAAAAGGGGGGACTTAATCTTAGACTATAATCGGGCCGAATATTTAAGTATCCATTTTGCAGAAGTAAAAAAAGCAATTGCCCAGGGTGTTAATTTTATTGGCTATTCATTATGAACTTATTGTGATATTTTTTCGCCAAGTGGGGGGTATCGCAAAGATTATGGTTTAGTAGCAGTTGATTTTAATAGTCCAATTAAAACTCGAACCCCAAAATTATCTTATGTATGATATCAACGCTTAATTAGTAGTGGGGGTGAAAATTTAACCCATGATGATCATGATATGTTAGAAGGATTATTAAAGGGGGAATTATCAACATGAGATTTTTGGTATCAGTAAGGAGTCAAAGCAAATGCGCATAGTATGTATTGGAGCTGGCCGAATTGTTCAATGGTTTTGTGAGGATTTAGCCTTTAGTAAATATCGCGACAAAATTAAGTTGCATGGGATTTATAATCGGACAAAAAACAAAGCAGAAATTTATCAGCAAAAGTATCAGTTTGAAATTGTTTATGATGATTTAGCCGCAGTAATTGCCGATAAAAGGAATTACGATTTAGTATATGTTGGAACTAGTGATGCAACGCACTATCAAATTGTGAAATTATTATTGTCTGCTCAAATCGCGGTTTTTTGTGAAAAACCGTTAGCTTTAAGTTATGATGAGGCCAAAGAATTATATCAAATCGCCCAAGAGCAACAAGTTCTCTTATTCGATGGAATAAAAACTGGGTTTTCGCCAGCTTATCAGGAAATGAAAAAAGACATTGCAGCAGGATTAATTGGGCAAGTACAATATTTGCGAGCTAGTCATGCCAAGATTTCTACAAGTGGTCGAATTCCTAACCCTAAAAAAGATGATCAAAACTTTGTTGGACTCCATCTTGCTGGAGGGGTTTATGCTTTATTTATTGGTCTTGATATTTTAGGTCCAATTACAACAACAAGACATCTAAATAATTCTTATCCAAATCACAGGGCAATTTCCACTTCCGTTTTAACTAACCGCCATCAAAATAATGGGATTTCAACAATCATTGCCAGTGATAGTTTAACAAGTGACTTATCGGCAGAAATTCTGGGAACAAAGGGTTACATTAAATTGGGTGGTAATTTAGCCAAATATAATCAAGATTACCAAAAAGATTCTTGCCATATGGCCTATACTTACGAAGTATATGACAATAATGGTAACCTTTTGAAAAATGTTGATCTGCCATTAACAACAAAAGGGGAAGGACTTTTTTTAGAAATTAATCATCTGTATGAATTATGAAATAACAAACAATTAACTTCCCCAATTGTCTCTCCAGAAATTTCATTATCAATAATAGAGATTTTAGCAAAAACAAATAATACAAATGATTATGAAGTAATTGCTATTAAAGGAGGAAAAGATGAATAAAATTTTAGTAATTGATTTAGGAGGAACTTCAGCCAAATGTGCGGTCTTTGCCGACAATAAGGAAATGTTGTTAGAATTTAAAGTTAAAACTGATATTACAAATATTTTGCCTAATTTAAAAACAGCAATTAATGAGCAATTAACAACCCATCAGATGTTATGAAGTGAAATTAGGGCAATTGGTTTTGCCTTACCTGGTTTTTTAGATGATAAAACTGGTGTTGTAACACTAGCTAGTAATTTAGGCTGAAAGGATTTTCCAATTCGCCAAGAAGCACAAGCCCTTTTTCAAAAACAAATTTTTATTATTAATGATGCTAATGCTGCAGCGTTAGGGGAATTTTGAAATAACAGTGATCAAACCATTCATTCTTTAGCGTTATATACCTTAGGAACAGGGATTGGGGGAGGATTAATTTTAAATGACCAACTATGAACAGGTGCAACTGGTTATGCGGGGGAATTTGGTCATGGGGGTAATTTTCAAAATCAATTTCCCTGTAGTTGTGGGTTAAAAAATTGTATTGAACCGCTTTCTTCGGCAACAGGATTAACAAAGTTAATTAATCGCAAAGCAAAAACTGCTCCAAATAGTTCGTTGGGGAAATTGGTTCAGCATCAACGCCATCCATTAGGGTTGGGAGATATTAAACCATTGTTAGAAAACAATGACCAAGAAACGATTGCGGTTTTGGAACAGGGGTTAGAACCATTAGCCCAGCATATTGCGACTTTAATTTATGTTATTAACCCGGCCTTAATTATTTTGGCCGGTGGGGTGACCAATTTAGGGCCAGAATTATTGGCAATTATTACGAGGTTGGTTCATCGTGCGACCGGGGAATTTTTATGAAAAACATTTGAACTTAAAATCTCAGCTTTACAAGATAAAGCGGGAATGTACGGGGCAGCATATTATGCCTTTAAAAATTTAAATTTATTGTAAAATGATATTAAGGAGTAAGAAAATGGAAAAATTAAATTTTGAAGAAATCTCATTTGGGATTATTACATATGCAGGAATGGCAAAGTCAAATGCCCTAATTGCAATTACAACAGCAAAAACAGGAAATATTACAGAAGCAGAAAAACTAATTACAGAAGCTGAAGAGCATATTATTACTGCCGAAAAAACACATATGAGTGTAATTCAACAAGAAGCCCAAGGAGTCAAACATCAAATCCCAGTCTTATTTATGCATGCAGAAGATCAAATGATGAGTGCCCAAATGGTTATTGAATTGGCAAAAGAATTTATCAGTTTATACCAAATTTTAAAAACAAAAAATTTACTTGATTAAGGAGGAAATAAAATGGCAATTGGAGTTAGTATTTATCCCCATTTATTAATTGGGCAAGAAAAACAGTTAGAACAGTATTTATCAAAATGTGCTAATGCAGGGGTAAAAATTATTTTTACAACAATGATTAACTTTAAAAAAGATAATTTAGAATTAATTACTTTATTTAAAAAAATGACCGCGGGGGCGAAGAAATTAGGGATTGTTGTATATGGTGATATTAATGGTGAAGTTTATGAAGAATTTGGTTTGGATAAAAATAATCGCGAACAGTTAATGCATTTTTTCAAAGATGAGCTTGGTTTAGCTGGCTTGCGTTTTGATGATGGAATTGATGGGGTTGGGATTGCTAAACTATCTAATAATCCAAATCAGTTTAAAATTATTTTAAATGCCGCTTCCCCATCAATGGAATTAGAATATTTAATTTCATTAGGGGCAAATAAAGATAATCTCCTTGCTTGCTGAAACTTTTATCCACAACGCTATACTGGGGTTGGGGTTGACTATTTTTTAGATAATCTTGACTATATTAAAAACAATGGCGTTAAAGTCCAAGCATTTGCTGCTTTGCAACGTGAGGATGCACAAGGACCCTGAAAGCATAATGATAAATTGCCAACGTTGGAACTTCATCGCGATGAGAGTTTGAATTTCCAAATTCGGCATTTAAAGGCCCTTGGGGTTGATGATATTATTATTTCAACGCAATTTTTAAATGAGGAAGAATTTAAAGAAGTTAAAAATCTTGATTTAACAAAATTACACTTTAATTTATTACCTAATCAGAATTTAACTTTAGCAGAGTTAGAAATTTTAAATGACCAAACAGTCCATTTTGTTCGTCCTGATTTAGCTGAATTTGTCATTCGTAGTACTTTTTCGCGTTTAAAATACCAGGGGGTTAATATTATTCCTCAAAGTGAACAACCACAGTATTTTGAACCAGGAGATGTTTTAATTTTAAATGATAAAGCCCAAAATTATGCGGGGGAATTACAAATAGTGTTAAAACAAATTAAAAATGATGGAATTCGGAATTTAGTAGGGAAGTTATCACCAGTCGAAGGATATCTAATTGAAACTTTAGAACCAAATCAAGAGTTTGCGTTTAGTATCTTAGATAATTAGGGTAATTTTAAAAAAGATTTGATATTGCTAGGGCAAATGTGTTAAAATCTAATAAATTTGAAGGAGTTAGAAGATAATGGCATTTACAGTAATTAAACATCCATTAATTTTGGATAAATTGACAAGAATGAGAAAAAAGGATAGTAATTCAAAAGTTTTTAAAGAAAACTTAGATGAAATTGCCCAATTAATGGCTTATGAGATTTTTCAAACAATTGAATTAAAAGAATTTGAAATTGAGACACCAGTTGCTGTGACAAAAGGTTATAAAATTGCAAAAGATATTGTCTTATTTCCAATTTTACGCGCTGGGTTAGGGATGGTTGACGGAATTGTTAAATTAGTTCCGAATGCTAAAATCGGTCATATTGGTTTATACCGTGATGAAACAACATTTGAACCCCATGAGTATTTTGCCAAAAAACCACAGAATATTGAGGAAGCAACGGTACTAGTCCTTGATCCAATGTTAGCAACTGGGGGTAGTGCAAATATGGCGATTGATAAAGTTAAAGAATGAGGAGCCAAAAATATTAAGCTAGTTTGTTTAGTGGCGGCTCCAGAGGGAAAAGAAAATGTTGAAAAACATCACCCTGATATTGATATTTATGTTGCAGCGTTAGATGAAAAATTAGACAGTAAAGGTTATATTATTCCTGGGTTGGGTGATGCAGGAGATCGTATTTTTGGAACAAAATAACATTTCTAATTGAAAAAATCGCTTCAAAGGTGTAGAATGTAAAATGTCATTGATAAGTATCATAATGCTCTTTGGGGCATTAATTGTTTTGACAGTTTTATATTTTAGCGTTGATATGAGTTGAAATATTTATACTGGCTTAGGGTTAGGATATTTGTTTTCTCTTATAGGTTTCTTAATCATTATATGATCATGATGATTGTTAAGTATAAGTTTAAATAAGTTCCTCTTTGTCTTGCTATATTTTTTTCGAATCTTTATCTATCTAATTCCGATTGTTATTTTTGTAAAAGCGCCAAATTCTTTTAGCATTATTACCTTAGCAATTGGTTTAGTAATTTATCCACTATCAGCGTTATTGGTAAATATTAAATTGCCTCTAAAACATCGTAAACTAAGAAAGGAAGTGGCAAATTGTGAATAATAAGAGTTTAATCTTTGCCAACTTAATTCCCGATGAAACGCAAAGCGGGATGGGGGCATGAAGCTATACTGTTTTATTACCACAATTAATTACAATTGTTATTACAACTTTTATTATCATGATGCTTTCAATTGGTTACTATAAGCGCTTAAAAAAACTAGGTCCAACCGATGTACCGGGGGGTCTAGTTTTGTTTGCCGAAATGTCAATCAAATGAGTTGAACAACAAGTTGTTGAATTAATGGGGCCAAAATATAAGTCATTAACAATTTATGTGATGTACTTACTATTATATATTGGAATTGGGAACTTAATGTCAGTTGTTGGCTTTGAGTCAGTGGCAACAGCCTATACCGTACCATTATCAATGGGGTTAGTTACATTTATTGGGATTTATTACTTTGGGATTAAATACCATAAAATTGTTTTCTTTAAAAAATATATTGTTAATCCCCTTGAATTATTAACGCAATTTGTACCATTGATCTCAATTTCATTCCGTTTATTTGGGAATATTTTAGGGGGATCAATCATTATGGCGTTGTTTTCTTCATTAATGGGCTTTATTTGGGGTCAAATCCCTTATATTGGACCTGTTGATTTATTATCGGGAGTTACTTTACCATTTTTAAGCTTGTATTTTGATGTTTTTGATGGAATCATTCAAGCTTATATTTTTGCTATCTTAACAATCTCCTACTGAGCGTTAGAGATTAAAGAAGAAAACAATAAAGGTAGTGAAGAACGGGTGGTTGCTGTCAAGCGTAAGCCACTTAGTAAAAAAGAATTAAAAATTGCTCAAAAAGCATAAAAAAGTATTAAAATGTTTTTATAGATTAAAAGAAAAAAAGGAGAAAGAAAAATGTTTGAATTAATGTCAAATTTTGTAGGAATGTTAATGTTTGCTGAAATGACAGGAGATATTACTAAAGGACTTGCATACTTAGGATCAGGTATTGCAGCGATTGGTTGTTTAGGAGCCGGAATTGGGCAAGGATATACTGGAGGGAAGGCAGTTGAAGCTGTTTCACGTAACCCAGAAGTTGAAGGGAAAGTTCGTACCTTATTTATTGTTGCTGCGGCGATTTCAGAATCAGGAGCGATTTATGCGTTAGTTATTTCAATTATTTTAGCTTTCGTTGTTGCTTAAGCGCACCTTGTAACAAAAGAGATTATTTATTGATTTAAAAGAAAGAGGTTGAGGGGATATGTTAATGTTATTGTCAAGTACAGTTAATCCAGCGGAAATTATTAATCAGTTATTTCCTAATTTATGGGTTTTTATTGCCCATGTTATTGCGACAATAATTTTATTAATTTTATTGTCAAAATGAGTGTATAACCCATTTCGCAAAGCAATGCGCGCTCGTCGCCAAAAAATTCAAGAAATGATTACTGATGCTGCTGATAAACAAACAAAGGCAACAATTAAAGAAAAAACAGCCCTTGAAATGCTAACAACAGCAAAAGTGGATGCTTCTTCAATTATTTCGGAAGCTCATGCTGAAGCCGAAGCCAAAAAACATAATCTCTTAGATGAAACAAAAAAAGAAATTGTGCATTTGAATGAACAAGCACGTAAAGAATTAGCAAAAGAAAAAGAACAATATCAAGATGATATTCGCAAAGCAATTATTAATACGGCATTTGATGCGGCAGAACATCTGTTAGAAAAAGAAATCAGTAAGGAAAAACATCAAAAAATTATTGAAGATTTTATTGATAATTTAAACTAAGATTATGAAAATTAGTGAACGATTTATTTATAATTATGCCGCCGCTTTGATGAATATTGCTACTGAAGATGATAAAATAAAACATTATTTAGCAGCATCAAATTTAATTGTTGAAGTATTAAAAAAATATCCGATTTATATCAAAATTATGAGTAACGTTGATATTCCAAAGCAAGAACGCAAAGATGTTTTAAAAGAAACATTTGGGAAGACAATTGACGTTAAGATTTTGCATGCCCTTTATTTATTAATTGATCGCGAAGCTTTTAGCGTGGTTCGACCAATTTTTAAACAATTACGAAAATTAATTAATTTGAAAAATGATGTTCGTTATGGGAAAGTTTTCTCGGCGCTACCATTATCAGATCAACAAATTGAAGTAATTGAGGCAAAAATTAGCCAAAAGTTTGGTTATCACATTGAATTAGTTAATAAGATTGATAAAAAAATTATTGCGGGAATTAAAATTAAGGTTAAAGATGAAATTATTGATGGTTCTATCGCTGGGCAATTAGAAGCAATGCGCTCTAAAGCTTTAAATAATAAATAGAAATTGGGGGAACGTGATGAGTTTAAAAATAAATGAAATTTCCGAAATTATTAAAAAACAAATTGAGGAATATGGTAAAAAAATTGAAATTCATGAAGAAGGATCAGTTGTTTCAATTGGGGACGGAATTGCTTTACTAGAAGGTCTAGATAACGCAATGATGGGAGAATTACTAATTTTTCCCAACGATGTCTATGGAATGGTCTTAAATTTAGAAGATGGCGCTGTTGGGGCTGTTTTAATGGGAGATGATTCAAAAGTAAAAGAAGGGGATCGTGTTCGTCGTTCACAAAAAGTTGTTGAAACACCAGTTGGGGATGCCTTATTAGGACGGGTAGTTAATGCCTTAGGTCAACCGATCGATGGGAAAGGACCATTAAAAGCAACAAAAACTCGTCCAGTTGAACGAATTGCCCCTGGGGTTATGACTCGTCAATCTGTTACAGAACCAATGGAAACAGGAATTATTGTTATTGATGCAATGATTCCAATTGGAAAAGGACAACGGGAATTAATTATTGGAGACCGTCAAACCGGAAAAACAGCGATTGCAATTGATACAATTTTGAACCAAAAAGGGAAAAATGTTAAATGTATTTATGTTGCAATTGGACAAAAAGCTTCAACAATTGTTCAGTTAGTTGAAAAATTACGAGCTGTTGGGGCAATGGATTATACAACAATTGTTTCAGCAACAGCCAGTGAATTGTCACCATTACAATATTTAGCTCCTTATACGGGAGTTACAATTGGGGAAGAATGAATGGAAGCTGGGGAAGATGTTTTAATTATTTATGATGATTTATCAAAACATGCCGTCGCTTACCGAACAATGGCGTTATTATTACACCGTCCACCAGGGCGTGAAGCTTATCCGGGGGATGTTTTCTACCTACATAGTCGTTTATTAGAACGCGCAGCGCGCTTAAATAAAGACCATGGTGGGGGAAGTATTACCGCTTTACCAATTGTTGAAACACAAGCCGGTGATATTTCGGCGTATATTCCAACCAATGTTATTTCAATTACCGATGGTCAAATTTTCTTAAATTCAGACCAATTTAATATGGGTAATCGTCCAGCGGTTGATGCTGGGTTATCAGTGTCACGGGTTGGTTCATCAGCACAAATTAAGGCAATGAAGCAAGTTTCAGGATCATTAAAATTGGAATTAGCACAATACCGTGAATTACAAGCTTTTGCCCAATTTTCCTCTGATTTAGATGAAGGAACAAAAGCAATTTTGGAACATGGAAAACGGGTAATTGAGATTTTAAAACAAAAACAATATACTCCGTTATCACAAATTGATCAAATTATTATTTTATTAGCTGTTAATAAAAAACGCATTGACTGAATTCCAGTTAATAGTATTGCTGATTTTAAGGATAATTTAATTGAACATTTCCAAGGTCCGGCTAAAAAATATTATGAACAATTAGCAGCAGCAAAATCTTTTGATGATAAATTAATGGATGAAGTTGATCATGAAATTATTAAAGTTGTTAAAAAAATTACAAGTAAAATCCCAGATTATAATGCTGAACATTATGGTAACTTGGGTGAATGAAAAAAATTAATTAGTAAATAAATCGTTAGCAAGGAGGCAACAGGATGGCTGTCGGGAGTAGTTTAAAAAAAGAAATTGTTTCAATTAAGCAAATTGCAAAAATTACGGAAGCAATGAAATTAGTGGCAACAGCAAAATTAAAAAAAGCCGGAAAAAGAATTTCGACATCAAAACCATATTTTGCTGAATTGTATACAATTTTTCATGACATTATTAGTCAAACAGATAGTTCAATTTACCAAGAAAAAACTGGTCAGGTAAAAGACCAGAGAACTTGTTGAGTTATTGTTAATTCAAACTTAGGATTATGTGGGGGCTATAATGTTAATATTAATAAATTGGTTTTAAAGGAACTTAAACAAGGGGATTACATTATTGCAATTGGTACAAAAGCGGTTTCATTTTATGAAAATCATAATTTCAAAGTTGAAAAAATTTATGATGATATTGATATAAATTTTACTTATGATGAAGCACGTAATATTGCAATGGAAATCTTATCGCAGTTTAACCAAGGAACCTTTAATTGTATTAAAATTGCTTATACAAAATTTATTAATAATGTTACTTTTGAACCAACAATTTTGCAATTATTACCAATTGCTAAAAAACCACTTGGGGAAAATTCAAAAGAACGGGTATTAACCGAATTTGAACCAGACCCCCAAACAATTTTAGATAATGCTGTGCCGATGTACTTAAATGCAATCTTTTTTTCAACAATTGTTGAATCACAAGTTTCAGAACAAGCCTCACGGCGCGTGGCGATGGAAAATGCAACCGATAATGCCCATGATATGTTAGATGATTTATCATTAGAATATAACCGAAAACGCCAAGCAGCAATTACTCAAGAAATTTCGGAAATTATTGCCGGAGCTAATGCACAAGAAAGTTAAGAAGAGGGAAGAAAAAAATGGATAATAAAAACGGGAAAGTAGTACAGGTCTTAGGACCAGTTGTCGATGTCCACTTTAGTGAAGAGTATTTACCAAAATTATATAATGCCATTGAGTTAGATAATCATGGCGAAAAATTAGTCTTAGAAGTTGTTCAACATATTGGTGATGATATTGTCCGCACAATTGCGTTAGGACCAACAGAAGGATTAGTACGAGGGCTAGAAGTAATTGATACGAAAGCACCAATTACCGTTCCAGTTGGAGAAGAAGTATTGGGAAGAATGTTTAATGTTCTTGGTGATCCAATTGATGAAAAACCAGCCCCAAAAACAAAATTAACTCGGCCAATTCACCGCTTAGCACCAAGTTATGAAGAACAAGAACCCCTAGCTGGAATTCTAGAAACTGGAATTAAAGTTGTTGACTTATTAGTTCCATTTGCAAAAGGTGGTAAGATTGGGTTGTTTGGAGGAGCTGGAGTTGGTAAAACAGTTTTAGTTCAAGAGTTAATTAATAACGTTGCCAAAGCGCATGGAGGAATTTCTGTTTTTGCCGGAGTTGGAGAGCGTACAAGAGAAGGAAATGATTTATACTACGAAATGATTGAAGCTGGAGTTATTGATAAAACAGCTTTAGTTTTTGGTCAAATGAATGAAACACCTGGGGCTCGTATGCGTGTTGCTTTAACTGGTTTAACAATTGCCGAGTACTTCCGTGATGATAAAAATCAAGATGTGCTATTATTTATTGACAACATTTTCCGTTTTACCCAAGCGGGATCAGAAGTATCAGCCTTATTAGGGCGTATGCCTTCAGCGGTTGGGTACCAACCGACATTAGCAACAGAAATGGGAGCATTACAAGAACGAATTACTTCAACAAAAAAAGGAAGTATTACCTCAGTTCAAGCTGTTTATGTTCCTGCTGATGACTTAACTGACCCAGCGCCAGCAACAACCTTTACACACTTAGATGCTAAGGTTGTTCTAGACCGGGAAATTGCTGCGTTAGGAATTTATCCTGCCGTTGACCCATTAGGAAGTTCGTCACGGTTACTTGATCCATTAGTAATTGGGGATGAACATTATGATATTGCCCGTGGGGTGCAAGCAATTTTACAAAAATTTAAAGAATTACAATCAATTATTGCCATTCTAGGGATGGATGAATTGAGTGATGAAGATAAATTAGCAGTTGCTCGGGCTCGGAAAATCCGTAACTTCTTATCACAACCTTTCCATGTTGCTGAGAAGTTTTCAGGGAAAGCTGGGAAATATGTTCCTGTTGCTGAAACAATTCGTGGGTTTAAAGAAATTTTAGAGGGAAAATGTGATGATCTTCCTGAACAAGCCTTTCTATATGTTGGAACAATTGAAGAAGTTATTAAACAAGCAGAAAGTATGAAAAAATAATTTGTAATGAATAAAAAAATACTTTTAAAAATTACAACGCCACAAGGAATTATTGTCGATGAACCAGTTGATATTGTTACAGTTCGAATTTTAACAGGTTATATTGGGATTTTATATGGGCATGTTCCTTTGGTTTCAACAATTGTCCCATCAGAAATGCATTATAAAATTGATAATAAAGAATATCGCTTAAATATTTCCGGAGGAATTTTACAAGTTGAAAAAGAACAAGTAAAAATCCTTGCCGATGAAGTTAGTATGATTAAATAGAGTCTTGCAAAAAGACTTTTTTTATTGGAAAAAAGATGTTAAGTTTCGTTAAAAAAAGTTAAAATAAAGGAAATAGAAATGAGGATTATAAAATGATAAAAATGGTGATTTGCGATATTGATGGAACCTTAATTCGCAATGTTGATAAAGAAATTCCGGGGGCTAATGTTGCGGCATTAAAAAAACTACAAGAAAAAGGTATTTTAGTAACTTTAGCAACGGGAAGAGTGCCAGGGGCGTTACGAAAATATGCCCAAGAATTAAATATTACAAAAAATATTAATTATGTAATTGGGGCGAACGGGGGAGCAGTTTATAACATTGCCAATAATACTTTTGCCTATGATGAAAAAGCAACGCTAGAAGATACAAAATGAGCAATGGAATTGGTCAAAGAATTGGGAGCTGACTTTTATTTAGCTCCAATTGCTGAAAATCTAGCCTATGTTTCGAGCCAATATGTTTTAGACAATAATTTATTTTACTTTGATTATAAATTTTTAACAGCAAAAATTATTGATTGAAATAATATTCCTCAAATGCGTAAAGTTGTTGTGGCAACAAGTGATCACGAAAAACAAAACTGATTACGCCAACAAGTAGCGGTTAGTGAAACATTACGTACTGAAAAAACAGGATATGGTTATATTGAAATAATTCCTAAAAATGTTAATAAGTGAGAAGGGATTATTCGTCTCCTAGAAATTTTACGGGGAGAAGGAATTGATATTGCAACAGACGAAATTCTTTGTTTTGGTGATCAAATGAATGATTATGAAATGATTAAGAATGCAAAATATGGTGTGGCTTTAAGTAATGCGACGGCGGAATTAAAAGAAGTGGCTTGAAAAGTAACTGCTTTAGATAATAATAATGCCGGAATTGCTGATTTTTTGGAAAAAGAAATTTTTCCACACTTAGGGGAATAATGGAACTAAAGATTAACGAAGATTCAATTAAGGTTATTGTAACTGATATTGATGGGACGCTGCTAACAGATCAACGAACAGTTCTTCCAGCAACAGCAGAAATTTTAAAAAACCTTCAAGCCAACGATTATTTTGTCTCGATTGCTTCGGGGAGAATGCCAATGGGATTTAATGAATATAGTGAACTAATTGAAATTAAAAAATATGGAGGATATGTGATTGGGGCTAATGGCGCAATTATTTATGATTTGCAGAAAAACAAGACTGTTAAAAGGATTGTAATCCCCAAAAAAGCGATTAAAGCTGTCACCGATATTTTATTAGCTAATAATTGTAATTTTAATTTACTTTATCATCGTTCAAAAGTAATTTATTTTAGTGATAAGGATTATTTTAATAGTAAATTAACTCCGGGGGCTTTTTTAGACGGAGCTAAACGGGCAGTATTATTTAAGCCTCGACACTATCGAACTGGTTATAAGATTGTAATGTATGCACCAAGTGAAAAAGTCTTTGATAAAGTATTAGTTTTACTTAATGAAATCCCCGCAATTAAAGTTGAAAAATTATCAGCAACTAGCTGTGATATTGTCAGTTGCTATGCTAGCAAAAGTGAAGGGATTGTTAATTTATTAACAGTTTTAAATAAAAAATATCATTTAAAATTAACAAAAAATAATGTTCTGTATTTTGGGGATAATTATAATGATTTATCTGTTTTTAAAACCTTTCCCTATGCAATTGCGATGGAAAATTCTTCTCTGGAAGTTATAAAATTAGCATATGCTGTAACAAGTAGTAATAATGTTGGGGGCATTAGTGATTACTTAACAAAAATGATAAAGTAATTTTTAAATTTAATTTATTGTATAATTAAAGCAGACAAAAAATAATATTTATTTTTTAAATACTAGCATTATTATTTTATTAAAAAATAGAAAAAATGAGGTAATTTAATGGGTATTAAAAACATATTTTATGCAGTTAAGGTAGGCAAAACACCAGGGATTTATGCAACATGAGAAGAATGCAAAGCCCAAATTGAAGGCTTTAAAAAGGCAGAATATCAGCCGTTTTTTTCTCGTGATGCTGCAGAAAAATGGTTTAATAGCATTGTTCCAGTTCAATTAACCAGAAATGATAAAATTAAAGATTCTTCATTATCAATGATAAATTTAAGCGATAATGTTAAAGCAAGTATTTTAAAACCAGCTTCTGAAGAACAAACTAAAGTTTTAGAAGCTTTAGAAAATTATAATGTGAAAGTTCAAGCAGTTGCAGGTAGTGGTAAAACTACAACAGCCCTGCATATTGCTAAAAAATTTAAAGATAAACAAATCCTATTATTAACTTATAATCGTAAATTAATGGATGAGACAAAATTAAAAAAAGAAAAACTAGGGATAGATAATTTAGAAGTAAGAACTTTTCATTCCTTTGGGAAGAAATTTTTTAAAGAAAACTGTTATGATGATGAAGGAATTCATAACATTATTAAAAATAATTTACAGCCTAAAATTAATATTAATTTTGACTTAATTTTAATTGATGAATCACAAGATTTAACGCCGTTATTGTATGAATTTACTTGTAGAATTATCTCACTAAATAAACAAGATTTTAAGTTATGTATTTTAGGAGATAAAAACCAATCAATATATGAATATAATTTTGCAGATTCAAGATATTTGGAAAAGGCAGAATTATTATTTAAGTTTAATAAAAGAGATTGGAAAGAGTGTAATTTATCAGAAAGTTATCGTGTTAATAAAGAAACAACAGATTTTATTAATAATGTTTTTTATAATAAAATAATTATGAAATCAAATATTAAAAAACCAGAAGCTGTTGAATACATTGTTTGTAATTCTTTTGGTGATAAAGATCTGACAAAAAAGGTTATTGAAGCGGTTGAAAAATACGGGGCAGAAAATGTTTTTATTTTAGCATATTCTGTAAAATCAAAAAGTTCACCAGCTAAAAAATTGGCCAACAATTTATCAAGTCAAGGAATTTTAGTCTATACACCAAATAATGATGAAGAAAAATTAGATCAAGAAGAATTGAAGAACAAAGTAGTTTTTTCGTCTTTTCACCAAGCAAAAGGGTTAGAACGAAAAGTAGTTTTTGTATTAGGGTTTGACATAGCATTTTTTAAATATTATGCTAAAGAGCAAAACCCCTTGTTACCAAATAATATTTTATATGTAGCTTTATCAAGAGCTCTTGAAAAGTTATTTATTGTCCATCATTATGAAAATGGACCGTTACCCTTTTTACAAAAAGATAGAATTAAGGATTTTGCCAAATTTTCTATTTATGGAGGAGAAACTATTGAAGCTAAATTTAACGAAGCTTTTAAAAAAGAATTTAAGGGCCTTGAAGTTACTGAAGCAAGTCCAACAATTAGCGTAACAAAATTAATTAAGAATCTAAATAGTAAAATTATTACTGCTGTAAAAGATAAAATTAAAAATACTATTTTAATTAATAATGATCAAGGTTTATTTACAACAATTCGCAATACCCTAGAATTAAAAAGTAAAAAGGGAATTCAGTATAGGGAGAATGTTTCAAGCATTACAGGTCAAGCGGCTTTGATTTATTATCAAAAACAAATTACTCCTTCAGGAAATATTATTGCCCCACTACAAATACTAGATTCACAAATTAAAAATAATTTTGAATATTTAAAAAAAGAATTACCTGTTTTAATAAAACATGCTGATTTTATTACAAAATTAATTAATCAAGACAAATGGATAGCGCAAGACATTCTATATCTGTCAGCGATATGAAATACTTATCTTGAAATGTATAGTGTTAAATTAACACAAATCCCAGAAGAAAAATTTAATTGAATTAGTGATGCTGAGTTTAATAAAATTACCAAATTAATTGATGATCAAGTTGGGAAAAATCTTATTTTTGAAAAAAAATTCTCAGTGCAAGGGGATGACAAACAAAATAAAGAACTTTTGGGAAAAGAATTAGTTGGTTTTGTTGACTGTATTGATTTAGACCAAAATGCTGTTTTTGAATTTAAATTTGTTAATGAAATTAAACCAGAACATTTTTTACAAGTCGTTTTATATAAATATTTAATTGAAAATTCACCTGAATATAAAGGTAAAAATTTTAGATATTTCTTATATAATATTAAGAAAAATCAAAAATATGAAATTGAAATTAGTGATGATGATTTAATTGAAATTGTCGGGGATTTATTTCAAAATAAGTTTAATAGTAAGATTAATTGAAGTGATAAAGAATTTATTGAAAATGCTAATTTGATAATGAAAAAATATCTAGAATCATCTGAAGAAAATTGAATTAAAACTCAATTAGTAACACGATATAAAGATTATTTTGAAAATAGTATTATTTGTAAAACCTGCCACCAATTGTTAGATGAAAACAATAAAATGGAAATTATTTTAAATAATATTAGTTTAACGGATGAAGTTTGTGCCCAGTGCTATAATAATTTAAATTAGTAGTTTGCATTAAAATTATTAATAGATTATAATCGTACAAATATCACATTAGATTAAAATATCATGTTGAGAGAGGAAAAAAAAGAAATGTATCCAAAAATAACTGTAAATCAAAAAAATATTGTTAGTAATTTAAAAAAATTACAGGAAGCGTGTCAAAGTCGTAATCTTGATTTAGTTGGAGTTGTAAAGCTAGTGGCAGGTAATTTAGATGTTATTAATTTTTTGGTTAATAATGGTTTGAATTATTTAGGTGATTCTCGAATTGCTAATTTAAAGAAAATGGTAAATGTTGATGCTAAAAAAATGTTGCTAAGAATTCCAATGCCCAGTGAAGTTGATGATGTTATTAAATATTCAGATATTTGCTTAATTTCTGAATTATCAACATTAGAATTATTAGAACAAGCAGCAAAGCAACAGAATAAAAATTATGAAGTAATTTTAATGATTGAATTGGGTGATATTCGGGAAGGAATTTGAGATTTAGCCGTTATCAATCAAACAGTGGCAAGAGTAAGTGAATTTGAAAAAGTTAAATTAGTTGGATTGGGAACTAATTTTGCCTGCTTTGGGGCGACAGTTCCAGAATTAAGTAAATTACAAAAATTGGATGACTTAAGACAAACATTAGAAGAACAATTCAAAATTAAATTACCAATTATTAGTTGTGGTAATTCTTCACATATTTCAATTTGAGATGATCCGAAAATGCCAAAAGGAATTAATCAAATTCGTAGTGGTTCAGCGTTGCTATGTGGAATTGGATTAAATGATGAACCAATACCTTTTTTACAACAAAATAATTTTAAATTACAAGCAGAAATTATTGAATTGCAACAAAAGCCAAGTGCTAGTTGAGGAAAAAAAGGTTTGAATGCTTTTGGTGAAGAAATTCAATTTGAAGATATTGGGATTCGTAAAAAGGCGATTATTGCTTTAGGACGTCAAGATGTTGGATTTGAACGATTAGTACCAATTGATAAAAGCATCCAAGTTATTGGCCAATCAAGTGATCATACTATTCTTGATTTAACAAATTGTAATAGTGATTTAAAAGTTGGCGATATTGTTGAATTTGATTTAGATTATTTAGCAATTTTGAATTGTTTTACAAGTGAGTATGTCACAAAAGAAGTTATTAAATAACTGTAAATGAGGGATAATAGTTTCAGAAAAGTTTCTTGATTTAGTATTTTTTATTTAAAATTTATAGTAATATTATTATAGTATTTGATAAAGGAAGGATAATTACAATGAATTTTAGTACTCAAATGTTCCTAGCTATTGCTGATCGTGAAGCTGCCAATATTACCATCTATGTCTTTGAAATTATTGCTTTAGTTATTTCAATTGTAATGATTGTAATAGGCTTATTGCAAAATAAAAAAGCCCAAACAGGTCTTAGTGCCTTAAATGGGGGTAATGATGAATTATTTGCTAACACAAAAGAAAGAGGGCTAGATCGAACACTGTCAATTTTTATGTTAAGCTTTGGAATTTCTTTATTTGTAGTTACCTTAATTATTGCGCTACTAACGCATATTTTATTAAAATAAGTTGAAAGAATATTTGCAAAGAGATTACCTAGTCTCTTTTTTACTTTGCGGGAGGGCGTTGGTTAAAAATGAAAGAAAAAATTATTAGGGTTTTAAAAGAACAAAAAAGAGCTTTAAGTTCAATTGAAATTGCCGAGTTTTTACAATTAAATAATATTGATGAGACAAAAACATTATTAAAAACATTGGTGGAGATGGAAAATGAACATCTTATTTTAGTTAATAATAATAACAGTTTTTCTTATTTAGATCCGCAAATATATTTGACAGGTGTTGTTTTAATTAATAAAAAAGGTTTTGGGTTTGTTCGGATTAATAATCAACAAGAAGAATACTATGTTGGTCAAAAAGATTTAAAAGATGCATTAGATAATGATGAAGTTATTTTTCGTTTAAAAAAGAATAATAACCTTGATAAAAGTAAAAAAGTTGAGGCAGAAATTGTTAAAGTAATTAAGCGAAAAACAGAATATGTTGTTGGAGTAATTCGAAAAAATAAAGAAAATCAACAGAGCTTAGAAATTCTAAATGCAAAATTGCAACAATATCGTGGTGTAATTATTAATCCAGAACAATATTCAGAAAATGAAATTGTCAAAGGGGTAATCACTAATTTTAGTCCGAAAAAAAATATTATTGAGGTTAAAGTAACCGAAATTATTGGAAATTTAAATCAGCCAGGCGCTGATATTTTGGCTGTTCTTTATGAATTTAATATTAAAACACATTTTGAACCACAAGTGCTAGAAGAAGCTAACCATGTCGCAAGTTTTCTAGCTGCCCCAGAAGAATTGACTTGTCGCCGTGATTTAACGAAAGATATTATTGTTACAATTGATGGTGATGATGCGAAAGACTTAGATGATGCTATTAGTGTTACTAAAACAGCAAATGATACTTATCTCTTAAAAGTAGCAATTGCCGATGTTGCCCATTATGTTAAAGAAAACAAAATGCTGGACCAAGAGGCGTTAAGCCGTGGTTGCTCAGTTTATTTAATTGACCGGGTTGTGCCAATGTTACCAGAAAAATTAAGTAATGGGGTTTGTTCATTAAACCCAAATGAAATTAGATTGGTAATGTGTTGTGAAATGGAAATTTCACGCGAAGGAAAAGTTTTAAATTCAGAAATTTATGAAGGGTATATTAAAACAAAAGCGCGTTTAACTTATAATAATGTTAATAAGTTTTTTAATGATCAACCAACTGAAATTAGTATCGAAGTGCAAGGAATGCTAAAAGTAGCACGAGAATTATACCAAGTTTTAGCGCGGCGAAAACATAATGATGGATCACTTGATTTTGATTTAGATGAACCAAAATTTATTACCAATGAAAGTGGTAAAATTGAGGCAATTGTTCCCCGTGAACGTGGTGAAGCAGAAAAATTAATTGAAAGCTTTATGATTCGCGCAAATGAAACAGTCGCGGAAACAATTTTTTGAATGGATTTACCCTTTGTTTATCGTGTCCATCAACAACCAAAAGAGAAAAAACTACGAGACTTATATGAACAGTTATCATTATTAGGATTAAATATTAAAGGAAAATTGGAAAATATTCATGCGAAAGATATTCAAACAATTTTAGAAAAATTAAAGAACTATGATAATTTTAAGGTCTTATCAGCTTTATTTTTAAGAAGTATGGAGAAGGCCCGTTATAGTCCAGTTAATGATGGCCACTTTGGGTTAGCATCAACATGTTATACTCATTTTACTTCGCCAATTCGCCGTTATCCAGATTTACTAGTGCACCGCTTACTAAAACAATATTTATTACGTCATCAAGTTGGGGCTAAAATTCTTGAAGATACACGTAAAGTTGTTAGTTTTGCCAGTGAACAATCAACAATTTGTGAACAAAAAGCGATGGATTGTGAACGGGAAGTGAACAAGATGAAAGAAGCCGAATATATGGAAGACAAAATTGGCAATCATTATTGAGGGATTGTTTCAGGAGTTACCGGGTTTGGAATCTTTGTGGAATTAGAAAATACAATTGAAGGGTTAGTTCATATTCGTGATTTAAAAGGTGATTATTATCGTTTTGATGAGAAAACTTTAAAATTAATTGGTGAACATACACGGAAAGAATATTTTTTAGGACAAAAATTAAAAATTAAAGTTAAAAATGCGAATAAAAAATTACGCCAAATTGATTTTGAACTAGTTCGTGGTAAATAACAGGAGGGAAGTAAGATGTATATTATTACAGTTAATAAAAAAGCCCGTTTTAATTATGAAATCTTTGAAACATTTGAAGCTGGTCTTGTCTTAACAGGTAGTGAAATTAAATCAATTCGTAATAATGAAGCATCAATTAATGAAGCATTTGTTATTTTGAAAAAAAATGAAGCATATATTATTAATATGGTTATTGCTAAATATAAATTTGCCACGTCTTATGTCCCTGATGCTGACCGCACGCGGAAATTATTATTGCATCGCCGAGAAATTAAAAAGATTATGCAAAAAATAAAATTAGAAAAACTAACTGTTATCCCCTTAAAATTATATTTTAAACATAATTATGTCAAAGTTGAGATTGGTTTAGCACGGGGGAAAAAATTATTTGATAAACGTGAAGCAATTAAAGAACGGGATAATGAACGTTATCGCTTACAACAAAATAAAACCCGGGGACGATAAGTCTTTAGTAATTATAAATAAAGGATTTATTTAGGCTTCGGAATGTAGTATAATATATAGAGAAACTTTAGGAGATAGTCTTAATGCATTGGAATCCAGATCAAACGATAGAAATTTTAAAAGAACATGTTTATAGTAAAGATAAATTAGATGAGTACCGTAACCGGGTAGCACTTTCTAATATTGAATTACCATCTTTTTATACTCGTGAAAATCCAGAACAGTCATTTTCTTCAATTGTTGTGCGCTTAATTAATCGCAAAGAATTAAAAAAGTTTTATTCACAACCAGAAGATGCCTGAATTTTTGAAAGTATTGATGAGATTATTACTAAAGCTTTACAAGAATCAGATAAATTAGTTGGTTTTAAACGTCATCAAGATATTTATTTAGCATTATATAGTGATCAGGGGCAATTAGATTATTTAATTGATATAATCAGTTACATTAATACAACAATTAAAATTATTAATTATAGTTTATATGAAAAATATAATGCTGCCAAAGAAATAAAAATTGCAATTGGGGCAGCAAATGATCCATCGCTTGAAATGATTAGCGAATTAGAAGAAGAATTTTTAGTGCCCTTTGATCAAACTACTAAAACTGATTGTGTTTTATTAGCGGAAAACTATGCGGCGGAAGTTGTTATGTTTAATAATTTAGCGTTTTGTACTGATGCCTGACTATTTAAAAATATTTCTTTTGAAAAACAAGAACAAATTCGTAAAAATGCTCGTCAGTATTTTAGTATTAAAATGCCACGTCAAAAACTATTTTCTGATTTAATTGATTTAGAAATAAAAGAGAAAATTGAAAAGGGAACATTAACTTTTTAAGAAATGTTAATTTCCTTTTTTTCTTTTTGCTAATTTATGCTATGATAAAAGCACAAATTATTATATGAAAAGAAAGGTTTATGAAAAAATGAAAGCATTAGTTTATCGTAAAAAAGGCGAAATTGAGTGAGCGGAAGTTGCTAACCCAGAAATTATTAACCCAACAGATATTATTGTTAAAGTAGAAGGGTTTACTTTTTCCCACGCTGACTATCGCCCATATCTTGGTGAAGATGATAGTGTTAAAGCAAATACAATTATGGGTCATGAAGCAGTTGGGGTAATTAGTGCCGTTGGGAACGCTGTTACAACTTTAAAAATTGGCGATCGTGTTGCTGTTGGATGTATTATTCACTGTAATAATTGTTCTGACTGTGCTAGCCAAAATTATGCTAATTGTCAAAATGGGGGCTTTATTTTAGGAACATCAGAAAATGGAACCCACGCTGAGTATGTTCGTGTCCCATATGGAGAAAATAGTGTTATTAAAATTCCTACTAATTTAGCATTAGAAGATGTAGTGATGTTAAGTGATGTCTTACCAACTGCTTATGAAAATGTTATTAAAAAAGTTGATTTTACAAAAGTTAAAACAGCAGCAATTATTGGGGATGGGCCAATTGGCTTATCAACATTCTTATTTTTAATAAATAACAAAGTTAAAGTTGATATTTATGGTCACCACCAAGTAAAATTGGATTTCTTTAAAGCCAATGGGGCTTACGAAACATTTACCACAATTGATGAAACTAATCAGAAAAAATATGATTTAGTTGTTGAATGTGTAGGTAATGATCGCGGAACATTTGAAGCAGCCCAACAATTATTGGGATTTAATGGGATGTTAATTACTATTGGTGTTTTTAAAAACCCAGTTAAATTCTTCCTTAATGAATTATGGTATCAAAATATTACAATTCATACCGGAATTTTAAATGTTTATACTTTACCAGAGTTATTAGCTAAAATTGAAAGCCAAGAAATTGCTCCACACAAAATTGTCAGTCAGGTTTATGGTAAGGATGATGTTTTAACAGCCTACCATGCTTTTAAAAATAAAGATTTATTTAAAATAGTTGTTAAATTATAATTTAACAACTATTTTATTGTTATAATTTAATTACAATAATTTTATTAAATAGAATAGGATGATAATTATGGCTTTTTTTCAAAAACTAAAAGAACGTCGCGAAGAAAAAAAACAACAAAAATTAGAAAAGGCCTTACAAAAAACAAGGTTATCTTTTTCCTCTAATATTAAGAAACTAGCTAGCAAATATAAAACTTATGATGATGCTTATTTAGAAGAGTTAGAAGAAATTTTAATTACAAGTGATATGGGAATTAATATGACCTTGCAAATTACTGATGCAATTCGCAAAAAGGTACAAAAAGGTTGGAGTATTGATGAAACAAATGATTATTTAGTGAAAGTAATCATGGATTTGTATGATGACCCAAAAAGTAAACAAAATAAATTAAATATTAAAGATAATCGACTAAATGTTATTTTAATGGTTGGTGTTAATGGGGCTGGTAAAACAACAACAATATCAAAATTAACTCAGCAGTTTATGAAAGAAAATAAAAAAGTTTTATTAGTGGCAGGGGATACCTTCCGAGCTGGGGCGGTAGAACAATTAAACCAATGAGCCCAACGATTAAAGACTGAAATTGTTACACCAAATAAAGTTGGCCAAGATCCAGCTAGTGTAATTTTTGATGGTATTACAAAGGCCAAAGCAGAAAACTATGATATTGTAATCATTGATACAGCTGGAAGATTACAAAATAAAGTTAATTTAATGAATGAATTAGAAAAAATTAATCGAATTATTAAAAGAGCAATTCCGGATGCTCCCCATGAAACATTATTAGTAATTGATGCTGTTACTGGTCAAAATGGTGTTTCGCAAGCAAAAACTTTTTCAGAAGTAACTGATGTAACAGGGATTGTTTTAACTAAAATGGATGGGACAGCCAAAGGTGGTGTTGTCTTGGCAATTAAAGATCAATTAAATATTCCAGTTAAATTAATTGGGTTAGGTGAACAACCAGATGATTTACAAGAATTTGACATTGAACAATATATTTATAATTTAACAAAAGACTTATTTTTAGATGAAGATGAAGAGGACTAAGATGAAAGATTTAGAAAAATCAAATCACCTAGTGATGTTGTATGAGTTATATCATCAATTGTTAACAGAAAAACAACAAAATTATTTTGAACAATATTTCTTTGATGATTATTCTTTAAGTGAAATTGCTGATGAAAAAGGGGTTAGCCGTAATGCTGTTTATGATTCATTGTTAAAAATTACAGTTGCCTTAAATAAATTTGAAAATGGACTACACTTATTAAAAAAACAACAGCAACGTGATGAAATATATCAGAAATTTAAAAATATGGCAGAATATGAGAAAATCATTTTGGAATTACAAGCCATTGATAGTGAATAGGAGAAAACAGGAATGAAAGTTTTAATGATTGGAGATATTTTTGCCCGTGCGGGAAGAATAGTTGTCTCAAAAGTTTTACCACAGTTAGTGCAAGAATATCAAATTGATTTAGTTGTGGCTAATGCGGAAAATGTGACCCACGGTAAATCAATTTTACGTCAACATTATGATGAACTAAAAGATATCGGAGTTAGTGTTTTTACTTCAGGTAATCATATTTTTAAGAATAGTGAAGTTAGTAAATATATTGATGAAGTTGGCGACTTGTTAAAACCTGCTAACATGAGTTTATATACACCTGGACCAGGGACAGTTGTTGTAACAGTAAATAATAAAACAGTCCGGGTAACTAACTTAATGGGACGTAGTTTTATGGATCATGTTGATAATCCATATCCAATTTTTGAAGAAATTATTGCTAATGATAATTGTGATATTCATTTAGTTGACTTTCATGCTGAAGCAAGTGCCGAAAAATTAGCATTTGCTTGAAATTTTGATGGTAAAATTACGGCTTTAGTTGGTACTCATACCCATGTTCAAACAACGGATAATCGTATTTTACCAAAAGGGACAGCCTATATTACCGATTTGGGAATGTGTGGTAGTTTTAACTCAATCATTGGGGCAAAACCAGAAGAAGTTATTACAAAGGAAAAAACAGGCTTACCAGCTCGCTTTACTCCTTCCGAAGATTTATCGGATTTAATTTTTTCAGGGGTTGTGATTACAATTAATGAAGATAATAATAAAGCTGAAAAAATTGAGCGAATTCTAATTCATTTACATGATGATGAGGATTACCACTAATGAAAAATTTATTAATTAATGGCTATTTATGGGCAATTATTTTAGCTGTTGTAATTTTCATATTATTAATTTATTTAATTTGAAGATTCCGTTTGTTTTTTGGTAAAAAACGCAAAGAACAAGATTTACAATTACCAGAATATATTAAAGATAAGTGATTTATTGCCAGCGATCACTACCAATTAGCGACCTTAGGAACAATTACAGCTGATACAAAAACAATTATTTTGGCAGTGCATGATATTTATGGCAAAAAAGAAGATTTTCAATCCCTTGTTAATAATAAACAATTACAAACAGGAACAGCAGTTATTACATTTGATCAGCGAATACTGGTAACAAAAGATGGAATAAAAATTCAAGATTTGGGAATGTTAATTAAAGATATTAATGATGCCTTATTGGCTTTAAGTAATAAATATGAAGACAAAAAAATAGTTTTATTATTAGAGGGTTATTGCTGCTTTCTGGGTCAAACAATTCTTAAAAAGAATAAATTTATAAAGGGTCTAATTTTATTAAATCCAGTTACTAATAAAAAAGTAATTAAGTTTTCACTCGCAAGTAAAATTGCTTTAGTCTGAGGTTTCTTCTTTAATAGCCGCTTAACAATTAATGTTAAAATTGATTATAAAGTGTTTACTAATAACGAAGAATTTTTAACTGCAAGGGCCAAAGAACCAAATCGTTATTATCTAAATCAAATTTTACGGTTTCACCGTAAAAATGTCTATTTAGCAAAAGAGTTTAATGCTTTACAAATTCCCACGTTGCTAATTACAAATACTAATAATCGGTTTTATCAAGCAAAAGAACTTATGAAAGTTAAAAATCCGAACGTTGAAGTTTTCTTAACAAAAGAGGAATACCAATATTTATTTGCAAATAATAATGGGAAAAACAATCAGCAAGCAATTATGGAAAAGATGGGAGAGTATCTTAAATAAAAAATCAGGTTCCCCCGATTTTTTATTTAAATTTATTAAAATATTTTAAAGTTACTTTTTTCTTTTTTTAATTTTACGATATAATTAATTTGTTGTTTTATGACAACTAAACTTATTTTGAAGTGGTTAGTATGCTAAACGATGATCCACTAGCAACCCTATATTTAGAAGGTGCTTTTAGCAGGGCGATATGATTGCTATCAATAAGACTTATTAGTTGGATTCTACGAAAAAGAAAAACCCTAATTATAATGCTTAAGAATCATATTTAGTCCACATTATTATTTAATGTGGTTTTTATTTTAGAAAGGAAAATGATATGGAAAATAAAATTTTGTTTACCTCAGAATCTGTTTCAGCGGGTCACCCTGATAAAATTTGTGACCAAATTTCAGATGCAATTTTAGATGAATGTTTACGCCAAGACCCCAATGCTCGTGTCGCATGTGAATGTTTTATTACTTCTAATTTTTTACTAATTGGGGGAGAAATTACAACAACCGCAAAAGTTGATTATGCCCAAATTGCAAGAAAGGTCTTAACCGAAATAGGTTATGACAATGATGAGTGAGGAATTGATGGCAATAATTGTGAAATTAAAGTATTAGTTAACACCCAATCACCTGATATTTCCCTTGGTGTTGATCGTTTTGGGGCTGGAGACCAAGGAATTATGTTTGGTTATGCAACAAATGAATCAGTTAATTATATGCCGTTAGCAATTTCGATTGCCCATGATTTAGTTCGTCGCGCTAGTGAATTACGGTTAAAGAAAGAATTTATTGGGGCTCGTCCAGACATGAAATCGCAAGTAACATTAGATTTAACAGATCCTCATCATCCAGTGATTGATACGATATTAATGTCAATTCAGCATGATGATGATCTTGATGAAGGAGCTTTTAAAAACTATATTCAAGAAAATATTATGAAACCAGTCGTTAATGATTATCACTTAAATTTGGATTTCAGAGTATTAATTAATCCAACTGGTCGCTTTGTAATTGGAGGACCAAAAGGGGATACTGGCTTAACTGGCCGCAAAATTATTGTTGATACTTATGGTGGTAGTGCTCGTCATGGTGGAGGGGCTTTTTCTGGAAAAGATGCAACAAAAGTTGATCGTAGTGGAGCATATATGGCCCGTTATGTTGCTAAAAATATTGTTGCCGCTGGGTTAGCTGATCGTTGTGAAATTCAATTATCATATGCGATTGGAATTTCAGAACCAATTTCAATTTTTGTTGAAACATTTGGCACAAATCGTGTTCCTAACGATACGATTCTTTTAGCAATTAAGGAAAATTTTGATTTCCGTCCCCAGCAAATGGTTACAAAATTGCACTTAAATAAACCAATTTATCGTCAAACAGCGGTATATGGTCATTTTGGCCGCGGTCATCAAGAATTGCCGTGAGAACAATTAGATAAAATTCATGATTTAGCAAAATATCTATCTTTTGAATAGTTTTTTCGTTATACTGATAGAAAGAAACAAGGAGTAAAGTGATGCAAAAATACAAGTTAATTGCCTTAGACTTAGATGGAACAACAGTTAAAAGTCACAATAAAATTTCAAAAAAAAATCAACGTACAATTAAGTGAGCATTAGAAAATGATATTAAAGTTGTTATTGCAACAGGGCGTAGTTTAGGGGCTATGCGTAAAGTTATTAAAAAACTTAATTTAGCTGAATATAATATGCCTGTTGTTAGTTTTAATGGGTCAGTTATTTATGATGTTAAAAATGATAAAATTATTAAACATAATTATTTTGAAACACAAGAAGCAGTTACTTTTTTTGAGCAAGCAAAAAAAGACAAAGTATCATTATGAGCATATTCTGTTGCAAATGATAAGTTAGCATATATCAATAATAAAAGTAGTTTAATGGTTAAATGAATGAGTTTTCATACTCGTCGGAAAACAAAACTTTTTTCACAAGTTGAAAATTTTAATGATCAAATTTATAAATTTGTTATTAGTGGAAAAAAAGCAAATGTTCTATCATTTCGCAAAACAATTGAAAATAATTTTGAATGTAACGTTTTTGATTGGTCTTATGTTTCAAAAAGTAATTTAAATTTAGAAATTTGTCCGGTGACAAGTGATAAAAAACATGCGTTAGAATTTATTGCGAAGAAATATAATATTGCCCCCGAAGAAGTAATTGCAATGGGTGATGGTTCAAATGATATTGAAATGTTAAAATGAGCAGGTTTAGGAATTGCGATGGGAAATGCTAAGAAACAAGTAAAAGCAATTGCCAATGATGTCACTGCTCATCATAAAAAATCAGGGGTTGCAAAAGCAATCGAAAAACACGTTAAAGTTAAATAATGGTTATTAATATAAATGAGTAATTGAGATAGTTTAATTTTATTTCCGCTTGTTTCGCTTTTTTTAGTTGTCGGATATTTTATTGTGTTAGGGAAAAGAAGGTTTAATCAATTCCAACAATGAATTTTTATTTTACAACATTTTGCTTTTTGATTAGCTTTATCAATTGTTTTAAACTTAAATTATAATTTTATTAGTTTTGATATTTTAAAAAACATCACTAATTTTGGTTTAATTTTATTAGTTAGTAGTTTATTCTATGCCGCAATTTTTTTTATTCCGGCTTCTTGAATTACAGGGTTATTAAAATCACGGAAAGTTTGGTTTTATTGTTCATATTTTTTGCTTGCCGTTGCCATTATTTCGCTCTTAGTTTTTCCAAAAAACTTGGGAGCCTTAATTTTTGCTGCGCTAGCTTTTGGGTTTGGAATTTCGACAAATTCATTATGATTTTTATTTTTTAATGAACAGTTTTTACAACAAAGTAATCCGTTTTTAACATCAGCTAGTGTTTTACCCGCGGTTGGATTAGCTGGTATGACGGGGAATAGCATTTTTTTAGGATTAAAAGGAACTATTACAAATCAGACAACTTTTCATTCAGTAGTTTTCTCGATAATGCTAGCGGTATTATTAATTTCATTTAGCTGTAGTTTTTTTATCAAAGAAAAAAAATTATATCTTGGGGCTTTTGATACAAAAACTTTAGCTGTGATTAGTCCGTTTAAATGAAGTAAGGTTTGAATTATTCTGCTATTAATTTTTATTGTCGCAATTTTGCGCGAACTTAGTCAAGGTGATCTATTAAACCTAATAATTGTTCAGAATTTAAATAAACGCGGCTTTGGTTTCGAAGCTATTCAACGTTTTATTCATTTTTCCCAACAAATCTGATGAATTGGTCAGGGCTTAGGGGCAATTCTTATTTATCCGTTAGTGGTTAAAAAATTTGGGATTAAAAATAGCTTAGTTGGGGCCTTTGCCATTTGAGCTGGTTACTTTCTTTTAATTGGGACAGTTCAAATTGCAGAATTATATTTGGTATTACAAATTTTAAATGGCTTTGTTTTAGGAGCGTTATTAGGGATTTTATTTAGTTTAATTATTATGTGGAATTCGCGTGTTAAAAATCGACCAATTACTGGTTTTTTCTCAGCAATTAATGCTTTTAGTGGCTTTATTGTTCAATTTGGGCTTCATAGTGCGGTTTTAAAACAAATTGGGATTTTTAATGGGGTTGCCATTGATTGAAATATGCCAATTGTTAACTTTAATCTTGAAATGTTAAAAACAACAGTTATTATTTTGTTTGTTACTTTAGCGGGGATTAGTATTTTATTGGTAGGATTAGTTTATTTTACCGGCAATTATATCAGTGGGGAATTTGCAAACCAAAAAAACTTTGACGATAATGTTAAGGTATTGATGAAACAATGAAATGATAAGATTCCACAACTTAATAAACTCAACAATAATTAATTATTATTTTAAATATTTATAAAAAACAAAAAAATCTTTTGAAAAGTATTGATATTTTTTTGTTTTTTTTTATAATTAACAAGTAAGTTTATTACAAACAAAAAGTTTAGTATTAGTAAACAAAGGAGTAAAAAGATGGGGTTAGGAGAAAAATTAAAATTATTGCGTCAAAAAAATAATTTAACAATTGAAGAACTAGCGAACCGTTGTGAATTGACAAAAGGTTATATTAGTCAATTAGAACGTGATATTTCCTCCCCAAGTATTGAGACCTTACAAAATATTTTGGAAGTCCTGGGAACAACTTTAGGGGATTTTTTTAAGCAAGAGAAAAATCGCCAGTTTGTCTACAAACCAGAAGATCGTTATGTTGTTGAACAAGAACAATATATTATTGAATGACTTGTCCCAAATGCCCATGTTAATGAGTTAGAGCCAATTTTATTATCATTAAAACCATATGGAGAGTCGCAAAGACTATTACCATTTGAAGGGGAAATTTTTGGTTATGTTTTAAAAGGCAGCATTGAAGTTGTTTCTGGATCAAGGACCCAACGGGCCAATCCGTACGATAGTTTTTATTTATATGGCAATAATCAACATTATTTAAAGAATGTTACAAATGATGTGGCAGAAATTTTATGAATTTCAACACCACCAATTTTTTAAAAGATTAAGTTAAGGGGGAACAAAAATGGAAAAAAATATTTTAGAACTACGTAATGTTTCAAAACAGTATGAAGGGAAGGTAGTTTTAAAAGGAATTAATTTAAATATTAAGGAAGGCGAATTTGTAACGTTATTAGGACCATCAGGGTGTGGTAAAACAACAACGTTAAGAATTATTGGAGGTTTAGAACAACCAGATAGTGGGGAGTTACTATTTTTAGGAAAAGATTTGTTAAAAACTCCAATTCATAAAAGGGAAATCAACACTGTCTTTCAAAACTATGCGCTTTTCCCACATTTAAATGTTTTTAATAATATTGCCTATGGCTTACAAATTAAACGAAAAAAATATGATTATATTGAACGGGAAGTTAAAAAGTTTTTGAATCTAGTTGGTTTAGCTGGGTTTGAAGATAAGAACGTTGAACAGTTATCAGGGGGACAACGTCAGCGAGTTGCCTTAGCACGAGCTTTAATTAATCGTCCTAAAGTCTTATTATTAGATGAACCAATGGCAGCGTTAGATGTCAAATTACGGAAAAAAATGCAAGGGGAATTAAAAGCCTTACAAGAAGAAATTGGGATTACTTTTATTTTGGTTACCCATGATCAAGAAGAAGCGTTAAGTATGTCAGACCGGATTATTGTAATGAACGGAGGGGCCATTCAACAAGTTGGGACACCAACAGAAATTTATAATGAACCAGAAAATATTTGAACAGCTCAATTTATTGGGGAATCAAATATTATTGCTAATGCTGTTTTTGTTCGTGATAATTTAGTCGCTTTTGATGATAAAGAATTCGTTTGTTCTGATCGTGGATTTGGGGAAGATAGTAATCAAATTGATATAATTATTCGTCCAGAAGATATTGATATTGTTTCACCAACAAAAGGATTTTTCACTGGTATTGTTGAAGAAATAATTTTTAAAGGGGTTCATTGAGAAATAATTGTTCAATGTCCAAAACGAAAATTTTTAATCCATTCAACTGATAAAGTTGATGAGGGAACAAAAGTTGGTTTACACTGAAATGTTGAAGATATTCATGTAATGTGAAAAGAAATTGATGATTAAATTGAAAGGAGGATTGTGATGGAAAATAAAAAAGGAAATAATTTTGTAACAAAGATAAAAAAAACAACAAAAAAAGTTAATCGTAGTATTAAGAATGGTTTTCATAAAACTGCTGCTTGATTTCGTGGAAAAAGTTTAACAGTTTCGTATCAAGTTAAAAAAAGCCAATGATTTAAAAAAGGTCTTAATCCATTGTTATGACCATATTTAGTTTTAATGATTCTACTAATTTTGATTCCATTATTAATAATTTTACTCTATTCTTTTATTCAACCAACGGGGAATAATTTAGTATTTGCCTTAAACTTTGAAAATTTTGTTAACTTTTTTTCGGAAAAAGCCTTTGTTATTTCATTATTATTAGCCTTAGGCTACTCGTTTATTGCCGCAATTATTGCAATTATTATTGCTTACCCAGTTGCCTATGTGATGGCTTTTTGCCGCTCAAAATTATTATCAAAAAATATTTGAATTTTAGTAACGCTACCAATTTGAATTAACATGTTATTAAAAATCATTGGGTTACAAACATTATTTAATTTAATTGCGCCAGGATTATTAGGAACACCGGTTTCAATTGTCATTGGGATGGTTTACGCCTTTTTACCTTTTGTAATTTTACCAATTTATAATAGCTTAGATAAAATAGATAAATCTTTAATTGAAGCGTCACGTGATTTAGGGGCCAATTCATTTAAAACTTTTTGAAAAGTTGTTTTCCGCCATTCAATTCCTGGAATTTTAGCGGGGGGAACATTATTATTAGTTCAAGCTGCAACTTCATTACTAATTGTTAAATTCATGGGGAATGGTCAAATTAGTATGATTGTTGAGGTAATTGAATCATACTTCTTTAAAGGAGGAAACTTTGGTTTAGGAGCAGCGATTTCTGTTGTTTTAGCCTTAGTAGTCTTTTTATTAATAGTTGTTTCTGGATGAATTTCAAAACAATTTGAAACAAAAAAAAGGGGGCGTCGATATGAAAAACTTTCTTAAATCTTCATATATGGGGATAGTAATGCTTTTTATTTATGTTCCGATTATGATTTTAATTTTATTTTCATTTAACAGTGGGGAAAGTATGAGTATTTTTAATGGCTTCTCTGATCGCTGATATAAAGAATTAGCTCACCAACAAGCCTTTTTACAAAGTATTATTGTCTCAGTTTTTGTCGCCGTGATAGCAACAATTATTTCAACAATTATTGGAACATTTGCAGCGTTAGGGTTGAGTAAAGCGCGAAAAGTAACACAAAAAATGACCTTGTCGATTACTAATATTCCATTAATTAATGCCGATATTATTACAGCGGTTGCCTTAATGATGTTATTTATTGCAATGGGAGCTAATTTTGGTTTACTAACATTAGTTTTAGCCCATATTTCATTTGATATTCCTTTTGTAATTATGACAGTGTTACCCCGCTTACGAAAAATTGATCCGAAATTAATTGAAGCATCATTAGATTTAGGGGCGAAGCCATCACAAACATTACGAAAAGTAATTTTACCGGTATTGAAACCAGCCATTATTGCGGCAGCAGCGATTGCTTTTGCGATGAGTTTTGATGATTTCATTATTTCTTATTTTACCGGGGGTGCTGATGTTAACGTTGCGACTTTCATTTATACAATGAAACGAATCAAACCATTTATTAATGCTTTTGGAACGATTTGTATCGCAATTATTGGTTTTGTTATTATCGGTTGAAATGGTTGAAATTTGTATAAAATTCAACATGAAAAATTCCGGAAAGAAATGTTAAAAGGAACGTATAAAGATAAAGATATCATGCGCTATGAAATTAAATTAGCCCGTTGATATCATTGTTTAAATCGTAATACTTTTAAAACGGAAAAACAAAAAGAAGCTTTGCGCTGAAAAATTATTCGTTGGGAAAATAAATATGAACGGGCTGTACTGTGAGTTAAAAATAAACGTGAAAGTTTTATTGAACGTCAGCAACAAAAAGAAAATATCAGTAAAATATCACGGAAAAATTTCCGTTGGTTGGCAAAAAGCTGAAAACCATTATCCCTAACTTTAGTAACGGTGGGGTCAATTGGATTATTAACAGGAGTTTATATTGTTAATAATACCTATGATCTAATTGTTGCGAACTGAGGGGGATACATTACCCCAGAACTATTAACTAATTTTCAAAAAGAATATAATGTTAAAGTAAAATATACAGTTTATGATAGTAATGAAACATTAGATAATAAATTATATACAACAAGATATGATGTAATGGTGCCAAGTGACTATATGGTTGCTAAGTTTGCCGAAACCAATAAAATTAAACCAATTGACTATGTAAAGTTAAATGCTGTTAATAAAGACTTTAATATTATTAAACCAAATTCAAGTTTTAACGGTGATATGACAGGGTATCAAATTGGTAATAAGTTATTTAATGATAAAAATATTGATATTGATGTTGTTAAAACAGCAAACCCGGAATTTTATCAACAATGTGTTGAAAATCCTAATCCCGAAGTGGCATATTGTTTAAATAAAAATAATGTTGCATCATTAAATAATGGTTTGTTAAGTATTTTAAACAAAAATACTGTCAGTGTATTGGACGATGCCAATAATACAAATAACAATACGATTGCTAATTATAGTATTCCCTATTTTTGAGGAGATGTATCGCTGTTAATTCGCCCAACAGATAGCAATATACAGTTTTTACAATCAATCTTTGATGAGTTAAATCAAAAATTACCATCAACAGTAACAGGAAAATATGGGATAACTAAACAACCATGAGTTGATGGTCGTAGCCAGTATGTTTTAAATACGGTTAAATATGATGAGGTTGAAACAAACGGTTTGTCATGAGATGTTTTATGAAAAGCAGCTCAAAATAAGAAAAAAGTCTTATTAAATAATGATTACCGTAATATTTTTATGTTAGCAAATCAAAAAAATTACTTTAGCCCAATTCCAACAACAAAAGCGCAAGCTGATCAAGACTTCCGAGATTTAGAAACATTGCTTAAATATAATAATGTTGCTCTAATGAACGATGAATTAATTAATGCGGTTGGAGATGGTGAATTTGATTTTGCCTTTATGTATAATGGGGACGGTATTTATGCTGACCAATTATTTGCAGCTAGTGGTAAAGAAGCAAGCAATAATAAAATTATGATTGTTCACCCTAATGCGACATCAACAGGAAAAGCAAATCAAATTGAAGGAACTAACATTTGAAGTGATAATATGGTTTTATCAAACTCAGTTGGTAATGAAGAATTAGCTTATAAATTTATGAATTACATTGTTCAAAATAGTAATGTGTTATCAGAAGAACTAGGTTATACTTCACCATATCAACAAACAATGGATTTTGAAACAAATTATGGTTATTATCAAGATGATGTTGACCCTGACTCAGGAGAAATGGTTAATTACCAAGAAAACTATGTTCCAGTTGGAAAACTATGTACTGATGAAAAAATTAGTGCTGGGGTTTGTACAATTGACCAAAAGGGGCAATATGTATCAAAACCAGGATTAGCGGATGGACCATTTACAGTAACGAAATTAGATGAGTATCTTGTTGATCGTTATAATGTTTTAATTGCTGGAAAAAATTAATGATAAAAGTTTTGTTATTTCTAACAAAACTTTTCTTTTTTTAAAAGAAAAAATGAATTATTTTGGGATAACTTAATGAGGTGAGAATATTAAGAAACGCTGATTTTATTTTTTACTTTTTAGTTTAGTATTATTAGTTGCTTTAGGAGGTTTTATTTTTAGTAAAATGAATAAAACAAATAACCCTAGGTCAAAAGAAATTAATTTAGTTGAATATCAAATTAATTTTCTTAATGAATATAATTTACCATTAACTGATGAAGAGATTATTCCGAAACCGATTATTTTACAACCTTATAATCTTGGGGAAGATCTTAAAACAATTTTAATTAACCATCATTTTTTGTTCAATAATTTTGCAAAGATTAATGGGAATACTTTAGATAAAAAAATCACGGAAAGCATAACCGTTAAATTAACACCAATTGCTAAATATATTCAATGAATTCCGCTTCGAAGTTTAGCAAAAGCTGATTTAGAACAAGTTAATATTCCAGAAATAATTAGTAATAATATTTTAGAATTAATTAAACCCCCAGGACTTAATTATGAAAGGCTTTTAGCTGATTACTTAAAGGGAGGATATAAAAAATATTTTACGCTGCTAAAAATGTTTTGTGTTTTTTAAAAAATTGCTTAAGCAAATTAGAACAGTCTTATTTAAATTACGTTTTTCTTGCCATTTTTTTCGGGCTAGCAATTATTCAAAATAATTATTGGTTTTTTGTTCCGATTCCTTTTTTAAGTTTAAGTATTTTGTTCACAAGTACAAAAAGTTACTGACTTTTAATTATTATTTTTCTGTTTATAATTCATTTAATGATTTTAAAATTTGCACCACCGGTTAGCCTAAATAAAAATCAAGAACTTAATTTTAAAATTATTTATCAAGGAGAAGGATATTATTTTATTAAAGCTGGGACGCACAGGTTTTATTTATCAACCCAAGAAGTTTTTCACTTAGATGATAATGTTTGTGCTTATGGAAATTTTACTAAGATAAAAAGTGCTGTTAATATTTATGAATTTAGCCAACCAAAATGATTAGAAGGACAGGGGATAACTGTGCAGTTTAATTTAACAAAGATTATTGGTAAGAATAGTAGTTATGGTTTACGGGCAATTATTCAACGTTATTTGTTAAGGGATGAAAATAATTTTGATTTTATTCAATTGATCTTTTTTGGGGTCAAGACAAAAGGGGTAAATGAATTATATGAAAAATTTGTGCAACTAGGGATAATTCACTTATTAGTTATTTCAGGCTTTCATATTAATCTTTTCTTTTGAATTATCAATACTGTTTGTTGTAAAATTTTTCGTTTTAAGTATAATTTTCTAATATCCTTTTTGATAGTGTTTTTTTATCTTTACCTTTTAAATTTTAATTTAGCAAGCTTACGAGCTGGTGTTTTTTTATTTTTGCTGACTTTAAAAAATAAAAGGCGATGAGATAAAATTAATAAAAAAATAATTTGAACAGTTACATTATTATTTGTGCTATTTTTAAAACCTTACGCCTTTTTAAATAGTGGTTTTACTTTTAGTTTTACAATTTCTTATGTTCTAATAGTAGTCCATTCAAAATTAAGACACTTAGGTTTATTCAAAAAAATCTTAATATATAATTTAATTATTTTTCTTGTTACTTGAATTTTAACGGCTTATTATAATTACACTATTAATTTTATGAGCATTTTTTTCACAATTATATTAACGCCGGTTATTGAATTAACTTATCTTTTTAGCTATATGATCATCTTTATTAAACCATTACATATTATTTATCAAGGCCTCTTTTTTGTCCTGAATAATTTTTCGGCAGTATTGCTCAAAATTAATCTTGTCTGGCATACGGGAGCTTTTAATTTTTGATTGGTATGAATTTATTATGGATTATTGATTACTACATATTTAAATAGTGGTTATTTACAAAAACTTAGTATGATAGGATTATTATTTTTTAGTACTATCCTAATTTTTTTAAACTGAATGGCCAGCCCTCGTTATAGTTTGACCATGCTTAATGTTGGTAATGGTCAAGCGATTGTTATAAACGATAAGCTAAATTTTAAAACTGTTTTATTTGATGTTGGTGTCGAAATTGGTAAAAGTAAAAATCTCGTCCGCGATTATTTGAAATGACAAGGAATTAATGTTATTAATGCTGTTTTTATTTCCCACAATCATTTAGACCACTATAATAATCTTGCACAAGTAAAAACTAATTTTTATATGGGGGAAGTAATTGATAACGAAACGGGAGGAGACTATTGAAAATTTGGTGGGTTAGAATTCTTGGTGCTTCATAAAACAGTGGGGGCAGAAAATGAAAATGCTAATTCTTTGGTTATTTTAGTAACAGTTAATCAATACAATGTATTATTAACGGGAGATCTTACAAAAGAAGAAGAACTTAAAATGTTGGATTTATCTTTACCCCAAATTGATTTGCTACAAGTAGCTCATCATGGGTCTAAATCTTCATCAGATATTTTATTTTTAAAAAAAATTAAACCTCAGATTTGTTTTATTTCTGATGGACCGCATAAAAAAATTTTAGCCCCTCAAACATTGAAAAATCTTGATAGTGTTGGCTGTAAGTATTATGAAACTAATGGTGAACAAAATTTACAGGTCCAATTTTTCAATAATTTCAAAGCCAAGGTTACTAATTTTTAAGATAGTAGGATATAATATAAAAAACATCTTAAGAGAGGTAATCACATGTTCTTAATTTATGGGGAAGATGCATATTTAATAAATTTGCAAAAAGAAAAAATTTTAAAAAAAATTAATATAGATGAGGAATATAGTCTTGATGAATACAGTTATTTAGAAGATTCACTGTTAGATATTTTAAATGATGCCAATACAATTCCAATGTTTGCCGAAAAACGGATTATTTTAGTTAACGACAGTTATTTCTTAACTGAAGAAAAAATTAAAGCAAAAATTGATAACAAAGATTACTTACCAAAATTAATTGAATATTTAGAAAACCCAAACCCAAATACCTTTATCATTTTTATTTGCCCAGTAAATAATATTAGTAATCGGTTGAAAATTACCAAAAAAATGTTGGAATTAACTAGTGTTTTAAAAGCAATTAACTTATCTTATAATGAATTAACAAAATTTATTGCTAATTATATTAAACAAAATAATGCTAATATTAGTGATCAATTAATTAATAGCTTAGTTGAATATCTCCCAAATAATTTGTATATTATTAAGAATGAACTTGATAAGTTATTATTGATTAGTAAGAACATTACCAAAGAATTAATTGAACATAATTTAACAAAGTACCTTGATACTGATATTTTTAAAGTTGTAAACTATTTATTAGCGAATGATTTAAATAACTTTTTAAGTAATTATCATTATTTAAAAGCCCGAGGACTAAGCGATGTTGCTTTGCTTGCCTTAATTAGCAATAATGTTATTTTAACCCGTGATATCATTGTTTTATCAATGTTAAAAAAATCACCATCCGAAATTGCTAATTTATTAAAAGTTCATCCCTTTCGAGTAAAAAAAATATCAGAAATTCTTTCTAATTTTAGTTTGAAAAAAGCAAACGATTTAATATTAAATTTATTTTCAATTGATTATAATATTAAAAAAGGTATAATTAACAGAGAAATAGATAGTGATTTGTATTTTATTAAATTATTTAATATTAATCGTTAATTATTTTGCAATTATTATCAAAATTAGTGAGGTGAAAAAATGAAAGAAAAGAAATTGTATGCCCAGACTGTTTATGGCTTGTATCATACCTTTCAGAACGATACGTTAAAAGCAGAAATAATTATTGATAAGGAATTTAAGCAATTAGTTATTCAAGAAATTTGCAATTTGTTAACTTTAGAAAAAGATTTTGCGGCAGATTTAGATGGTGAAAAATACACTGTTGCGTTTGCTCAAGTTTTAGCTGATATCACAAATGAATCAGCAAAAATTGAAAAAAAAGATAATGCCAAATTTAGTGATTTAGATGAAAATCATGCCCAATTTGTACAGTATATTAATCAAAAATTTAAATTTGATCGTGATGATATTATCAAAGAAGTAACAATTTCAGCAGAAATAATTGATAAAACAACTGATTTTGTTAATAAAGAAGAATCATTAGCAAAAGCAAGAGAACTTAGCGGTAGTCAGCTGCAATCTCCGGTCCAACCTGCTCAGGCAAATCAAGCACCAGGAGCAGCACCATTTGTTGGAATGGGAGCAGGAATGCCCCAATTTGATCCATCACAAATGGATATGAGTAAAATGATGCAACAAATGGCTGATATGCCAATTCATCCTCGACTTGATCCACGTTTTTATCCATATAATACAAAGCCAAAGTATATGCTTTTAATGAAAAAAGTTGTGGCTGGTTTTGTAATCTTTGCGGCAGCTTTATTGGTTTTAGTATGAGCCTTAGGGAATTTTTTACCAATAACAGTTTATCCAGAAGGTGGATTTTGAACATGACATAATGAAAGCAAAGCTTGAATTGGGGGACCAGGACAACCACCATCAGAAGCTGGGAAACTAGGTTATGATTTTTTAACTAGTTTAATGTATAAATTTGGTGTTGCACCAGGGACACCACCGTTATTTAATATTTTTATGCCAATTTTACCAGGATTATTTTTAGGGTATGAATTATTAGGCGCAAAAAAATTCCGTCGTGATAATTATACTGTCCGAATTTTATCAGTAGTTCTATCAGCTGTTTTATTAGCATGAGCAGCCTTAACAATTGTTCCACTTTTAATTCCAAGTACATTAGATAATCTTATTAATGGTTTAGGAATGTCAAAAGATGGGGTTAATGGCGGGACAGTTATGCCCTCACCTGAATTACCAAAATTATTAAATGAAATTATTAGTTTAATTCGTGGTAGTGCCCGTTACCAGGCTTTACGAATCTTTAGTATTGTTGCTTTATCAATTTCATTAGTCGCTGTTTTATTAACATTAGCTTTATGTATTTATGCGCCACGTTTAGATCGTCAAAAATTAGTACGTGCAAATGAAGAATATCAAAAAGCAGTAATGGCTAAAATGAGTGGTCAAAAATATGAAATGGATCCAACATTGTTTGATGATGAATTTAAAGATGATAGTTCACCATTTAAACCACCATCAGAAAAATAAAAAAAAGTTCAATTTTGAACTTTTTTTTATTTTTGATACTAATCTAATTTTAATCCTAGTTAGCTTTTACCATTAAACTACTTTTTAATCTTGAAGCTTTATTTTGATGATAAATTCCTTTTGTAACTGCTTTATCAATTAAACTAACTGCTTCATTTACTAATTCATTTGCTTTTGCATCATTTTCGACAAGGGCTTTTTCTGCTTTTTTAATTGCCGTCTTAACTGATGATTTAAAAGATTTATTTGCTAAATTAGCTTTTTCATTAGTTTTAACTCTTTTAATTTGTGACTTAATATTTGCCATTGTTTTCTCCTTCTTTCCTGCTAACTATTAGACCCAGAATGATTATAACAAATAGCCCTGTATCTGTAAAGAAAACTTTTATATTTTTCAATATTTCTTTTGCTATTAGCGACCTTATTTTAATTATCCGGTATAATTATATTAAATTATAAAAGGAGTTTTTTAAGATGGGATATTACTACCAGCATAAATTAGCTTTTTCTGATCATGGTTTACAAAGAATTAAAGAGCGTATTGCTGATTTTAAAAATGAAAATGAATGAATAGTAAAAGAAAAAATAATTAAAATGATTGATAATTCTTCAGATCGAATTGAAACAAGAGATCATTTATATATTAAATTGGATGATTTAAAAGGTAATTTGTATGTTGTGATTCAAAAAAATGCCAGGTTAATTATTACAGTAACACCAATGAGTCCACAAAAAATTTTAGATATTATTACATCAGGATAAGTTCAAGAAAAAATATGTTATATTATAGGTAATAGTAATCAGGAGGAAAAGAAATGAAAATTGCGATTGGAAATGATCATACAGGGGTAGGGATGAAAAATGAAATTGTCACTTACTTAACTAATAATGGTTATGAGGTTATTAATATTGGGACTAATGAAGGCCAAGCAGCCGACTACCCAGACTTTGGTCATCAAGTCGGTCAAATGGTGGCAAACGGTGGCGCTGATTTAGGGATTGTGATATGTGGAACTGGAATTGGGATTTCAATAGCTGCTAATAAAGTACCAGGAGTTCGTGCAGCATTGTGTTATGAAACAACAACTGCCCAATTAGCTCGTGAACATAATAATGCTAATGTTTTAGCGTTAGGAGCTCGTTTGATTGCTAATCAAAAAGCAGTCTGAATTGTTGAAGCATTTTTGAAAGCAAATTTTGATGAAGGTCGTCATGCCCGTAGAGTGAATCAAATTGAAGACATTACTTGTTAATTAAAAAAAGCAGGGGAAAGTTACATTACAACTTCCACTGCTTTTATTTCGGGTAATTCATTTTTAACAATTTGTTCAACGCCGTCTTTAATTGTCATATCAATTAATCCACAGTTTACACATGCTCCCCCAAGTCGAATGTAGACAATATCGTCTTTTAATTCGACAAATTCAATGTCCCCACCATCTTGATTAATATAAGGGCGTAAATTATCAATAATATCTTTTGCTTGAGCATTTTTATCCATTCATTCACCTACTTTAAAATATTATATCTTATTTTCGCAATTTCTTTAAAAAGTTTCTTTATTTACGAAAAGATAAGTTATATAATAAAAATAAGGACTAAATATTAAAAAAGGAGTAAATATTTTAATGGTGGAAAATAAGAATTTTAGTGTTTATGGCTTATCAGCTAGTGGGAAATTAGCTGATGAAATTTGCCAAATTTTAAATATTAAAAGAGAAGAAATGGAAATTATTCGTTTTGCGGATGGGGAAATTTTGACAAGAGCGGTCAATTCAGTGCGAGGGAAGGATATTTATATTATCCAGTCAACTTCAAACCCAGTTAATGAAAATTTAATGGAATTATTAATTGCAATTGATGCTTTAAAAAGAGGAAGTGCTAATAGTATTAATGTTATTATTCCATATTTTGGTTATGCGCGCCAAGATCGAAAAGCAAAAGGACGTCAGCCAATTACTTGTAAATTAGTAGCCAATATGATTACAACAGCAGGAGCAACAAGAGTGATGACAATTGATCTTCACTCCCCACAAGCAATGGGATTCTTTGATGTTCCAGTTGATGATTTACGTTCAACTCAAGAATTTGTAAAAAGAATTATTGGGGAAATTGAAGCAGATGAAATTACTTCAGAAATTACAATTGTTTCACCTGACCATGGTGGGTTAGTTCGTGTTCGCGAAGTTGCCGATAAATTGACAGGTTTACCAGTTAACATTGCTGTTATTGATAAAAAACGTTCACAACCAAATGTTAGTGAAGTCCAATTTGTTTTAGGGGATGTTAAAGACCGTGTTTGTTTTATTGTTGATGATATGATTGATACAGCGGGAACAATTTGTAATGCCGCACGAGCATTAAAAGAAAATGGAGCAAAAGAAGTTTATTTATTAGCATGTCATGGGGTCTTTTCACCACCAGCTTGTGAAAGATTATCAGCGTTAATTCAAGAAGGTATTGTTAAAAAAGTTATTGTAACTAATACAATTGATATTGCTCCTGAACGTCGTTTTGAGGGGTTAGAAGTTATTTCAATTGCGGAATTAATTGCCAATATGATTGCAGCTGTTGTAAATAAAAATAGTTTATCAGATGTTTATTCACAATATAATGAAAAAATTAAGGAATTAATTAAATTAATGAAAAAATAAGTCTACGAAGAAAGACTTATTTTTTTTACAATTGTTAAGGTAAAATATATTTAAGAGGTTTAGTGAAGGGGTGAAGAAATGTTTAAGTTAGTTTCCAATTATCAACCAGCAGGTGATCAACCACAAGCAATTGAAAATTTATTATTAGGACTTAAAAATAATAAAAAAAACCAAGTATTACTGGGAGCAACCGGAACTGGGAAAACTTTTACAATGGCTAATATTATTGAACACTATAATAAACCAACATTGGTAATGGCCCATAATAAAACATTAGCAATGCAATTATATGTTGAATTAAAAGAGTTATTTCCTGATAATCGGGTTGAATATTTTGTTTCTAACTTTGACTTTTATCAACCAGAAGCTTATATTCCGAGTCGAGATTTATATATTGATAAAGATGCTAAACAAAATATGGAATTAGATATGATGCGCTTAAGTGCCTTTAATGCGTTAACTACTCGTAAAGATGTTATTGTTGTTGCATCTGTGGCGGCAATTTATGGGGCCCAAGATCCCAATGAGTATAAAAAATCATTTTTTCAATTAAATCGTGGGGAAAAAATTGGGAAAAAACAATTAACAAATTATTTAGTTTCGTCTGGTTATGTTCGTAATGATATTGAACAAATTCCAGGAACTTTTAGTGCAAAGGGTGATGTTATTAAAATTGTTCCGGGATGAAATATTAAAACCTTTATTCGGATTGATTTATTTGGGGATGAAATTGATGACATTTGCTATATTGATGGATTAAATGGGGATGTGACCCAACGGTTATCAACTTTAACAATTTTTCCGGCCCAGGATTATATTACTTCCCCAGAACGGTTAACAAAAGCAATTGAGTTAATTGAAAAAGAATTGGTTGTAAGGTTGGAAGAATTAAAACAAGAAGGAAAAAATGTCGAAGCGCAACGGTTAAAACAACGAACAGAATATGATTTAGACATGCTTCGAGAAAGTGGGATTTGTTCCGGGATTGAAAACTATTCTCGTCATCTTGATTTACGCCAAGAAGGTGAACCACCTTATACTTTAATTGATTTTTTTGGTGATGATTTTTTAACAATTATTGATGAATCCCATATGTCAATTCCGCAAATTAGAGCAATGTATAATACTGACCGAAGCCGGAAAGAAACCTTAGTTAATTATGGTTTTCGCTTAAAAAGTGCGTTAGATAACCGCCCATTAAATTTTGAAGAATTTAATGGTAAATTAAAAAATACAATTTATGTTTCAGCGACACCAGCGGAGTATGAATTAGAATTAGCCCATCAACAAGTTGCTGAACAAATTATTCGTCCAACGGGATTATTAGATCCAACTGTGGAAGTAAAACAAACGGTTGGGCAAATTGATGATATTATTGCCCAAATTAAAGAACGGCGAGCAAAAAATGAACGGGTATTTATTACCACTTTAACAATTCGAATGTCTGAAGATTTAACAAGTTATTTACAAGAACAAGATATTAAAGTAGCATACTTGCATAGTGAATTAAAAACATTAGAACGTAGTCAAATTTTATTAGACTTGCGAAAAGGGGTTTATGATTGTATAGTTGGGGTTAACTTAATTCGGGAAGGAATTGATATTCCCGAAGTTTCGTTGATTTGTATTTTAGATGCTGATAAACAAGGGTTTTTACGTAATACGCGTAGTTTAATCCAAACAATTGGGCGCGCAGCACGTAATGCCCATGGGCATGTTATTCTTTATGCTGATACAATGTCTGATGCAATGGTCCAAGCGATTAAAGAAACACAACGTCGTCGGGCAATTCAAGAAGCGTATAATAATAAATATGATATTATTCCCCAAACGATTATTAAAGCAATTCGTGATTATACTAACATTCGGATGCAAGATCAAAAATTACATAAAATTAAAAATAAAAACTCAAAAGAATATAAAACAGCAAAAGAAGGATTATTACAGGATTTACGCAAACAAATGTATGAAGCTAGTGAAAAATTAGATTTTGAGAAGGCGGCAGAATTAAGAGATATCATTCTTGAAATTGAAGCGGAATAATGAGAACATATAAGTAGAAACAAAAGGGCAGAATAGGTGGAAAAATGGCAAAGTTTACAGTGCAAGATATTATAGATAAGTTTAAATATGAATTATTGGTAGGAGCTGATAATTTAAGCCGGGAAATTAAAGTATATGGGATAAATCGCCCAGGACTAGAATTAGCTGGTTTTGACCCGGAAAAAGATAATTTAAATCGCCGGGTAATTTTGTTATCAAACAAAGAACAAATGTATGTTCAAACTTTAAGTGAAGAAATCCGCCGTGCGCGTTATGAGTTTATTTTAAATGAAAATATTCCGTTGGTAATTTTAACAGAAAAGTTTACTGATCCACTGTTACTAGAAATTGCTAGAACACATCAGTGTCCAGTAGCAAGAGCAACCGGGATTACAACAAGTCGGTTATACCAAACTTTGTTAGAATATTTTGATGAATATTTTTCACCAACATATGAAGAACATGGCTCATTAATTAATATCTTTGGAAAAGGGGTATTACTAATTGGGAAATCCGGAATTGGGAAATCAGAAATTACCTTAGAATTGGTGAAAAAAAACCACTTGTTTGTTGGTGATGATCGCATTGTTATCCAACAACGTAATAATAAACTTTTTGGCCGTTCCCATGAAATTCTAAAAAACCTAATTGAAGTAAGAGGATTAGGAATTTTAGATTTAAGTAAAATCTATGGTTTACAAATCTTATTAGAAGAAACAACCGTTGATTTGGTAATTGAATTAATTTTATTAGATAATGAAGAATATAAAACAATTGATCGTTTAGGGGCAAAGTATAACTATACAACAATTCTTGAAACAAAAGTACCAATTATTAAAATTCCAGTTACTTATGGGCGTAGTGTTAGTGAGTTAGTGGAAACTGCTGTTTCAAAACTAAAATTAGAAGAAGCTGGTTTTTCATCCCTAAAACTATTAGAACAACAGTTTAAAAAATATTCAGAAGAATAGAGGAGATTTTTAAGTGAATTTATCAACTTGAGTAGCTCAGGATATGTATTGAGGGTGGTTTCGACCATACTGACTTTTTATTTTTTGTGGTTTTTTAATTACGATTTTAATTTCATGATTTCGTTTTAAAAAGCGTCATATTCCAACACAAGGCCTTTATATTGCGATTTTTTTACTAACTCCATTTGCTTTAATTGGGGCCAGTATTTTTGGGAAATTAGATATTATTCACCCTGTCCAGTTTTATCAGTTATTTATGTTTTGACTACCGGGAATGAGTATTCATGGGGGGTTATTATTCGGATTAATTGCTGGTTGAGGATGATTTGGCTATGAGGCTCGAAAAAATAATATCTCAATTTGAGTTTATGCTGACTTAATTATTCCTAATATTTTAATAGCCCAAGCATTAGGGCGTTGGGGGAACTTTTTTAACCACGAATTATTGGGAGCTCCAGTTGATCGTAGTGCCTTAATGTGGTTACCAAGCTTTATTCGGGATAATTTATTTAAGTGATATATAGATCCAAATGGAATTATTGATCCACAAACAAATGTAATAACAGCAGGAGGGCATATTCCATTTGATCCAACTAATCCTGATTTTTGAAATAAAATTCAATATTTTCAACCAATTTTCTTATATGAATCATTTGCTAATGTGATGTTATGAGCTGTAATTGTCTTTTTAGTTCCGGCAATATTTCGCTATAGTTACTACTGACAATTTAAAAAACGGGAGCCAGATTTTGCGACATTATCGTACAAAGGGGTTTGAGATAAATGGTATTATGATGTCCATCCTGACCAACAAACGGTACGGAATTTATCACAGCAAGAAAATTTAAAGAAAATTTATTTTAAAAACATTTATAAGGTACCCCGTTGAGAACGATTTAAAATTCGGTTAAAATATTTGGGTGCGAGAATTAAACAAACTTTTAGATCAAATCGCGAGAAATTAGAAAAAATTCAAAATCCCCATAATTTAATTATTTTACGTAGTGGGGTCCAAGCAGGATTGTATATTTTTGGTTATAATATTATTCGTCTGATTTTAGAATTACAGCGAACAGATCAAGATTTATTTATTAAAAATGCGCGGGTATTAGATTATGTTATTATTAGTTTAATGATTTTAATAGGGGCAGTGTTAGTGCTTTTTGCCCAATTTATTTCGGTTAAAAAATGAAGAAAAGGTGGATGATTATATGAAAAACAATACTAATGAAATTTATGATATTTTAATTATTGGGGCTGGACCAGCTGGTATGACTGCAGCAATTTATGCTGCCCGGGCAATGGCCAAAATTGCAATGATTGAAAAAGGGGCTCCCGGTGGAAAAGTAACTAAGACAAGTGAGATTGAAAATTATCCTGGGTTTGATTCAATTTTAGGACCAGATTTGGCTTATAAAATGTTTGAACAAACACAAAAATTACAAATTCCTTATGTTGGCGAAAAAATTACAGAAGTGAAAAAAGACCCCGCAACTAATTTATTTGAATTAGTAACATTATCAGAAAAAAGTTATTATGCTCGTGCCGTTATTGTTGCAACAGGAACAGTTGAACGAAAAATTGGAATTCCTGGGGAATTAGATTTATATGGGATGGGAGTTTCATATTGCGCGGTTTGTGATGGAGCCTTATTTAGAGACAAAGATGTTGCTGTTGTGGGTGGTGGATATGCGGCTTTAGAAGAAGCAATGTATTTAACAAAGTTTGCTAATAAAGTTTACTTGATTCACCGCCGTGATCAATTCCGCGCTGATAAAAATGTTGTTGAAAAAGCTAAAAATAATCCTAAAATTGAGTTTGTCGTTGATACAGTATCAACCGAAATTAAAGGGGCCGAAAGTAAAAAAGTAACTGGTTTGGTTGTTAAAAATGTTAAAACAAATGCTGTTAAAGAATTAGCAGTTAGTGGCGTATTCCCCTATATTGGTTCAATCCCAATTACCCAATTTTTAGAAAAAATGGATGTTTTGGATGAAAATAATTATGTTATTGTTGATAGCAAAGGGGCAACAAAAGTCCCAGGTTTATTCGCAGCAGGGGATGTGACAAATACAACACTACGCCAAATTGCAACAGCAGTTAGTGATGGTTCAAAGGCAGGACAGTTTGCGGTTGAATATCTTGATAATTTATAAGGAAATTAAATAATTAGTGTTAAAATAAAAGAGAAAAATTAAAAGAAGAGAGAAAGAGGAATTTTTTATGGCAAAAAAAGAATTAAAAGATGTTAGTGTTAGTGGGAAAAAAGTTTTAGTTCGTGTTGATTTTAACGTTCCAATGAAAAATGGAACAGTAACAAATGATAATCGAATTACTGCCGCTTTACCAACAATTCAATACTTAATTGAAAACGGAGCAAAAGTGATTTTATTTTCACACTTAGGGAAAGTAAAAGTTGAAGAAGATTTAAAAAAATTAGATATGCAACCAGTTGCTGATGTGTTAGCACAAAAATTAAATAAAACAGTAAAATTTGTCCCAACATTTGAAGGGTCAGAATTAGAAGAAGCAATTAATAGTATGGCAAATGGAGAAGTTATTTTATTCCAAAATACTCGTTTTGCTGATATTATTGATGGCAATGGTCAAATTTGCTTAGATGATAAAGGGCAAGCAGCAGCAAAAAGAGAAAGTAAAAATAATCCAGAATTAGGAAAATATTGAGCAAGTCTAGGGGATGTTTTTGTTAATGATGCCTTTGGAACTGCCCACCGTGCGCATGCTTCAAACGTTGGAATTGCTTCAAACATTGCCGAATCATGTTTAGGATTTTTAGTTGAAAAAGAAGTAAAAATGTTATCACAAGGAGTTGATCAACCAGCAAAACCATTTGTTGCTATCCTTGGGGGAGCAAAAGTTTCAGATAAAATTGATGTTATTGAAAACTTATTAAATAAAGCTGATAAAATTTTAATTGGTGGAGGAATGGCATATACTTTTGCTGTTGCCAAAGGTGATAAAGTTGGAAAATCATTATTAGAAAATGACAAAATTGAAGTTGCAAAAAACTTTTTAGCAAAAGGGAAAGATAAAATTATTTTACCAATTGATAATATTGAAGCACCAGAATTTGCTGATGTGGAAGGAAAAATTACTCCTGATGCCAACATTGATGATGGTTACATGGGATTAGACATTGGGCCAAAAACTGTTGAATTATTTACAAAAGAATTGCAAGATGCAAAAACAGTGGTTTGAAATGGACCAATGGGAGTTTTTGAATTTGAAAACTATAATAAAGGAACAAAAGCAGTTTGTGCGGCAATTGCTAATCTAACTGATGCCTTTACTTTAATTGGTGGAGGAGACTCTGCTGCTGCTGCAATTCAATTAGGCTATAAAGATAAATTTACTTATATTTCAACTGGTGGAGGAGCTAGTTTAGAATATATGGAAGGAAAAGTCTTACCAGGAATTGCTGCTGTTCAAGATAAATAAAACAATAAAACTACACTAATTTACCAGTGTAGTTTTATTTTATTCTCTTTTCCCACACTAGATTTTACTGATTTTATGATAGAATAAAAATGGTTGAATTAACACCAATTTTAATAAATATAAGCTAAAAATTTAAGGAGAAGTATAAATGGGAGCAAGCGATAAAAAAATAATTAGAAAACATAATAAAACTGTTGATAAAATTTTTGAATTAGAAACAGTAATGCAAGGCTTAACAGATGAACAGTTAAAAGCAAAAACAACCGAGTTTAAAGACCGCCTAAAGAATGGGGAAACATTAGACGATTTATTAGTTGATGCTTTTGCCGTAGCTCGTGAAGCAGCACGCCGCTTATTAAACTTACATGCTTATCGTGTCCAATTAATTGGGGGAATTGTTTTACACCAAGGGGATGTGGCAGAAATGAAAACCGGGGAAGGAAAAACCCTAACAGCTTTAATGCCAACCTATTTAAATGCCCTTGATGGTAGAGGGGTTCACGTTATTACAGTTAATGAATATTTATCAAAACGGGACTCAGAAATTAACGGCGAAGTTCTTAATTTTTTAGGTTTAACAGTGGGGTTAAACTTAAGAAGTTTAAGTAAAGAACAAAAACGTGTAGCTTATAGTATGGATGTTACTTATACAACAAATGCCGAATTGGGATTTGATTATTTACGTGATAATATGGTTAAACGCTTTGAAGATAAAGTCCAACGTGGCTTAAATTATGCGATTATTGATGAGGCTGATTCAATTTTAATTGATGAGTCAAGAACGCCGTTAATTATTTCGGGGGGTCGTCAAAATCGTACGCCACAATATTTAGCTGCTGATAATTTTGCCAAAGTTTTAAACCGGGATGAAGATTTAGAAATTGATTTAGAAACAAAACAAGTCTATCTAACCCCAACGGGAATTAAAAAAGCGGAAAAAACTTTTTCGATTAAATCACTTTTTGATATTCAAAATACCGAATTATATCACTTAGTTTTAAATGCTTTAAAAGCTAATTTTGTTTTTAAAAATGGTGTTGAATATGTTGTCCAAAATGGGGAAATTGTTTTAGTTGATCAATTTACTGGTCGATTAATGCCCGGAAGAGCTTATAGTGATGGTTTACAACAATCATTACAAGCAAAAGAAAATGTTGAAATTGAACAAGAAACAATTACAATGGCGACAATTACCTATCAAAACTTTTTCCGTTTATATAATAAACTAAGTGGGATGACAGGGACTGCTAAAACTGAAGAAGAAGAATTTGTTAAAATTTATAATATGCGTGTTATCCAAGTACCAACTAATCGCCCATTAGTTCGGTTAGATGAACCAGATTATATGTTTGCAAATCGTGATGCTAAAATGAATGCAATGTTAGAAGAAATTATTAAATTGCATGAAAAAGGGCAACCAATTTTAATTGGGACAACTTCTGTTGAATCATCAGAAATCGTTTCTCATTATTTACAAAAAGCTAATTTAAAATTTGAAATGTTAAATGCGAAAAACCATGAACGTGAGGCTGACATTATTGCTAAAGCTGGTGAAAAAGGAGCAATTACCCTAGCAACAAATATGGCTGGACGGGGAACTGATATTAAGTTAGCATCTGGAGTGCAAGAGTTAGGTGGTCTAGCTGTTTTTGGAGTTGAGCGAAATGAAGCTCGTCGGATTGATAATCAGTTACGTGGTCGTTCAGGAAGACAAGGAGATGCTGGGTTTTCACGTTTCTATGTTGCAATGGATGATGATCTAATGTTACGGTTTGGTGGCGAAAGATTGCGTCGAATTTTTGGTCGTTTAGGAACTGATTTTATTCAGTCAAAAATGCTAACAAGAGCAATTTCAAATGCCCAAAAAAAAGTTGAAGGAATGAATTTTGATCAACGAAAACATATTTTAGATTATGATAATGTTTTAGCACAACACCGTGAAGCAATGTATTCACGTCGTGATCAAATTTTAACGGTGAATGAATTAAAACCAATTATTAAAAAAATGCAATATTCTGCTGCATATGACTTAACACGGATGTTTGGGAATGAATCACATGGTGAATGATTTATCAATTATGATGAATTAATTAAAGGGGTTGATGGTAAAGTTATTGCCCCTGGAACATTAGTTAAAGAAGATTTAGAAAAAATGAATCGTAATGAAGTTGCAAAACATTTAAGCAATTTAATGTATGATTTTTATCTAGCGCGGATTAATGATGTTCCCGGTGAAGTTATGATTCAAATTGAACGCAATACAATTATTATGGCTTTTGATAATTATTGAACTAAACATATTGATCAAGCAAGTAAATTACGTAGTGGGATTTACCTACGTAGTTATGCCCAAACTAATCCTTTACATGCTTATGTTGAAGAAGCCGCAAAATTGTTTGAAAATATGCAAATCGCAATTGCACACGAAGTAGTAATTAAATTAGCAAATGTTGTTGTTCGGCTAGTTGATAATAATGAACAACCATTACAAGATGTTGAGGAAGAAGTTCGTGAATTTAAACAAAAAGGTTAATTAATAAAACTAATAGTTAAAGGACTATTAAAGGAGGAAAAAATGAGTTTTGCGCTAAATGTAAAAGAAGAAATTAGTAAAAAATCCTTTGATTTAGCTAGTCAAAAATCTTTTTTATCAGGTTTTATTAAATATAATATGAATTTAAAATTAAATAATAATTATTTTAATTTTGAAGTCAGTTCGATTAGTAATTCAATTATCCGGATGGTTTATGGTTTTTTAAAAAATTTATATCAAACAGATATTGAAGTTATTATTATTCAGTCCAATAAACTTAAGAAAACAAAAACATTTGTTTTAAAAATTAAAAAAGATGCCGTTAAAATTTTGACAGATTTAAATATTTACAATTTTGAAACTAATCAAAAAAATATTGCCCCAAATAGTGATTGATCAGAGCGGGAAGTGCGGGCCTATATTGCCGGGATTTTTATTGCTTGTGGGAGCGTTAATTCCCCAGAAACTAGTAATTATCATTTAGAAGTTCAATTTTTAGAAGAAGCTTCAGCTCTAGCCTTTAAAAGACTATTAACTAAATTTTATTTTTCTTTTCGGATTATTAAACGTAATGATAAATATGTTTGCTATATTAAAAAAGCAATTTTAGTTTCCGACTTTTTAAAATTAATTGATGCCGTTAATAATGTTTTAGAGTTTGAAAATACACGGATTTCTCGCGACATTACCAATAGTATTAATCGTTTGAATAATATTGAAATTTCAAATCAGCAAAAGGCCATTAAAGCCGCCGAAGAACAAATTACGATGATTAATTATTTAATTGAGCACAATTTTTTTAATTTACTAGGTCATAATACTCAGAAAGTTGCGTTGTTAAGATTAGAAAATCCAGATTCGTCACTACAAGATTTATCAAATTTATTATTTGAAAAAGAAAATCTCGAGATTTCAAAATCAGGAATTAACCACTTATTCCGGGAAATAAAGACAAAATATTATAATAATTTAAAATAAACTATGTTATAATAATACGCAATATGTATTAAAAATTAACGAAAAAAAGAATAAGGAGAAATAATGATGGGTAAACCCAAGAAACACATTAAATTATTTGAATTTTTATCAGTTTTTTCAACAGCTGTTGGGATTACAATCGGAATTGGAATTTATCTTAAAAATGATAATGAACCAGGTCATGTTCTAGGTTTCACACAAAATCCATTTTTAGCAATTGCTTTATGAATTTTAGTGGGAATCTTGGGGATGGCAATGATTATGGTTTTTATTGAGGTATCTTCAGCAAATACAAAATCAGGTCATGGGACCTTAGCTAGTTGAGCTAATTTATTTATTGGTCGGAAAGTGGCCAGTTATTATGCAATTTTTTATATATTTTTATACTTTCCAACACTACTAACATTTTTTGCAATGTTTAGTGTTAATGCCATGTTTATAGCCCTTAATTTACAAAATGTCAGTGAGGAGACGAAAAATATTGTTACTGTTATTGTCGGCTTTATTTTTCTAATTTTAATTGCCTTGTCAAACATCTTTTTCCGTAAAACAGGGAAGGCAATCCAAACAATCGGAACTTTTATTAAATTTATTCCGTTATTAGTTAGTTTATTTATTGGATTTATTCATCCAATTGATGGTAATGTTTTTGATACTTTTAAAGACATAAAATTTGGAAATTTCTTTATGGGATTATTACCTGTCTTATTTTCTTTTGATGGTTTTATTTATGGAGCCAGTTTACAAAAAGAAGTTTCCAATAAAAATGTTGTTCCAAAAGCTTTATTTGCAGCAATGGTTTTTATTACAATCTTTTACTTGTTAGAAGTTATCTCGTTATTTCTAGGAACAAACGATGGAAGTGTTTTCAGTTTATTTAATAATGTTCTTGGGACGGGGATTGGAAGTAAAATTTTAAATTGATTTATTGTTATTACAGCACTAATGAGTTTACATGCAATGACATTAGTAGCACCAGCTTCAATGCAAGCTAGTCGTGAAGAAAACTTAATTTACTTAGGAAAAAAAGAACTAAAAATGTGAGTAATTGGAGCAGTCCAAATTGCTGTTACAGTAACCGTTGGGGCAATTATGATGGCGATTAGTTTACCAGTTAAACATGATGCTTTAGCTATTGTTGATACATTCTCAAATGCAACATCGCTAACAGTTTTTGTATTATATTTAATGTTAATTGTTGCTGTTTGTGTTAATCGTAAAACAGGAAAAGTTGAAGTTAATAAAATTAAAGGATTATGATATTATGCTGTCTTTAGTATTGCGATCTTAAGTTTATCATTAGCATATATTGCTTATATGTTCTTTGCCTTTAAAGAAAACTTTGAAACAATGATTAGTATTTTTATTGTATTAGGAACTAGCTTTGGGTTATGAGGAATAAATGAGTTATTATTAAAAAAAGGAATGTTACCACCCCAAAATAAAGTTATTTTTAATGGGCCAGAAAAAAAATTAGCAACAATTAATGCTAATTCATAATTAATCAATCGGATTATAAGTTAAAAATTCATCAAAGTTAGCTGTTTGATGAATTTTTTTTCATCCCCCATTTAAAATATAAACTTTGAAATTATGTTTACGTAGTAATTTGTAAAGATCTAGGTGAGAATGCCCAGCGCTTGAAACAAATAAAATCTTTTTACTTTTATCGATTTTTTTATAATAGATTAGTTTAAATAAATGATGAGGAACGCTAATACTATTAATAATATGACTTTCGGTTCATTCTTCTTTTGGCCGAATATCAACAATTAGCCATTTATTAGAGTTCACTATTTTTGGTAATTTTTTGACTGATTTAGTCTGGTATTTCATTTGAAAAGCTGTTAAAAACATTGTTTCACCTCTAAAACTAATTATAACATTCTAAAAAAAATTTTAACTTTTTTAATAATTTGGATTATAATAATTGCAGATATCAAATGTATAACAATTTATAAAATAATAAAATAGAAAAACAATGAAAAACTAATGACAAGCTAAAAGTAATTTTAAGTTATTGTTATTATTTTTTCATTTTTCATTTTAAAACTTATGTTAATTAAAAAAATCTTATTTTTTAATAACTATCAATTATTTATTAATAATTAGGTAGGGTTTTGGGCGGGTTAGAAGGAAAGGTAATTTTATATGAAAAATTTACTATCGTTAATTGGAACTTCGGTTCTAGGAATTACCGCAGCATCGCCACTTGCTGCAAATAGTATCATTAAAGATTCTGTAAAAAGTCAATATAATGTTCCTTTAGAAGATACTATTAGTGCTTCTAAATCAGCGTCTGGCTATGAACATAATGATTATTATTGAACATTTAAAGTAGATTTTAATCCAACAAAAGTGCAATCTTTTAGTTGATCATCAAGTTCAAGTGATAGCCTTCATTGGGGTGGAGATCAACATACTAATAATGGTGGTTTATTGAGTGATTTATCACTAAGTAATTTTAAAAGTAATCTATTTAATAAAAAATTAACAGATTCAGATGATCTTAGCAATTATCGCCCATATAAATTTAACTACCAAAAACAAACAGATGGTTGAGCTACTTGTGAATCAATGGCATGAATAGGATTTACATATTATTATGAAAATTCTAGTTACTATCTACAAGTAGTTATCGGAATACAGGTTGATGTTAGAGCATCATTTTCAACAGCAAATCACACAATTAATACAGGTAGTGGTTTTATAGTAGGTCTATAAAAATTTAATTATTAAAAAACACATGAAAAAATTTCATGTGTTTTTTAATATAAGATAATTTATTAACATTCTATTAATTTAATCTTTCAATACTAATTAAGTTTTTGTGTGAAGATGTGTATAATAATAAGGTAAAGAAAATGGAGGATTTAATGATGCGTAAACCAATTATTATTGGAAATTGAAAAATGTTTAAAACTAGTGATGAAACAGTAAGTTTCTTAAATGCTGTTGATGGAGCATGTCAACAATTAGAAGTTGAAGCTGGGGTGGCTGTCCCTTTTGTTAATTTAGGATTAGCAAAACAACATGCAAAAAATTTAATTATTGCAGCTCAAAACTGTCATTTTGAAGACCAAGGAGCTTTTACAGGAGAAATCTCAGTAGATATGTTACAAGATTTGGGAATTACTCATGTTGTAATCGGTCACTCAGAACGTCGTGAAATGTTCAATGAAACAGATGAAACAGTTAACAAGAAAATGTTGAAATTATTAGCAAAAGGATTAACACCAATTTTATGCTGTGGAGAAAGTTTAGGACAATATGAAAATAATGAAACAGCAATGGTTGTTAAAACACAAATTCAAAAAGCTTTTAAAGGTGTTAATTTGGAAGATGCAAAAACAGTTATAATTGCATATGAACCAATTTGAGCAATCGGAACTGGAAAAACTGCGACAGCGCAAATCGCCCAAGATGTTTGTGCAATTATTCGTCAAGAAATTGCTAATATTTATGATGAAGTTGTGGCTAACACAATTAGAATCCAATATGGAGGTAGTGTTAAACCAGAAAATATTAAGGAATTATTAGCCCAACCAGATATTGATGGAGCTTTAGTTGGGGGAGCTAGTTTAGACCCAACATCATTTTTAGGATTAGTAAAATAATTAAAATGAGGTAAAAAATAGAATTGTTAAATTCTATTTTTATTTTTTAAAAGCCCTTGCATTTTTTTCTAAAAAGAGTAAAAAGAAGGTGTCAGGTCCCATGAATGAAACTAAATTAATTTTTTAAATATTATCAAGCAACAGAAAGAAGGATATATTATGAAAAAATTACTAGTTTATTTAAGTACGGGACTTTTGACAGCAACAACAATTTCAGCAGTTGTTGTTAATAAAACAACCGAAGTTAACCAAAATAAAATTGTTGAACAACATCAAGATGAAATTAACCAATTGGTGCACGAAATTAGTGCAAAAAGTTTTTATCAAACTGAAAAACCAATTGCTAAAACAAATAATAATTTAAAAGATGGGAAAAATGATTTTAAATATTATTTTGCTTATTCAAATTTGTTTTTAAATCATAGTACTTTAAATTATATTCAAAACGCCTTAGGCGCTGGCGTTGGCGCTGTTGGAGCCATTTTGAGTGAGTTAGGAATTCCATTTGCTGGGATTATAGCTGCAATTTTAATTGCCCAATGATATATTTGAGATATTCCCTCATATGATCAAGGCAATGGGGTTGAAATTCAATTAATTCAACCAATTCCAACTATTATTGTTGGGGTTTGAGCTCAATAAGTTAAAATTAATTTATAGTTATGCTTAATAGTAAGAATTATCTTTAATTCTTACTATTTTTTTATTGTAATAACTAAATTAATTTTGGGAATAATTAAGTTAATTGACTTGCGACATTTTTTTCGATAAAATTAACTAGTATTTTATACTAGTATTGTTTTGGAGGAAAATTAAATATGGAAAATAAAGCTCAAAATTTTTATTCTGGTATGTGTAGTAATTGCCAACAAAAGTTTAAAAAAATTATTAATTTGGCTAGGAAGAATTCAACTAAAACTTTGGCTGAATTAGAAGTATTTTTTTGTCGTGTTGATAAAAGTCGAAATATTAATGAGGACAATGGTGTTATTCCATTAGCTTTTATTTTTTGTAAAAATGATTCATATGCTTTTTTTTGAAAAGACTCTTTATATAATGGTGATGGCTCACCCAAGATTAGTTTGATAGATAATACAATTATTTTATCACAAGATACAATTGAAAAAATCCGTAATTATAGTAATTTAATAAATATTCCATCGTTGCCATCAAAAACGCATGGTGTTACTAATAAAGGAGATTTAAATAAAATAAATTCTCAAATTAGTTGAATTAACCGTCAACATTTGATTCAAATGACCAAGATGCGCAAGTTGTTTATTATTTTTGGTTTAATATTTATTTTATTAATAGGAAGTCTTGGTGGTTTTTTAGGGTGGTATTTTTTAGGGATTTCAAATTTAGAACCTCCAATTTTTGATTCATCCAAAATTAGATTAGAAGATCATTTAATTAATGATCAGTTAGAATCTTTAGATGATAATAAAGAGCAAACTATTTTATTAGCTGCAAAGAAAAAAAATAATAAATTAGAAATTAAAGATTTATTAGTTAAAGAAATTACAGCTAATAGTGCGCTTATTTATGTTAAATCAGCTAGTCGAATTTATCAGTATAATACATTTGCTAAAGTTTTATTTAGTCCAAAAAAAATCACAATAAAAACAGATGTTAAAATTCAAAATTTCTATTTAGACTTAGATAATATAAGCGAAGATACAATTTTGTCGGAAGTTAAATTAGAAAATAAAGATTTTATAAAATCAGGAGTCAATGTTCAAAATATAAAATATATTGATAAAGATGAAAAAATATTAAAAGCAGATTTAGTAGCTAAAAAAAATAATATTATTTATCTTGATGATGATCAATTAACTGTTTACTTTAGTACTACTGGCAAAAAGATGCTCGGTCAGGATTTAGTTGAATATAATTTAGGTGATATTAAAAATGTAAAATCTCCAACTATTTTACAAGCAGCAAAAAGAAAAAATCCAAATTTAATTGTAGAAGAGATTGAAATAATTAATTCTATTTTTGAAAAAAATGAAATTGTTGTTAAAGTAAAAGAAGATAGTGAATATTATATTAATGATAATCTTAGTTTTATTTTAAATTATCGTGTTTTTAATTTAAATGTAGGAACAGTTAAAAATAAATCAGATAAAGTATTAAATAATGGTTTTCTTACTAGCCTCGTAAGAGTAGACAGTCAAACAATTTTAGGGGGAGGTTTTAGGGAAATTTATCAATTAAGTAATAATGGGGAAATCAAAAAAATAATAAGATTACCAGATATTTCAGGTAATATTTATACAATTGCTAAAATAGATGATGATAATATTTTAACTGCAGATGGCAAAACTATCTATAAACTTAATTTTGATGGATCAATAAGGGAAAAAGTTAATCAACCAGAAGGGCTAGAATTTGATGGCGATGTTGCCGGTATTATTAAATTAAGCGATAATAGAATCTTAACAATAACTGCAAAGAGTGTCTACGAAATAAATTCTACAGGAGAAATAATTAAAAAAATAGATCAAGTTGAAGGAACAGAATTTGATGGGCAGCTTCTACAAATTATTGAATTAAAAAATAAATCAATTTTTGTTTTAACGCCTGAGTCAATCTATAGTTTAAATTTTGATGGTAGAATTAATGAGAAAATAATACAACCAATTGATCAAAATTTTTCAGACAGGGTTTACTCAATTACTCAAATTAATGAAATGACTATTTTAGTTGGAGGGAGTGAAGAGGTTTACCAACTAGATTTAGATGGGCAAATACGCAATAAGGTAAAAGATAAAATTAGAATTGAAGGTAATATTTTTGCTTTGCTTACTTTAGATAATGGTAGCATTTTAGCAGCAGCAACAGACTCTCGGCTTTATCAGTTACATGGTGATTAAAATAATTTTTTATCAGATGTTTTTTAGTTTTTCCTATTTATAAAATGCATTGCTTAATATATTTTGCAACTACCAATATTTTATTTAAAGTGAATTAAATAATATATTGGTAGTTTTTAATAAAATCGGTATAATTAATAATGGTATAAAATTATTAGCAAAATATTATTGGAGGAATAATGAGTTTAATTAATATAGAAAATTTAAGTCACGCAAATGGAGGGAAACAATTATATAAAAATTCAGCAGTTAAAATTAATAAAGGGGAGCATATTGCCCTAGTTGGAGCGAATGGGGCTGGAAAAACAACATTGTTAAATATCATTGCTGGAAAAATTAATCCCGATCAAGGGGAAATTGAAATTCATCCCAAAGCAAAAATTGGTTATTTAGATCAGCATCAAGAAATTGATGGAAATTTAACAGTTGATCAATTTTTAAAATTAACATATCAAGATTTATTTGATATTGAAAAAAAGATTCATGATTTATATGAGCAAATGAGTGTTGAATATGATGAAGATTTATTGGTCAGAGCATTAAAACTACAAGAATTTTTAGACCAAAATGATTTTGATATTATTGATAAAAAAATTCGTAGTTTAGTTGACGGGTTAGGAATTGATCCTGAACATTTAGAACGTAAATTAGCAACCTTATCGGGTGGCCAACGCGGTAAAATAATTTTAGCAAAACTATTGTTGTCAAAAAATGATTTTCTATTATTAGATGAACCAACAAACTTTTTAGATATTGAACAAGTTGAATGACTAGCCAAGTTTTTACAAAATTATGAAAATGCCTACTTATTAGTATCACATGATATTGATTTTATTAATAAAACAGCCCGCATAATTTATGCTGTTGAAAATTTAGAGATTAATCGTTATGTTGGGGATTATAATAAGTATTTAGAATTAAGTGAATTAAAACAGGACCAGTATGCTAAAAGCCAACAAGCCCAAACAAAGTTAATTAAAAAATTAGAAACTTATGTTGCAAAAAATGCGGCTCGTGCATCAACAGCAAAAAGTGCCCAATCCCGACAAAAACAATTAGAAAAAATTGAGGTGCTTGATAAACAGCAAACCTTGGCTAAACCAAAATTTAGTTTCAAATATAAAAAACCTTCAAGTACAGTAATTATTAGTGCAAACAATTTAGCAATTGGTTATAGTTTTCCTTTAATTGATCCTTTAACATTTAAAATTCGTGATGGGGAAAAATGTATTGTCCGGGGATATAACGGAATTGGAAAAACAACTTTTTTAAATACAATTGCTGGTGTTATTCCTCCTTTGTCAGGGGAGTTTGAGCTTGGTAATAATGTTTCAATTGCCTATTTTCATCAAATCGATAATGTTAATGACTTTACCCCAATTGAATATCTTAAAAATATTTATCCTGATATGGAAGAGGGTAAAGTTCGTAGTACAATTGCTAATTTTGGGGTAAAAAATACTTTAATGCAGAATAAAATGGAACAGTTATCAGGTGGTGAACAAACAAAAGTTCGCTTGGCGGCATTATCATTACAACCATGTAGTCTCTTGATTCTAGATGAACCAACAAACCACATTGATGTTTTAGCAAAAGAAGCGTTATTAGAAGCAATTAAAGCTTTTCCAGGGACTGTTTTAATTACAACCCATGATATTAATTTCAGTACAAATTGAGCTGATCGTGTTTTAGATTTTGAAAAATTAATTTAAATATGGCAGAAAAATTTTATTTTTATGTTTTACACTGTGCCGATAATACATTGTACGCTGGCTATACCGTTGATTTAGAAAAACGGTTTTTAGCCCATAGCAATGGTCAAGGGGCAAAATATACAAGAATCAAAACGCGTCAACCACTGCAACTAATTTATTCAGAAAGTTATCCAACAAAATCATTAGCGATGCAGCGTGAGTATCAGTTTAAGCAATTAACTCGTTCAGAGAAAGAAAACTTTTTAGCGACAAAAAATGTTTATTTTAATGACAATAAAATAAAAAAAAGATAAAATTAGAGTAGAAGATTGGAGAGTTAATAGTGGAAATTAAAACAGAATTAGTCCAAGAATTAAACCATCTTTATAATAAGTATGCTTCACAAAGTTTCCAAGAACATATTTTAAGTTGTCTTGAAATTATTAAACAATATGATTTTGATGATAAACAAAATATGATTTTTGCTAGCTATGCTTTAAGATTTTTATTTGTCTTAAAAGCAAAGTTAGAAGAAAACGTCGATTTAACGACAAACTTTGGTAATTTACTCGGGAAAGGCTATACTACTGGTCATCAACGAAAGAAGTTTAATTTTCGTGAAAAACGTAATCAAGATGAATATGAAGAAGAAATTGACTTCTATATTGAACATAATTTTTTTGATGAAGAATATGAACGATTACAGTATTTAGCAACAAAATATCGAACAAAGTTAAGTGGCGATGAGTTTATTGCGAAAGTAGCTAATTCAAATTTACAAAAAGCTTACTTTACCGTTTTTGAATGTTTAGATAATCAAGAATTAGCTGTTCGATTACAGATAATTGCGATTCAATTATTAAAAATAACTGTTACTGATAAAAAACCTTATAATTTAAAGTTTGAGAGTTTAATGCAGTTATTAACTGTGATCGAAAAAGCTCGGGAAGAGTATTTAACAAATTATAATCAAATTTTTAGGTAGATTGCGATTTTTATAGTAAAATGTATCTATAGTGCAATAAAGTAGGAGGGTCATATGAAACCAGAATTAAAAGAATTGCTATTACAAATTAAAGAAAAAATTAATGATGATGTAATTTTCAGGGATTTCTTAGGTGAAGTTATTAATGAAGCAAATTACAACAATTATTATGAACAAGCAGTAGCAGATGAAGAAATTGCTGAGCAGTTAGTAGAAATTTATTTTATTGAAAGTTTTAGTTCAGATGAAGAATTAGCAGAATTAAAGACAAAAATTATGAAAATTCTGTTCTTCCTAGAAGGTTGCGAAGATCTAGTAAAAGAATACAACCATTATGTTGATACAAAAGTAAGCGAATTTTTTGTTGAACTAAACTAATTTAATGTAAGTCTAATCAATTTGTATTAGACTTTTTTTTAATATAAGATAAAATTAAAGATACAATAATAATAGTTAGGCAAAACTAGAAAAATGAGGAGTTAAAAATGGCAAAGGATTGAATTATTGTTAAAGGTGCCCGGGAAAATAATCTTAAAAATATTAATGTTGAAATTCCAAAGGATAAATTAGTAGTTTTTACTGGATTATCAGGTAGTGGTAAATCATCACTAGCTTTTAATACAATTTATGCTGAAGGTCGTCGCCGTTATATTGAAAGTCTTTCTAGTTACGCTCGTCAATTTTTAGGGGGCAATGAAAAACCTGATGTTGATGCGATTGAAGGATTATCACCGGCAATTTCAATTGATCAAAAAACTACAAGTAATAATCCCCGAAGTACAGTTGGAACAGTAACAGAAATTTATGATTATTTACGTTTATTATATGCCCGAGTAGGAGTCCCTTATTGTATCAACGGTCATGGGGTAATTAAATCAGTTTCAATTAAAGAAATTATTAATAATTTAAAACAGCAACTAAAAGAAGATGAAAAATTTATGATTTTATCACCGGTTATTCGTGATAAAAAAGGTAGTTTTAAAGAGTTATTTTTAAAGTTACGTCAAGAAAGTTTTATTCGTGTAAACATCAATGGTGAATTACGTAATTTAGATGAAGATATTGAATTAGATAAAAATAAGCGCCAAAATATTGATATTGTTATTGATCGAATTATTTTTCATAATAATGAAGAAATTATCAGTCGGATTCATGACGCGATTGAAATTGCTTTAAAATATGGTAATGGTTTAGTCAAAATTGCTTTTCAAGAACAAGACAAAGAGGCGTTGTTCTCAACAAACTATGCATGTAGTATTTGTGGTTTTGTTATCCCGGAATTAGAACCACGGCTATTTTCATTTAACTCGCCAAATGGGGCTTGTCCTGATTGTAAGGGATTAGGAATTAAATTAGAAGTTGATGAAGAACTGTTAATTCCTAATCCAAACCTGAGTGTTTTACAAGGGGGAATAGTTTATTTAAAAAATATTATTAATACTACTAATATTGAATGACAGAAATTTACTGTCTTAGCTAATCATTATCATATCCCCTTGGATTTACCAATTAGTGATTTAACAAAAACGCAGTTAAATTATTTACTACGGGGAAGTGATGAAACAGTTGATTATAATTTTAAAACGGCAAGTGGTAACATTATGCGAGGTTATGATTATATTGAAGGAATTGGTCAGTTAATTGAACGACGCTACACTGAAACAACAAGTGAATCAGCACGCGAATATTATAAACAGTTTATGTCAGACCGAAAATGTACAACTTGTCATGGCCAACGATTAAATGAAATTCCGTTAGCTGTTAAGATTAATGATTTAAGTATTTCTGATTTTACTAACTTATCTGTGGAAGAAGAATTATCACAAGTTTTAAATTTACGCTTAACCGAATATCAACAAGAAATTGCTAAGTTAATCGTTAATGAATTGGTTAATCGCCTTGATTTTTTATCGCGCGTTGGTTTAGGATATTTAACACTCGCTCGTAGTGCTGCCACTTTATCAGGGGGAGAAGCCCAACGGATTCGTTTGGCAACCCAAATTGGGAGTCAATTAACAGGAGTTTTATATGTCTTAGATGAACCATCAATTGGTTTACACCAGCGTGATAATGACAAACTAATTGAAACACTAAAAAGCTTACGAGATTTAGGTAATACTTTAATTGTTGTTGAACATGATGAAGATACAATTCGGGCAAGTGATTATATTATTGATATTGGTCCACGTGCTGGTATTAATGGTGGGGAAGTTGTCGCTTATGGGCAACTAGAAGATATTATGCAAAATCCTAATTCGATCACCGGAAAATATTTAACTGGAGAGTTGGAGATTGTCGTTCCAAAAACACACCGTGGGGGTAATGGCTTAACATTAGAAGTTAAAGGGGCGCGTGAAAATAATCTTAAAAATATTAATGTAACAATTCCATTAAACAAATTGGTTTGTTTAACTGGTGTATCAGGAAGTGGAAAATCAACATTAATGCATGAAATAATCTGAAAAGGAATTAAGAAGAATTTAGGATTAGCAACAGAACGACCGGGAGCGTATGATAAGATAGTTGGAATTGATAATATTGATAAAGTTATTAATATTTCCCAAGACCCGATTGGTAAAACACCACGTAGTAACCCAGCAACATATACTTCGGTTTTTGATGACATCCGGGATTTATTTGCGGGAACAAATGAAGCAAAGGCCCGAGGTTATTTAAAAGGGCGTTTCTCATTTAATGTTCCTGGGGGAAGATGTGAAAACTGTCAAGGCGATGGAATTATTAAGATCTCAATGCACTTCTTACCAACAGTTTTTGTTAATTGTGAGGTTTGTGATGGGAAACGTTATAATGATGAAACATTAATGGTTAAATTTAAAGAAAAAAATATTTATGATGTTTTAGAAATGACAGTTGATCAAGCAGCCCTATTTTTTGAAAAACAACCAAAAATTTATCAAAAATTATTAACAATGCAAGAAGTTGGCTTGGGCTATATTAAATTAGGACAATCAGCAACTGAATTATCAGGGGGAGAAGCCCAACGGGTAAAATTATCAACCTTTTTATTAAAACGAACAACAGGAAAAACATTATTCTTATTAGACGAACCAACAACTGGTTTACACGTTGATGATGTAAAACGATTATTAGTCGTGTTAAATCGGATTGTTGATAATGGGGATAGCGTTTTAGTAATTGAACATAATTTAGATGTTATTAAAGTAGCAGACCATATTATCGATTTAGGACCAGAAGGTGGTAACGGCGGGGGAACTGTTGTTGCAACCGGAACGCCAGAGCAAATTGTTAACAAAAGTGATATTAGTTTTACTGGTCAGTATTTAAAACTAATTTTAAACAAATAAAGGAAAAATAATGGACGTTAAGAAAAAAATATTTAAAAGTAATTTATTTAGTAAAACTTATAATTTAAAAAAATTATTGGCAGAAAAATATGATAATGCCCAAAATAAAATTAAGGTAATTAATGTGATTGGAACAAATGGCAAGGGGTCAGTTTCTAACTATTTGCAAAAACAATTAATGAACAGTTTTCCGAAAGTGGGGCTATTAACTTCGCCAGCTTTTTTAAAGCATAATGAACGAATTAAAATTAATAATGATTTTATTTCTGATCGTAATTTAAAAAAATTATGAAAAGCAGTGCAAGGGGAAGCAAAAGAATATCAATTAACTTTCTTTGAAATTTGAGTGTTAATGACGATTCGCTACTTTATCATCGAAAAAGTAGAAGTGGCAGTAATTGAAGCTGGAATTGGAGGGGAATTAGATGCCACTAATGTTTTTGCAAATCAATGAGGAGTTCTCTTAACTTCTGTTAGCTTAGACCATACTGAAATCTTAGGACCAACTGTTGAAGAAATTGCTTTATCAAAAATTAAGATATGACGGGGAGAATGCCCAGTTTATCTTAGCAATAGTTGTCAAAAATATTTACCTACAATTCAAGAAATTGTTCCAGGTGATAAAATTACTGTTGCCGAAAAATATCAACATGCTATTAACTATTTTCAAGAATTTAATGTTGGATTAGTTATTGCCTTTTTAAAAAATAATAATTTACCAATTAATTATGATCTTTTTAAAACCCCACCATTATTAGGACGCTTTACAATTCTAAGTAAAAGCCCTTATTTTATTATTGATGGGGCCCATAATGTCGAGGGGATTGAAGCGTGTATTCAAGCGTTTGAAGAACTTGAACATCTTGATAAAGAAAATACCGTTGTTTTATATGCTGCTTCGAAAAAGAAAGATTTTCAGAGCGCTTTAGCAATTTTAAAAGAACATTTTGGTTCAAAATTATATATTACTAATTTTAAAAATCCCTTGGCTTGAGAAATAGATGATGTTGTTTTTAACAATAAAGTTAAAAAATGAGAACAATTTTTAAAGCAAAATAAAAATAAAAATATTTTAGTTTGTGGATCATTATATTTTATTCCCTTAGTTTATAAATTTTATGTAGAAAGGATGTAAACAAAATGTTATATTTATTAACAAATATTGGGGCATGATTAGGAATTGCCCTGTTAATGGGCCTTGCTGTTTGGATGGACTATAAAAATATTAAGCAAATTAGTATTTTAGCAATTACCCTAACAAGTTTTTTAGTTGCCCTCTCCGTTTTATTAACTAATTTAATTAGTTATAGTGTGCCATTTTTTGGGTTTGGGGGGATTCGTTTAGCCTTGGGGAATTTTTTAATTTTTGTTGTTGGAATGCTATTTGGCCCTTTTTTAGGGGTTTTAAGTGGTATTGCCACTGATTTACTAGGGAGCATGATTAATATTGCGGGAAGTTATCATGGAGGATTTACCTTAAATTTAGTATTATATGGTTTTGTTGGTAGCTTGGCTTTTCTATTCCAAGCCAAAAAACTATGGTATTTAAATGCGATTATTTTCTATACTTTAACCTTTATGGTCATTTCTTTTGGACTAAATACCTTATGATTATATTCAATTGGTTGAAATAGTGTTGTTGTGGGGAGTGCTTTTATTGTTAAATTAATTAAGTTTCCAATTGAAATGCTAATTTATATTCCCTTAGCATTAGGAACTTTTAGTTTACTTTATAAATTAATTACAGCTAAAAATAATATGTTATTATGGTGTACAAAGCATGGTGAACTTTATTTTAAGCGAACAAGAGACAATAAATACCCAATAGTAAATTAAAAAAAGTTGTTTATATGTGGAAAACTATTAAAATTCTTGCTATTAATGGCAAAAAATAAAATTATTTTGTGGATAACTAAAAGAATAATCTGATTTATTCTTTTTTTATTTACTATAAAGTTGTTTACTTGTAATATTAGGAAGATTAGGGATGGACGTAGTAAAAACAGCAAAAGAATTATTTGAGGAGAACTAAGGCAATGGAGCAGGAAGTAAAATATTTAATTAAATATGATTATAATTTAAGTAATGATGACCGTTTAATATTATTATATTTATATCAACCAATTATTGGCCACAGAGCTTTATCTTTGTATTTGCTATTTTCAGCTAACGGCATCAAATTGGAGTTCAATACAAAATATGAAATTGATGATTTTTTAACAATTTTACAGTTAAGTGAACAAGAGTTAGAAGCAGCAAAAGATAAATTAGCAACAATTGGTTTGTTAAAAATTAGCAGACGAAGTAAAGAAAGAAGTATTATTTTAAAACCACAATTACCAGTGTCTGCCTCAGCTTTCTTTGAAAATGCTGTTTTATCTGATTTTTTAATTAATAAAATTGGGGAAGATAAGTTTAAACGGTTAAAAAATAAATTCTTAGCCGCTCCATCAAATCCAAATCCTATTGCAAATAATTTAAATGTGACCTTAGATTTTCTTTATATTGATAAATATTTATTAGGGAAAAATGCTAATAATAAACTTTATTTACCTTACCGTGAAAAAATTATTCAATTGGCAAATTACTATGGGATTTTAACAAAAGATATTGCTAACTATATTTATAAAAGTATTGAAGTCCAATTAAACCAACGAATTTTTAATTATGATAAATTTACTAATTTATTATCAGATGCTTATCAAAAAATTGTGTTAAAAAAACATTTAGAAGGAGAGCAATTGAATTTAGTTGTAACAATCGATAATACTATTGCACCATCTAATATGATGGAAGTTAAAATTAGTGAAATGACTTCAATTGATCCAATTGAGTACTTAACATTATTGAGGGATAATGTTAAACCAACACCATTAGAAATTGATTTAATTCGTGATTTAATTATTCAATATCATTTACAACCAGGGATTGTTAATTGCTTAATTGAATATGTTTGATTTAAAAATAATTGTCGAATCGAGCGTAAATATTGTGAAAAAATTGCTAATACTTTTAATCAATTACAAATTAGTAATGTCGAAAGTGCAATGTATCATTTACGTAACGCTTATAATAAAACCCAAAAAGGGCGGGTAAAACAAGCAGTAATTAAAGAAAGTGCTAATGTTAACTATTATAAAAAAGTTGGAAGAGAAAAAGGAAAATTAACCGTTCAAGATTTTGAACAATTATACCAAAATAGTGATAATAATAAAGGGGATAATAAAGTTGATTTAAAAACTTTAATTAATGAATTAGAAAGCTTATAAAAGAGAGTAAGAATTAAAATAGGAGTTTTATGGAACAAACGGCATTGTTAGAACAAATTAATCACAACCCTGAGTTGTTAGAAAATTTGGCAACAATTAAATTTCAAGGTGATGATAATTATCAAAAATACGCAGATTTATTTGCTGAGTATTTAAGTAATTATCATTTTTGTGATAAAAATCCAAATTTAGAATTATGCCAGCAAAGTTTTAAGGGCTATAAATATTATTTCAACTTTGTTAATGGTACTTTAATGTTAACCCGCGTTGAATGTAATCATATGCTAGCCTTTAAAGAACTCAATCGTGTCCAAAATAATTATTTGTATTATGATTTTGCTCCGGAGTTATTAAAATTACGTCTAAAAGATATTAGTAAAGATTATAATTTTCATAATGTCCAACCAATTATTCCTGAAATGGTTAAATTTGTTAAAGGTGAACGTAAAAAAGGATTATACATTTATGGTAATCCAGGTGTTGGAAAAACACATTTAATGATTAGTTTTGCCAATAAATTAGCGGAAAAAGATTTTAAAGTAGCTTTTATTTCAGTTATTAATTTAATTAATAAAATTAAGGATTCTTTTAATAATGTTAATAACGATGATTCTTTTTTAGTTCAAACATTATTAAAAGCTGATGTTTTATTTTTAGATGATATTGGGGGGGAAGCAGTTTCACCCTGAGTTCGTGATGATTTATTATTCCGGATTTTAAATGACCGAATTAGTCGTCAAAAACCAGTTTTCTTTACTTCCAATTTTTCAATTAATCAGTTACTGTTAATTTATGCCAATATTAAAGGGGAAAATATGGATCCCAATATTAATAAGATTAAAACCTTACGAATTGTTGATCGAATTAAGGGCTTAGCAACAGAATTTGAACTATTGGGTGAAAGTCGCCGTTAACAGCGGTTTTTGAAAAAGATAATAATAATTTTAGATAAGCAGTCAAATAACTTGCAAAATAAAATGACTGGTTGTAAAATCAATATAAGTATGCAATATTACCATTTTTGTAATGGTATGAATATTACAGACTATTTATCGTAGGAATTTAGAAAGAGGAGAAGTTTTAAAATGACTAAAATTGCAATTAATGGTTTTGGGCGTATTGGGCGCTTAGTATTCAGAAAATTATTTGAAGAAAAAAATGTTGAAATCGTAGCAATTAATGATTTAACAGACGCTAAAACATTAGCAACATTACTTGAGTTAGACTCAGCACAAAGATCATGAATGAGAGGAAAAATCTCAGCTGAAGAAGGTGCAATTATTGTTGATGGGAAAAAAGTTATTGTTTGTGCCGAAAAAGACCCAACACAATTACCTTGAGGGAAATTAGGAGTTGATATTGTAATTGAATCAACAGGAAGATTCACAGATCAAGAGTCTGCTCAATTACATATTAATGCCGGAGCAAAAAAAGTAGCTATTTCAGCACCAGCAAAAGGTGAAGGAATTAAAACAATTGTTTACAATGTAAACCATAACATCTTAACAAAAGATGACAAAATTATTTCAGGGGCAAGTTGTACAACAAACTGTTTAGCACCAATGGCAAAAGTTTTAGATGAAAAATTTGGAATTGTTAAAGGATATATGACAACAGTTCATGCTGTAACAAATGACCAAAGATTATTAGACTTAGCTCATGATGACTTACGTCGTGCTCGTGCTGCTTTTTCTAACATTGTTCCAAGTAAAACTGGAGCAGCAGCAGCAGTTGCATTAGTATTACCTCAATTAAAAGGTAAATTTGATGGAATGGCATTACGTGTTCCAACAATTACAGGATCAATTGTTGACTTAGCAGTTGAATTAAACAAAAATGTAACAGTTGAAGAAATTAACGCAGCAATGAAAGCCGCAGCTAATGAAACATTTGGTTACAACACACAACAAATTGTATCATCAGATATTATTGGAGAATCACATGGTTCAATCTTTGATGCAACATTAACAAAAATTATTGAAGTAGATGGAAAACAATTAGTTAAAGTATATGCATGATATGATAATGAAATGTCATATGTATCACAATTAGTAAGAACAGTTGTTCACTTTGCATCACTTTAAGAAATAACAAAAATATTTTAAAAGACCTTTGATATTAAGGTCTTTTTTTATGTTAAAATGATAACATAGCGCAAGTAATTATTAAAAATTAGAGTTGGAGGATATTAAACAATGTCACAGCAAAATATAAAACAGATGTATGAAGATATTAAAAATCAACTAAAACTAATTATTGATAACGAAAAAATTACTGACTCAACAAATCCGATTATGATTGTTTATGAACATTTACAAAATTTACGCTATTCAGGTCGAGTTGTTGATATAACTGATTTTACAAATAAGTTAAATATTATTTTAGCTGATTCTTATAAAACCTTATCATTACGAATTAGTGGGTTATTAACTTCAATTCGTGAGTTAGCCTATAGTTATTTTAAAGAAAAAGTTGATACAAAAAGTTATTATGTTATTTTAGAAAAAGAAAGTAAAAAGTTTTTAAAAGATACATATGGAAATAAGTTAAAAGACATTGATTTTATTTTCATCTTATATCATATGACAAATTTATTACAAAAAGCTTTAATGAGTATCTCATTACGAAAACTATCAGACGTAACAGTTTAAAAACAACAAATTTCTATTTGTTGTTTTTAAAAACTTTCTTTTTAAATTAACCATTTCTCGGTATAATAGAAATTGTAATTTAAAATATCAAAAATTCCAAAGGAGGAAATACCAGATGTCAAAACCAGAAAAATTATTCTATGTCACAACCCCAATTTACTATCCAAGTGCGCATTTACACATTGGTCATTCATATACAACTGTTTTAGCTGATATTATTAATCGCTATAAGAAGTTAGATGGCTATGAAACATTTTTTTTAACGGGTAGTGATGAACATGGCGAAAAAATTGAAAAAAAAGCAAAAGCAGATGGTATTACTCCATATGAATTTACAACAAAGATTATTGCTAATTTTAAACATTTATGAGAAAAATTAGGGGTTGAATATAATAAATTTATTCGAACAACTGATTATGACCATGAAAAAGCAGTTCAAAAAATCTTTTCAAAATTATATAAAAAAGGAGACATTTATAAAGGCCATTATGAAGGGATTTATTGTGTTAGTTGTGAAGAATTTTTAACCGAAAGTCAGTTAAATAGTGAAAATAGTCAATGTTTAGTTTGTCAAAATGTCCCAAAAAAAGTGCAAGAAGAAACTTACTTTTTTAAAGTTTCAAAATATAGTGATTTTTTAGTTAATTATTATAATAGTCATCAAGGTTTTATTGAACCAGAAGCAACAAAGAATGAAATGCTTAATAATTTTATTTACCCCGGTTTAACTGATTTATCAGTTACAAGAACATCTTTCTCATGAGGAATTCCAACAATTGAAGACTCAAAACATATTGTTTATGTTTGAATTGATGCCTTGTCAAATTACTTAACAGCGTTAGGTTATTTATCAGAAGATGAAACATTATTTAATAAATTTTGAAATAATGATAATGTTGAAATTTTGCAAATTATTGGGAAAGAAATTGCCAGATTTCATACAATTTACTGACCAAGTATGTTAGAAAGTTTAGGATTACGTCAACCGGACAAAATTTTATCGCATGGATGAATTTTATTTAAAGATGCAAAAATGTCAAAATCATTAGGAAATGTAATTGATCCATTAGTATTAATTGATAAGTTTGGCCGAGATGTGCTAAGGTTTTATTTAGGTTTTGAAATTCCAACCGATAATGATGGGAAGTTTTCTTATGATTTATATTTAGAATCTTATAATACTAATTTAGCAAATAATATTGGGAACTTATCTTCACGCGTGACAAATATGATTGAAAAATATTTTGACGGGCATTTACCAGCCGTGGAAAATCTTGATAATGCTTTAATTCATGAAATAAAAATTACAGTTACAAATTTTAAATTTTATATGGACAAATATAATGTTTCACGAGCAATTGGGAAAGTATTATTATTATGTCAAAATGCTAATCGTTTTATTGAATTTAGTAAACCATGAGAATTGGCAAAAAATGGCCAACAAGCAGAATTACAAGCAGCCTTATATAGTTTAGCCTATGCAATTGTTGTTAGTGCTTTTTTACTACAACCAATTTTAATTGACACTAGTCAAAAAATCGCTAATCAATTTGGAATTGATTTAGCAACATTATCTTTTGATAATATTAATGATCTGAAAAATATTCATTTTAATAAAAAAATTACAAAAGGGGAAATTCTCTTTCAACGTCTTAACATTGAAGACGAAATTGCCAATTTAAATAAATAGGGAGGAGTTTAAATGGAATATGATGTAATCGTTATTGGGGCTGGCCATGCAGGAGTTGAAGCAGCTTTAGCACCTGCCCGAATGGGTAAAGAAACTTTACTAATAACGCTAAATAAAAATAAAATTGCTTTAATGCCTTGCAACCCTTCAATTGGGGGACCAGCAAAAGGAATTGTTGTCCGCGAAATTGATGCCATTGGGGGAGAAATGGCGAAAGCAGCAGATCAAACGGCTTTACAAATGAAATTATTAAATTCATCACGGGGTCCAGCTGTTTGAGCCTTACGAGCACAATCTGATAAAATTGAATATTCAAAATATATGCAACAAGTTGTTGAAAATCAACCCAACTTAACAGTAAAAGAAGGAACTGTTAGTTCATTGATTATTGAGGACAATAATTTTTGTTCTGGTGTTAAATTAGCGGATGGAACAATTATCAAAGCAAAAAAAGTAATTTTAACAACGGGAACTTATATGCAGTCATTAGTATTACAAGGATCAAAAAAGATTTCGGAAGGGCCAGATGGAGAAGCAACAACAACTGGTTTATCAGGACAATTAGCAGCTTTAGGGATTAACTTATTCCGTTTAAAAACTGGAACTCCGGCACGGGTTTTGAATACTTCAATTGATTATTCACAGGCAACAGAAGAACCAGGAAGTCCAATGGAGTTAGCTTTTTCTTATTCAACAAAAACATTTAAACCATTAGTAGAGCAAGAATTATGTTGATTAATTCATTCAACCCCGTTAACACATCAAATTGTTGCCGAAAACTTAACAGCTTCAGCAATGTATTCAGGAAACATTAAAGGAACAGGGCCACGTTATTGTCCTAGTTTTGAAGATAAAATTACTCGTTTTGCCGATAAACCTCGTCACCAAATTTTCCTAGAACCAGAGTCAAAACAGTTAGATACCATTTATGTTCAGGGCTTTTCAACATCAATGCCAATTGATGTGCAAGATAAAATGCTTCGTTCATTACCTGGTTTTGAAAATGTTGTTGTTTTAAAATGAGCTTATGCAATTGAATATGACGCAGTTGTGCCAACACAATTGCATCATACTTTAGAGGTTAAAAAAATTAAAAACTTATATACGGCTGGGCAAATTAATGGGACAAGTGGTTATGAAGAAGCAGCTTGCCAAGGTTTAATGGCTGGAATTAATGCAAGTTTAAGTATTGATGGGCGACCACCATTTATTTTACGGCGCGATGAAGCTTATATTGGTGTTTTAATTGATGATTTAGTAACAAAAGGAACAGATGAACCATATCGTCTTTTAACTTCTCGTGCTGAACATCGTTTATTACTACGCAATGATAATGCCGAAGAACGCTTAAAACATTATGGGAAAGAATTTAACTTACTGTCTGATTCAGAATGAACAGAATACCAGGCAAATTTAGCAGAAATGCAAGAAGTTATTGAAATTTTAAAAGCAACAAGTTATACAATTAATTCTGACTTTGTAAAAAATTTAAATGCCCAAGGAATTAAAATTACCGCAACAAAAGTAACGGCGTATGAGTTATTAAAACGCCCAGATCTTGATTTAAAATATTTAGAAGCAGAAATTTTGGCCCTTAAAAATTTAAAACCATTTTTAAAACAAAATTTATTAATTAATATTCGTTTTGAAGGTTACATTAATAAAGAAAAAGAGTTAGTTGCCAAAGCAATTAAATTAGAAAATAAAAAAATTCCTGGTGATTTAAACTATGACTTAGTGGAAAACTTAGCCTTAGAAGCCAGAGAGAAATTTAAAAAAATTAAACCAGTTTCAATTGGCCAAGCTAATCGAATTTCGGGGATTACACCGGCTGATATTCAAATGTTACTATTTCATTTAAAAAAAATTGGGTATGGACTGAATAATTAAGGAGCACTAAGATGAAAGTTTATAATACGTTAACGCGAAAAAATGAAGAAATTAACCAAACAAAATTTAATATTTATGCTTGTGGTCCAACAGTTTATAATTATATTCATTTAGGAAATGCCCGGGCAGTTATTAATGCTGATTTATTAGTTAACGTTTTAGAATTTCAAGAGTATGAAGTTAATTACATCCAAAATTATACTGATATTGATGACAAAATTATTAACAAAGCGCTTGCTGAAAACAAGACAGAAGCAGAAATTAGTGCTTTTTATATTAATGCCTTTGAAGAAGATGTTAAAGCCTTAAATATCCGTAAACCAAATCAAAATTTAGCAATCAGTAATTATGTTGATGAAATTATTGCTTTTATTGCCGATTTAGTAGCGCGCGGAGCGGCATATGAAAGTAATGGCAATGTTTATTTTGCAATTGACCAATTTCCGTTACAATATGGTAAATTAGGTAATAAAGCGATTGCTGAATTAAATCCAGGGGAACGAGTTGAGGCGGATATAAACAAACGTAATGTTAATGATTTTACGTTGTGAAAAAAAACAAGCGTTGGAATTTTATTTGATTCGCCATGAGGAAAAGGGCGTCCAGGGTGACATACAGAGTGTGCCTTACTAATTGATAAATTTTTTGATCATCAGACAATTGATTTTCATTTAGGGGGAATCGATTTAGTTTTTCCCCACCATGAAAATGAACGAATTCAATATTTAGCAAAAAATAATTGTGAAATTACTAAAATTTGACTTCATAATGGTCATCTAAATTTAGAAGAACAAAAAATGAGTAAATCATTGGGTAATACAATTTTAGTTCGTGATTTTATTGCACAATATGACCCTGCAACTTTACGTTATTTATTTTATTCAACTAATTTTTCCCAACCACTAAATGTCACAGAAACTGTTATTACTTTTGCCCAAAAAGAAACGACAAAAATTTTTAATATTTTAAAAACTATTAATCTTTTTTTAGCAACAAATAATTTAAAATGGGATTTAAGTGTCAAAGGGGAATATGTTGCGAAAGCTTTAGAACAATTAAATAATAATTTGAATACGCCTAATGTTTTATCAATTATTAATGATATGATAAAAATTATTAATCAACAGTTACGGAATAATAATCTTGATTTAACAATTGTTGGTGATTTTTATAATATTATTTTTAACCTGTTAAATTTTAATTTTACCTTACCAGTGATTAGCCCAGAAATTAGAGCATTAATTGAAGAATGACAAGAAGCTAAAACGGCCCAGGATTTTGTTAAAGCTGATAAAATTCGGACACAATTAGTAGAAAAGAATATTTTATAAAATGAAAACAAAAGAAGTTAATGTCATTGGTGCCGGGTTAGCGGGGTGTGAAATTGCATACCAATTAGCAAAGCGGGGAATTAAAGTTAATTTGTATGAAGGGAAAACCGTTCGTCAAAATCCCGTCCAAAAATTGCCAACATTTGCTGAGTTAGTTTGTTCAAATACTTTTCGTAGCATGTCAAAAGAAAATGCCGTGGGAATTTTAAAGTATGAATTAGATTTATTAGATTCATTTATTTTAAAAATGGCGAGACAAAACCAATTACCTGCTGATGATGCTCTAGCAGTTGATCGCGTTAATTTTTCAAACGATATTACAACCTTTTTAAAAAACCATCCGCTAATTACGATTTATGAAGAAGAATTCTTAACAATTAATCCACGGGTAGTGACGGTTATTGCAACAGGACCATTATCTTCATCACAGTGAGAGCAACAATTGGAAAAAATCATTGGTAAGAAGAATTTTTACTATTATGATGGTTCAGCTCCAATTATTAATAAAGATGGAATAGATTTTTCAAAAGTTTACTATCAAAATCGCCATAATCAAGAAAAAGATTACTTAATTTGCCCAATGACTAAATCAGAATTTGAATTATTGCATCAGCAATTAGTAACAGCAGAAACTGTTGAATTAGCAAATTTCGAAAAGTATTTTAAAGGATGTCAACCAATTGAAGTAATGGCAAAAACTTCGCCAAAGATTTTATTAAATGGTCCAATGAGCCCTAATCATTTGGGCAAAGATGGTGGTCCTGACCCATATGCTGTTGTCCAACTCCGTCAAGATGATGTTCATGATTCACTGTATAATTTAGTTGGTTGACAGACAAACTTAACTTGACCAGAGCAAAAACGGATTATTAATAACTATATTCCGGGCTTATCAAAAGCTGTGATTCATCGTTATGGGGTCTTGCATAAAAATAATTATATTAATTCCCCAAAATTATTAAATCCATATTTACAGTCAAAAAGGAATAGTAATATTTTTTTTGCTGGCCAAATTACTGGTGTTGAGGGTTACTTAGAATCTGCTGCTTGTGGGCTAGCTTGTGGGTTAAATGTTTATCAGTATTTAACCAATCAGCCTTTAATTCAATTTCCCAATGAAACTGTTTTAGGATCGTTATTGAATTATGTCACAAATCCAAAACATAAAGATTTAAAACCAATGAAAGCTAATATTGGATTATTACCAACCATTAATGGTAATTTTACCGATAAACAAACAAAGAATTTAGCAATTTATGACCGGGCAATCGCAAGGATGAAAGAAATTGTCGGAAAATATCATTTAAACGATAATTAATTGTGTAAAATTAGGAAGAGTTAAAAATGTTATTAATAAATAAAACAGAATAAAAGAGGGGAAAGTATGAAAGAATATCTTTACATTTACGGAATCAATCCAGTTGTTGAAAGCTTACAAAATGATAAAATTTTTGTTGTAGAATTATATGCTGTTAAAACAAGTAATGAAAACGAGACAATTTTAAGTTTAGCAAAAAAACGGCATTTAAAAATAAACTATTGTTCAAAAGAACAATTAACAAAATTAGCGAATAGTAATAATCATCAAAACTATTTGTTAGCAATTAAAATGCCAAAACCAGTGGCAATTGAACAATTAGTTGACCAATCGTTACAAAACCCTCATCCGTTTCTATTAGTTTTAGATCAAGTTGTTGACCCCCAGAACTTTGGAGCTATTTTACGAACTTGTGATATGTTTAATGTTGATGGGGTTATTATTTTAAATAAACGCCAAGTATCATTAACCCCAAGCGCAGTGAAGGCTTCAGCAGGGGGATTTGCGCATGTGGCGATTAGTGAAGTTAATAATTTAACCAATGCAATTGAGTATTTAAAAACAAAAGGGTTTTGAATTTATGCCACTGAATTATCAGCAAAAGCAGCGCCTGTGGGGGATTTAAAATATGATACCCCAGTTTGTTTAATTGTTGGTAATGAAGGGAAAGGGGTTAGTCCCAAATTACTAAAACATGCTGATTTTAATGTTTATGTTCCAACCGCTGGCCACTTAGATTCTTTAAATGTGTCTGTTGCAACGGCAGTTTTAATTTACCAAATTAAAATGCTTCAGCAAGAATTATAACAAATTAGAAAGGCAGTGAAATGTTATTAATGAATATGAATTAGTTTATTTATATCAAGAAGAGCAGAATGAAAAAGCCATTTTTACTTTGTATCAAAAATACCAAAAAGAATTAGAAATTGTTAAACGCCAAACGTTTTATAAGTATTTTTTAATTCCAATGGAATTAGGTGATTTAGAGAGTTTAAAATACTGATCAATTTTAGAAAGCGCCCGTAATTACAATATGCGGGTGAAAAAGAAATTAAAAGATTATATTTTTCAACGTTATGTTTGAGATATCCATAAGCATATTCGCAAATTATTAAGTGCTAAGCATAAAGTTCTTAATTATTGTGCGAATTATCAGGTTCAAGAAGGTTTTGATGTTGCTAGCCCGGAAAATTTGGCCGCAGATTTACTTGAGCAAGAAGAAAAGACACGTCTTATTGGGGCAATTAAATTAACATTATCGGCTTTAGAAAGACAAATTTTTGATTTATGGCTAGCGGACTATCCAATTACTAAAATTAGTGAAATACTAGGGCTTAATTATCGCCAAGTTGATAATGCGATGCAGCGAATTATTCGAAAAGTAAAACAAATTTCAAAAAATTGTTAATCTTACACTACCATTATTATAATTAATATACTATAATTAATTATGGTGATATTATGCGCGAAAAAATTATTTTAGTATGTCCTGATTGTTTACAACGTAACTATTCGACATTTAAAAATAAAACGACTCAAAAAGAAAGATTAGAAATTAGTAAATTTTGTAAAACCTGTGGTAAACATACCAAACATAAGGAAACGAGGTAACAGCAATGGCAAAAATTGATAATAACAAAGATTTTGAACAAGAAGTTATTATAGAAGAAGAAATTGTTGAAGTTATTGTTGATGACAATAAGACAAGAAAGCCAAAAGCAAAATTATCAAAAGAAGCGAAAAAAGCTGAAAAAATTGCTCGTAAAAATGCTAAAGCAGCCCAAGTTTTTCAACGCCAACAAGCTGCTAAAGCATCGATTCATGTTGGTAAAAAAGGACCTGCAGATTTAGACGCGCCAGATGGAACAGGGAAAAAAAGTTTTTTTAACCGTAAAACGGAGAAAAAGAAAAAAGCTGAAAAAGTTAACTGGAAATTAGCTTTCCGTGAATTTCCAGTTAAAATGGCAAAAGAAGTTAGCCGAATTCGTTGAGCAAGTAAAGGTAGCTTAGGACGTAAGTTTCTAATTACAATTGCTTTTATTGCTGCCTTTGCAATCTTTTATCTAGCCTTAGACCAAGTTCTATTTAATATATTACATGTAGCAAAAATTATCTAAAAAAAGAAATAATAAAAGGAGTAAAACCAATGTTGGAAGAAAAAACAATTTTAGAAGAACAACAAGATTCAAATAAGAGCCAGTTAGAAACAGCTGATGACTTAATGAAATATCCAGGAAAATGATATGTAATTAATTGTTATTCAGGCCATGAAGACCGGGTAAAAGATGACTTAATTCAGAGAGTTGAATCATTAAATATGAAAGACGTTGTTTTTGATATTAGAGTAGTAAAAGAAGTTGTCCCAGCTAAAAAAGGGAAAAAACCAACGGAAAAAAACTTATATCCGGGGTATATTTTTATTAATATGATTATGAATGATGAGGCTTGATATATTGTCCGTAATACAACTGGTGTTACAGGATTTATTGGTTCATCAGGACGAGGAACAAAACCATTCCCATTAACAGATCATGAAGCACGCTCAATGTTAACAAAATCATTAGCCGCTAAAGCAGAAGATAAAAAAACGGCAAAAAAAGTGAAAAAAGTTTTTGTCGCAAATTTTGATTTAAATGACTATGTTAAAATTTTGTCAGGACCATTTATCAATATGGAAGGACAAGTTACAAAATTAGATAATTCAAAAGGGATCGCAACAGTTACTCTTGAAATGTTTGGTCGTTTGACCCCAACAGAAGTTGAATTTGACCAGTGCGAAAAATTAGGTTAAAAGTATTTTAACTTTCTTTTTTTCTTGGAACAATGATTAATTTTAAAAACCGAATTACGGCCACAACATTTTTTACAGCTAATGCTTGTAGTGTTGCTGAACAATTATTAGGAAAATACCTCGTGCGTGTTATTGATAGTAAGCGGATTGTTGCAAAAATTGTTGAAGTTGAAGCATATGATGGCGCTGAGGATGATGCAAATCACGGCTTTAACAATCGGCGAACAACTCGCAATGAACCACTATTTTGGGCGGGAGGTTTTGCCCACGTTTTTTTGATTTATGGTTGTCATAATTGTTTTAATGTAATTACTGACCAAAACGATATTCCCAGTGCTGTTTTAATTCGGGCTGGGGAAATTATTATTGATGAACGAGACCCTAACTTTGTTACAAATCCGCAATTAGCTAACGGGCCAGGCAAGTTTTCCCGTTATTTAGCAATTGCTCGTGGCCTTGATCGTGTTGATTTAATAACTAGTGAGGAAATATATTTAATTGATAATCTTGCTGTTCCATTGGCAAATATTATTAGAACAAAGCGCATTAATGTTGATTATGCGACGAATTATAAAACAAAACCATATCGGTTTTATATTAAAGATAGCAAGGCTGTATCGAAAGGATAAAATAAAGTGAGTAATAAAAAAGAACACGAAGAAGTCTGAAAAACTCATCCGGAGTTTCCCTATTATGAGTTTAGTAGTTTAGGACAAGTTAGGAATAAAATAACAAAAGAAATCAAAGAAGTAAAACGACCAAAAAATAGTAATTATTATGTTTTACGACGCAAAGATGAGGGTAAAATTAAAACAAAGTTTTTACATAAAATTATGGTTGAATTATTTATCGGTCCTGTTCCGCCAAATATGACAATTGACCATATTAATGGGAATCCTCGTGATAATCGCGCTGCTAACCTTGAAATTGTTACTAAAAAAGAAAATACTCGTCGCCAAATTAAAATGTGATCACATCCCCATAGTTTTTATAATCGTGACTTAGTTGCCGCCCATAGTGAAAAGCGCTGAGTTTATAATGGCAAAATTTATAATTGAATTGAAATCTTAAAATTATTACACGCTCAGGGAATCATTTATTATCAAGTAAAATGAGAAAGTGGTAAAGACGGGCGGATTGGACGATTACCAAATGGGGAATTTGTTCAACGGGTTAAAAATATTGAAAAGTGACAAGATGAAAATCTTGATGAATTTTAAAAACAGTTCCTTTGAACTGTTTTTTTGTTTTTAAAAAGTAATTTTATTTTCTAACCCAACACAATAATCTAATAATACTTCTCCTTGGTAATTTAATTTAATGGCATCTTTTAAAGTCGCTGAGACACAAACATCTAAAGCAACGCCAATAATTGAAATCATGGTAACTTCGTTTGCTTGTAAGAATTCATGCAAGCCATTACTTGTCTGATCGTCATCAAAAAAAGCACTATAACTATCGGAATTTTGACGGGTTCCTTTTGTAATTATTTTAGCAAAAGTTGTTTCTGGCAGATGATATAGTTCTGCTCCCGGAGTATTTTGACGACAATGAGGAGGCCAAATTGTAAAAGAACAGTGATTTTCCGGATGATAATCTTTTGTTGCAATTACAAGATTATTTTCTTGGTGATATTGTGCAATTAAGGCCTTAATTTTTGGTAAAAGTTTTTCGGCATCCCGAACATACAATGAGCCAGTGGGATTAACAAAATCATGTTGATAATCAACAACAATTAGAGCTTTTTTCATTTTTATTTCCTCGCTTTTATTATTTTCCTAATTACTTATAATAATATCAAAAATATCTTGATATAATAAGAAAGCAGTTGGAAAGTGGGGATTAAATGATTGAAATAATTAAAAAACACTTGCCAGAGTTAACAGTAACAACCCAGCAAGCCGAACAACTTCAAAAATATTATCAATATTTAATTGAACAAAATGCCGTTATGAATTTAACAACAATTACTAATGAAGAAGAAGTTTATTATAAACATTTTTTAGATTCTTTACTGTTATTAAAAAAATATCAGTTTACCGATAATATCCTAGTTTGTGATGTTGGGAGTGGCGCTGGTTTCCCAGGGATTGTTTTAAAAATTTTTGTCCCACAGATAAAATTAACAATTATTGAAGCCCTTGAAAAAAGGTGTCGTTTTTTAAGGAATTTAGTCCAAACGCTTGGTTTAAGTAATGTTGAAATTATTCATGATCGTGTTGAACAGTATAGTCGTTTGCATCCAGAACAATTTGATCTTGTTTTAACTCGCGCGGTTGCTAATTTGAGTGTCTTATTAGAACTTGTATCCCAGTTAGTAAAAGTAACAGGTACAGTTATTTGTTATAAGGGTCCAAAAGTACACGAAGAAATTAACAGTGCCCAAAAGACTTTGGGGGAATTAAATTTTGTTTTAACAAAAACCGACCATGAAATGGTCACTGAAATTGGGGAACGTTATTTTTGTTATTTTACAAAAGTTAAAAAAACATCGTTAAAATACCCTCGTCATTTTAATCAAATAAAAAAAAGCCCAATTGGCTAAACTGTTATATAATAATATTATGAAACAATTGTTAAATAACGAAGAAAAAGGAAGGAATTTATGGGAAAAATTATTGCAATTACAAACCAAAAAGGAGGGGTTGGAAAAACAACCACTTCAATTAACTTAGCAGCGGGATTATCTCGTCATGGCAAAAAAATTCTTTTAATCGATATTGATCCTCAGGGAAATGCAACAACCGGAATAGGGGCCAATAAAGATGAAATCCAAGAAAGCATGTATGATGTTTTGATTGGCCAAGCAACTTTAAAGAGTATTATTATTCCAGATGTGATTGAAAGCATTGATTTAGCGCCAGCAACAATTTCATTAGCGGGAGCTGATGTTTACTTAATGGAACACTCGGAAGAAAATCAAAATATTTTATTAGAACGAATTAAACCAGTGCGAGATAATTATGATTTTATTTTAATTGATTGTCCCCCATCATTGGGATTAATCAATCGTAATGCTTTAGCATGTGCTGATTCAGTTTTAATTCCAATTCAAGCTGAGTATTATGCCTTAGAAGGATTAGCCCAATTATTGAGTTCAATTCGTTTTGTCCAAAAAATGTTTAATAAAGATTTAACAATTGAAGGAATTGTCTTAACAATGTTTGATTCAAGAACAAAATTATCATTTGAGGTAATGAGCGAAGTTAAAAAATACTTTAATGAAAAAGTCTATAAAACACATATTCCCCGCAATATTAAAATTAGTGAGTCACCTTCACATGGCTTAAGTATTTTTGATTATGACAAAGGTGGAGCCGGAGCTGTGGCCTATGAAGAATTAGTGAAAGAGGTGTTAGCAAATAATGGCAAATAATAAAAGTAGATTAAGTGCAAAAGGCTTAGATAAAATTTTTGGTGAAGGGATTACTGATGTTATTAACGAAATCGAAAATAATGAAGAGTTAAAAAGTAGTGCAACAGAAATTATCTTAGCAGAAGTTTTACCAAATCCGCACCAACCGCGAAAAGTTTTTAATGATGACGAGTTAAAAGAATTATCAAAATCAATTGTTGAACATGGTTTAATTCAACCAATTATTGTTAAAAAAACAACAAATGGTTATTACTTAGTTGCCGGAGAGCGAAGAGTACGGGCTGCCCGCCTAGCTAATTTAACAAAATTACCAGCAATTATTGTTGATTTTAATGATCAACAAATGAAAGAAGTAGCGTTGATTGAAAACATTCAACGTGTTGACTTAAACGCAATTGAAGAAGCAATTGCTTATAAAGAATTACTTGAGTTATTAAAATTAACCCAAGATGCGTTAAGTGAAAGAATTGGGAAATCACGTAGTCATATTGCTAATACAATTCGGCTATTAAGTTTGCCAAAAGAAGTACAAGACTATGTTTTAACTGGAAAATTAACAATGGGACAAGTTAAACCTTTAATTAGTTTAAAGTTAAGTGATAGTGAACTAAAAAATTTGGTGGAAAAAATTGTTACTGATAATCTTAGTGCTCGTCAAGTTGAAGACTTAGTAAAAGAACAAGGTGGGGGAAAAACAAGTCCTGCTAAAAAAGTTCAAAAGCGTTCAATTAATGAGTTTTTGGAAAATAAAATCATGCGTAAACTAGGAACAAAAGTGACAGTTGAAGAGAAAAAAATTATTATTAATTATGTTGGAGTCAAAGATTTAAACCGTATTTTAGAAATTTTAGGTTTAACAGATGATTAAAAAAATAGTAGGGTAGGAAAAGAAATGTCTTTAAAAATGGGAATAGTTGGTTTACCAAATGTTGGTAAATCAACGTTATTTAATGCAATTACAAACTCACAAGTTGAAGCGGCCAATTATCCGTTTGCGACAATTAATCCAAATGTTGGAACAGTCGAAGTGCCAGATGAGCGTCTTGATGCGATGGCCAAGATTTTTGAACCAAATAAAACAATTCATACTACTTTTGAGTTTTATGATATTGCCGGATTAATTGCGGGAGCTAGTAAAGGGGAAGGATTAGGGAATGCCTTTTTACAAAATATTCGTGAAACTGATGCAATTTGTATGGTTATTCGTTGTTTTGATAGTAAAGATATCACCCATGTTGAAGGAACAGTTGATCCGATTCGTGATATTGAAATTATTAATTTGGAATTAATGATTTCTGACCAAGAACAAATTAAAAAAAGGTTAGATAAAGTCGCAAAACGTGCCCAAACTTTAAAACAAAAAGATGATGTGATTGAATACAATATTTTATTAAAATTGGAAGAACAATTAAATCAAAACTTATTATTGAAAGATTTAGTTTTAACAGAGGAAGAATACCAAGTTATTAAAAACTTTAACTTGTTAACAATTAAGCCGTTTATTTATGCTGCAAATATTAGCGAAGAAGACTTAAAAGCTGGTGATAATGAGCATGTCCAAAAAGTGAAAGCGTATGCCGCAAAACATCAGATTGAAGTTGTAACCATTTGTGCAAAAATTGAAGAGGAATTATCTTCATTAAGCGCTGATGAAAAAGCCATTTTTATGGCTGAATATGGAATTATTGAATCAGGATTAAGCCAATTAATTCGTAAATCATACTATTTATTAGGTTTAGAAACTTTCTTTACCGCTGGGAAGCAAGAATTACGCGCTTGGACTTTTAAAAAGGGTTCAACAGCTCCTGAATGTGCTGGGGTTATTCATACTGATTTCCAAAAAGGATTTATTAAAGCCGATGTCTATTCATACGATGATTTAATCAAGTATGGTAGTGAAAAAGCTGTCAAAGAAAATGGCCGCTTACGTAGTGAAGGAAAAACATATATTATGCAAGATGGTGATGTTTGCTTCTTCAAATTTAATGTTTAGGGGGCTAAGCAATGAGAATAGGTCATAGTTATGATCTCCATAATTTATTGCCAGGAACAGGTTTTTATTTGGGAGGGATTTTTATTCCTACCAATTTTGCTGTTGAAGCAATTTCAGATGGTGATGTTTTATTACATACAATTGGGGAAGCAATTATTGGGGCTTTAGGTTATGGTGATTTAGGACAATGATTTAAACCAACAACCGAAAAATTCTCATCAACTAAAATTATTAACCATGCATTAGGGTTATTAAAAAAAGATGGTTATCAAATTATCAACATTGATACGACCGTCATCATTGATGAACCAAAATTAAGTCCTTTTCGCGAAAAGATAAAAGCAAATTTAGGGCAATTATTAGAACTTAGTGATAAGCAAATTAATTTGAAATTTACGACAACCGAAAAAAACTTTCCAACAATAATTCAAGCCCAAGCAGTGGTTTTATTACAGAAATTATAAAATTTAGTTATAATAAAAGAGAAAAGATAAATGTTAACAGTAAGGAATGAAAAAATGGGAAACAAAGTTAGATTACGTTATGCACCAAGTCCAACCGGTTATTTACACATTGGAAATACGCGGACAGCATTATTTAATTATTTATTAGCCAAACATTATGATGGCGATTTTATTTTACGAATTGAAGATACTGATACAGAACGAAACGTTGAGGGGGCGGAAGCATCACAGTTAGATAATTTACGCTGATTAGGAATTGAACCAGATGAAACAATTGATAAACCAGGGAAATATGGTCCTTATCGTCAATTAGAACGCCTTGATATTTACCAAAAATATGCTGAGCAATTTTTAGCAGCAAAACAAGCATATTATTGTTTTTGTTCATCAGAAGCGTTGGAAAAATCCCGCGAAGAACAAATTGCTAATGGGAATGTTGCGCCAACATATGATTTAAAATGCTATCATTTATCACCAGAGCAAGTTGCCGAACAATTAGCATTGGGGACACCAAAAAGCATTCGTTTTCATGTTCCTGAAAATCAAACATATCAATTTAATGATATGGTTCGGGGGGCGGTGTCTTTTGAAGCGAAAGACTTAGGAGATTGAATTATTTTAAAATCGTCAGGAATACCAACCTATAATTTTGCTGTTGCGGTTGATGATTATTTAATGGAAATTACACATGTTATTCGAGGGGAAGAACATATTTCAAATACTCCGCGTCAATTAATGATTTATGATGCATTAGGAGTAACACCACCAATTTTTGGTCATTTAACGTTAATTGTTAATGAACAACATAAAAAATTATCAAAACGCGATGGGCACTTAATGCAATTTATTAGTCAATATCGTGATTTAGGTTATTTACCAGAAGCAATTTTTAATTTTATTGCTTTATTAGGTTGATCACCAAAAGGGGAAGAAGAAATTTTTACAAAAACAGAATTAATTAAAATTTTTGATGAAGAGCGTTTTAGTAAATCACCAAGTATGTTTGATGTTAAAAAATTAACATGAATAAATAGTTTATACTTGAAAAAAATGACTGATGAAGATTATTTAGCGTTTGTCCGCCCATTTTTAACAGCAGCTTATGATTTAACTAATAAAAGTGAAGGATGATTAGAAATGCTGATGCTAATCTTTAAAAAAGAATTACAATATGGTCAAGAAATTGTCGAATTGGCAAAACCGTTTTTTGTTGCGCCAACAAGTTTAAATCCCGCAACCTTAACAATGTTAAAATCTTTACCAGGAGATCATCAATGATTGAATAGTTTTCGTGATGATTTAAGCAAAATTAGTGATTGAAATGAAGGGGCGATTAAGACTTTAATTACTGAATGCGGTCAAAAACATCAGTTAAAAGGGAAAGATTTATTTATGCCAATTCGTATTTTTACCTCATATCAAGAACATGGACCAGAATTAGCAAAAGTTATTTATTTAATTGGGAAAGAGCAAGTTATTAACAATATTAATAACTTAATTAGTAAAGATGTCTAAACCACCGCTAATAATTCGCGATAGTGTTCATGGGGATATGACAATTAAAGAACAAGTAGCAATTGAATTAATTAATAGTAAAGAATTTCAACGTTTACGTCGGATTAATCAATTGGCGGGTGGGCAATTTGTGTTTCCAAGTGCTTCGCATACCCGTTTTTCACATTGTTTAGGAGTTTATTATTTAATTTCAAAGTTTTTACAAACAAAACCATTTTATGAAAAGTATAATGAACGGCAACAATTATTAGTTAAGTTGGCAGGGTTAATGCATGATATTGGCCATGGTCCTTTTTCCCATACTTTTGAACAAATCGGAATCGTTACAAAAACAAATATTTCCCATGAAAGTTATTCATCATTAATTATTAGTTCACCCTCAACCGAAGTTAACCAAATTTTGCAAAAATATTTAGAACCTTCTGAAATTGAAGAATTATGTCAAATGATTGAAGGAAATCATCAAGACCCAATTTTATCATCCTTAGTATCATCGCAAATTGATGCTGATCGGATGGATTATTTGTTACGCGATGCGATGACAAGTGGGGTGGCTTATGGTCATTTAGATTGGCAATGAATTATTCGTAATGTGGCAATTATGGAAAATAAGCTAGTTTTTCCAGAAAAAGTATTGTATGCGATTGAATCATATTTAATTGGACGTTACCATATGTACAAACAAATCTATTTACATCCAATTAGTTTAGGGTTTGATTTAACATTCCGCCAATTATTTCAACGGTTATATGATTTACAGCAAAGAAATTATTGTTTTAAAAATCAGGAGATAATTACGTTGTTAAAACCACTATTAGCGGGCGAAATGCTTGATGTGGAAACTTATTGTGACTTAGATGATTATAGTTTATTTAGCGCTTTGAAAAAATTAGCAACAGAAGATGATGAAATTTTACAAGATTTGGTAATGATGTTAACAACAAGGAATTTTTTCCGCTTAGTTGATAGCGAAAAAATAAATCACGAAGAAATTGCAAAAAAATTGCAAAAAAAATACAAAACCGATTATAATTACTTTATGGTTTCCTATGATTTAAAATCAGTGAAATTATATAATAGCACAGTAAAGCCGATTTATATTGCGACAAAAAATGGGATAAAGTTGTTTGATGAAGTATCAGAGATTATTGATTCAACTAAATCAATGGCTAATGATAAAAAATATTATTTTACAATTGGAGCAGTACTAAAATAGAAAGAATATTAATAATAAAAGGGGAAAAATTAATGAACGATAATATAGAATTATTAGATTTAGTATATGACTATTTAAAAAATTCACAACAAAGTGATACATTTGAAAATATTTGAAATGAAATTGCATCAAAAAGTGATATCACAGTCCACGGAAATAGTAAAGAAGACATTATTGCTGAATTATATACCGATTTAGTGTTAGATAATCGTTTTGTTTTAACAAGTGAAGGAATGTGAGCATTACGTGAACTTATTAAATATGATGATATTAAAAAACAATATGATTATACTGATCAGTTTGAAACAACAGAGGAATTTGAAGATATTGATTTAGATGAAGAATATGAAGATGAAGAAGATCTAATTGATAGTTTAGAGTTTGATGAAGATGTTGAAGATGACAATGATGATGAAACAGAAGATTTTGTTGAAATTGATGTTGATGATTTAGGAGAAACAGATTACTCAGTTGATGACGATGATGAGACTGTTGCGGCTAAATTAGGAATTACTGAAGAAATTGATTGAAAAGCTTTGGAAAAAGAAATGGAAGAAAATAATTAAAATATTATAAAAAAACTAATTAAAATTTTATTAATATTTTAAGAAGGTAGGATATAGATAATGGCAAAATATATATTTGTAACAGGGGGAGTTGTTTCAGGGTTAGGAAAAGGAATAACGGCTTCGTCACTAGGAGTCTTGTTGAAAGCTAGTGGCCTAAAAGTGTTTATGCAAAAATTTGACCCCTATTTAAATGTTGACCCGGGAACGATGAGTCCTTATCAGCATGGTGAAGTTTATGTTACAGCGGATGGAGCAGAAACGGACTTAGATTTAGGACATTATGAACGTTTTATTGATGAAAATTTAACACGTGATTCAAACATTACATCAGGGTTAATTTATAAAAACGTGATTGAAAAGGAACGTCGTGGTGATTATGAAGGACAAACTGTGCAAGTTGTGCCCCATATTACTAATGAAATTAAAAATAAAGTTTATTCAGCAGCCGAAAAATCAGGCGCTGATGTGATTATTACTGAAATTGGTGGAACAGTTGGTGATATTGAATCGCTACCATTTATTGAGGCGATTCGTCAGGTAAAAATGGAGCAAGGTGGTAAAAATGTTATTTTTATGCATGTTTCATTGGTTCCTTATATTGCTGCTTCACAAGAGGCGAAAACAAAACCAACCCAGCATTCAGTTCGGGAATTATTATCATTAGGGATTCAACCTGATATTGTCGTGGCCCGAACTGAACATCACTTAGAAGAAAGCGTAATTGATAAAATTGCTTTATTCTGTAATATTAGTAGTAAACATGTCTTAGTGGCGGCAGACGCAAAAACAATTTATGATGTCCCATTAAAATTATATGAACAAAATGCTCAACATGTTGTTAGTGACTTGTTAAATTTAAACATTACAAAAACCGATATGGGGGCATGAGAAAACTTTTTAAGTAAAATTGATTGCTCAGCAAAAGAAATTACGATTAAATTAGTCGGGAAATACATCGAATTACCAGATGCCTATCTGTCAGTTAGTGAATCACTACGAATTGCTGGCTTTGAAAATGGGGTCCGCATTAAAATTGATTGAATTAAAGCTGATGATGTTACTGCTGACAATGTTGATGAGATATTAAAAGATGCAATGGCAATTTTAGTTCCTGGTGGTTTTGGAGAACGTGGTTTTGAAGGCAAAATTCTTGCTGTTCAGTATGCTCGGGAACATAAAATTCCCTTTTTAGGAATTTGTTTTGGAATGCAAGCAGCGGTTGTTGAATATGCTCGTAATGTTTGTGGAATTAGTGATGCAAATAGTTCCGAGTTAAAAACAACAAATAATCCGTTAATTGATATTATTGAAGGAAAAGCAAAAGATGATGCTCTTGGGGGAACTTTACGTTTAGGAAACTATAAAGCAACCTTACAACCAGGAACATTAGCAGCTGAACTTTATCAACAAACAGAAGTGCTAGAACGTCATCGTCATCGTTATGAATTTAATAATAAATATCGTGAACAATTAGAAACCGCTGGAATGATTTTTAGTGGGATTTATGAAAAAGAAAACTTGGTTGAAATTATTGAATTAAAAGATCATCCGTTCTTTATCGCTTCGCAATATCATCCCGAATTTACTTCGCGACCAAATAAACCAAATCCGTTATTTAATGGTTTCATTAAAGCAGCGATTACAAAAAATCAAAATTCATAATTTATGAATTTTTTTTATTTATCGTTGATAAAAATATCTTTTTCCCCCGTTTTGTAATATTATTAAAATAGTTGAAAAAAAGATTAGAGGAGGAAATCAAATGAGTACAGAAAAATATTCAACCCTAGCGGTTGTTGGAAGTCAATGAGGAGATGAAGGGAAGGGGAAGATTACCGATTATTTTGCTCAAAAAGCTGATTTTGTTGTTCGTTGAGCTGGTGGGGATAATGCTGGCCATACGATAGTGATTGATGGGGTAAAATACAAGTTAAGTTTAGTACCATCGGGAATTTTTAATCAAAACTCAATTAATGTAATTGGGACAGGATGTGTAATTAATTTACGAAAATTAATTACAGAAATTAAATATTTAAAAGAACATGGCATTAATTGTCAAAATTTACGTATTAGTAATCGTGCTCATTTAATTTTTCCATATCATATGAAAATTGATGAACTACAAGAAGAATATCGTCAAGATCAAAAAATTGGGACAACAAAAAAAGGGATTGGACCATGTTATCAAGATAAAGCGGAACGAATTGGAATTAGAGTTGGGGATTTATTTGATCCACAAAACTTTTATACCCAGTTAGAACGTAATTTAAAATTTAAAAACGAAGTATTAACAAAAATCTTTGGGGCAGAACCATTTTCAGCCCAAGAAATTTATGACGAATATTTAGGGTTATTTGCGGAAATTAAGGAATTAGTTACAGATACATCATTTTTAATTGATAATGCTATCAAGGCGGAGAAAAAGGTTTTATTTGAAGGAGCCCAAGGGGTAATGTTAGATTTAGATCATGGGACATATCCATTTGTTACATCATCAAATCCTTCAGCAGCATCAATTCCAACGGGAGTTGGGATTGCACCGCGCTATATTAATAATGTAATTGGGATTGTAAAAGCTTATAATACTCGTGTTGGAACAGGAGCTTTTCCATCTGAAATTTTTGGGGAAACTGCTGACTACATCCGCGAAGTTGGAAAAGAATATGGGACAGTTTCGGGCCGTCCCCGTCGAATTGGCTGATTTGATGCTGTTTTAATGAAGCATTCACTACGTACTAGTGGTTATACAAGTATGGCAATTATGTTATTAGATGTCTTAACAACAATTGAAGAAATTAAAATTTGTGTTGGTTATCAATACAATGGTCAAACAATTGACTATATTCCAAGTACGATTAAAGAATATGAAAAATGTGAACCAGTTTGAATTACAATGCCTGGATGAAAAGAAGATATTACAAATGTTACGGCTTTTAGCCAATTGCCACTTAACGCGCAACAATATTTAAATAAATTAGCCGAAATTGTTGGAGTGACAATTAGTTTATTCTCGGTTGGGCCCGATCGTAAACAAACAATTTTATTAGATGAGGAGATTTTTTAATGATTGAACGTTATCAAGTTCCAGAAATTAGTGCAATTTGAAATGATGATCATAAATATGCAATTTGAGCCAAAATTGAATTGCTTGTTTGTGAAGGATGAGCTGCGCTTGGGATAATCCCTGCAAGTGATATAGGTAAAATGGCAACTAACTTAAAAGTTGATTTGCCCCGGATGTTAGAGCTTGAAGAAGAAACAAAACATGATGTTGTTGCTTTTACAAGGATGTTATCAGAATCATTAGAAGCGGAAAAACGCTGAATCCATTTTGGTTTAACTTCAACAGATATTGTTGATACAAGCCAAAACTATTTAATGATGCAATCAAACTTAATTGTTTTAGAGCAATTACAACAGTTAAGTAATATTTTAAAAACTAAGGCCGAAGCATATCGTCACCAATTGATTATGGGTCGCACCCATGGGATGTTTGCTGAACCAACATCACTAGGTTTAAAATTTTTATTATGGTATGAGGAATTACAACGTTGTTTAGCCCAATTTAAACAAGGAGCAAAGAATGTTGCTGTTGTTAAAATTTCTGGTTCTGTTGGAAACTTTGCTCATATTGAACCTGCTGTTGAAGAATTTGTCGCCAAAAAATTAGGAATGGCCAGTGATCCAATTACGACCCAAGTTACTTCACGTGATCGCCATGTTAGTTTATTTACTGCTTTTGGTCAAATTGCTAGTTTATTAGAAAAAATGGCAATTGAGTTTCGTCATTTCCAACGAACAGAAGTGGGAGAATTAGCAGAAGGATTTAGTAAACAACAAAAAGGTTCATCTTCAATGCCTCATAAAAAAAATCCGATTAGTTCCGAAAACATTTGTGGTTTAGCACGATTAATTCGTAGTAATATGCAAGTTACTTTTGAAAATAATTTATTATGACATGAACGTGATATTTCTCATAGTAGTAATGAACGAATTATTATTCCGGATACTTATCATTTAGTTGTCTATACGGTAAAACGAATGATAAATGTTATTACTAATATTGTTGTTAATGAAGAACGGATTGCTAATAATATTACGCAAGCACGGGGAATTTATTTTAGCCAAGTTATTTTAACAGCGATTATCAAAGAAACAAATTATTCACGCGAAGAAATTTATGATTTTATTCAGAAGTGTACGTTATTAGCGCAAGCAGAGCAACAAGACTTTAAAACAGTTTTAATTAACAATGGTGTTGAAAAATATTACCCATTGGCAAAATTAGAAGAATTGTTTGACATAAAATACTTTTTACGAAATGTTGATAAAATTTATCAACGGGTATTAGGATAAGGATGAAAAAATGAAATTAATTGTCGGATTAGGAAACCCAGGGGGAGAATACCAGTTGACGCGCCATAATGTCGGCTTTTTAGCGATTGATCGATTAGTGGCGAAATACCAAGCGCAAGGCCCAAAGCAAGGTTTTGATGGATTATATTGGGAAACTAAAATTAATGGGGAAAAAGTATTTTTCCTTCAACCCCAAACTTATATTAATTTAAGTGGGAAAAGTGTTGGGGCGATGCAACATTTTTTCAAAATTCCAACAAGTGATTTATTAATTATTTATGATGATAAAGATATTGAATTTGGCAAAATTAAATTACGACCAACAGGATCAAGCGCTGGTCATAATGGGATTAAAGATTTAATTAATAAGTTAGGGACAGAAAAATTTTGTCGGATTAAAATTGGGATTGGCAATAATAGGTTAATTGCGATGCATAATTGAGTGCTTGGCAAGTTTTCACCACAAGAATTAGGAACTTTAGAAAATGAAGTTTTTGTTAAAACAACCGAATTAGTTGGAAAATATCTTGAACAAAATATTAGTTTTGAAAAGTTAATGAGTGAGTATAATGGCAAATAGGGTTAAACAATATAGTTTTAAAAGTACATTACCAACTGTTTATTTAGTGGCGACCCCAATTGGAAACTTAGGGGAAATGACACCGCGGGCTGTTGATGTTTTAACAAATCAAGTGGCAAAAATTTATTGTGAAGATACGCGCAATACCCTAAAGCTCTTAAACCATTTTGGGATTCATAAGGAATTAATTTCATTAAATAAAGATAATGAAAAAGAACGTTATACGAAGATTGCCGGGGATTTAGCTAATAATCTTTCAATTGCCATTGTTAGTGATGCTGGTTATCCATTAATTAGTGATCCTGGCTATTATATTATCAATAACTTAATTGCTGATCAGAATTGTAATATTGTCCCGGTGTCAGGGGCTAATGCGGCTTTAAATGCTTTAGTTGCTTCAGGGTTAAATCCGACCCACTTTTTGTTTTATGGTTTTTTAGCAGCACAAGGGGTTAAGAAAAAAGAACAATTGGCTAGTTTACACGAATTTCCATACACAACGATTTTTTATGAAAGTCCGCACCGGCTATTGGCAACTTTAGCATTAATTGAGCAACAATGAGGTAATCGGTTGTGTTGTGTTGTCAAAGAATTAACGAAAATTCATGAGCAGTTTTATCGCGGACCAATTACTGAATTATTAACAATCTTACCAACAGAAGCAAATCTTGAACAAGGGGAATATGTTATTGTTGTAGCGGGTTATGATTTAGCAACTAATAAAGCTAGGCCAGGAGATTTCGAACTTGTCGAGGAAGTTGATTTTTTAATCAAAAATAATAATTATCGAATTAAGCAAGCAATTGATATTATTGCAAATAAATATGATATTAGTAAAAATATTTTATATAATATGTATCATAAAAGTATAGGTGATGAAGACAATGAAACAAAAAGCTAAATTTTCATTTTTAGTATTATTCTGTGGCTTAGAATTTGCTGTTTTATTATCTTCATTTTTATATTATGTTTTGAGCTATAAGCTAAATGTCGTAAATTATTTCTTTTATTTTATTAGTTGATGAAGTGTGCAAACTGATGTTGTGATTCTTTTATTTGGTCTAATTAATTTACTAGCTTTTTTACCAAAAATTAAGGGTAAATTAGCGCAGAGCTATGGGTTTATTCTTTATGTCTTATTTGCGGCAATTTTAACAATGCTCTTTTTTACTGTTAGTATCATTGTCGGGGTTATTACAAAAGTGAATTTTGTCCCAAAAAATGGTAATTTAGGATTATATTGATTTTTTACAATTGTTCAGCATTGACTATGCCCGATTCTTTTTATCCTTTATTATGCTTTATTTGTTGTAAAACAAACTGTTAATGTTAAAAATTTTTATCGCAATACATTATATAAGTTTTATTTGCATCCAATGTTATATACTATTTTAATTGCGATTCGCCAAGCAGTTTTATTAATATTACCCGTTGATAGTCAGTTATGGGCTTTTACCGAAGGGATTAATTACTATGTCCCATATTTTTTCCAAGATTTTCGTCATCCCGAATACTATATCTTATATTTAGTAACGCTAGCAATTATGCTCTTTTTCTTAATTAGTATTATTATTCGAATCAATAATCTAATTATTTTAAAAAAAGAATTAAATAACCGCAATTTAATTAATTAAATCTTAAAATTGCGGTAAAATTAAATTATAACAAGATGAAAGGATTTTAATATAATGGCAGAAAATAATTTTTGAACTGATGTTGAAAAAGGAATGTTAGAATATCTAACAAAATATTTAGAGGCTTTTAAAACAAATTATAACAGCAATAATGTGGCAAAAGATCCCCGTGTTGATGCCTTTTTAGGAGAAATTGCAAAGAAAGAGGGCTTTGAAGATTTATTTAATTACACAAAGAGTGAAATTAAAAACTTGTTTGATGAGTTAAGAAAAGACTATTTTAATGATAAAAACCCTGAACAAGTTGAACAAAACAAAATAAATACTTTAATTGAAGTAAGTAAATTCTTTAATGCAGTAATTCCCTTACCACGTTTTTTAAATGATTTTATGGAAAGTGCTAAAAAATCAAGCCCAGTTGATCTAAACCAATTATTTGTTGCAATGATGAAATTAGAAGTGACTGAGTTGGTTAAAATGTATGATGAAAGTATTAAAGGCTTGGATCCTTCCGTTGATAAGTGTCTGGAAGATATTAATAAATCAACTGATGCCTTGGAAATTTGAAATTTAATTAATCAATTAGGACTATTTTTACAACGAAACATCAGTTTAGCTAATTTTTCCGAAGCAAAAGAAACCGAAAAATTAAATGCCCAACTAGCAAACCTTGATAAAGTTGAGCAAGATTATAAGGCGGGAAAAGTAAAATTACCAGAATTTAATAAAGAAAAAATTGTTGGGGAAATTAAAGCTTATCATGATTTTGTTTTAAAATTAACTGCTGAACAACGTAACGAAATCGTCGAAAAAACAAGCGAATATCGTAATCGTGTCTTGCCGTTAGTTCAAATTATTCAGTGCTTACATGACTTATTAATGTCAATTCTAACCGCAACTAATATTATCAATTCAGATAAACAATAAAAGGAAAATTTTTATTAAATTTTCCTTTTATTTTCGGAATTTTTTGAAAAAAATTATTGCAAATACAAATAAAAAGGAGTATTCTAAAACTAGAAGGATAAAACCGTAGTATTAGCAAACTAACTTGTACTCACAGTTAGGCAAATTATAAAATAAAACTAAAGATGTGGAACAATTACGCATGTAATTTACTTTTTAATGCGCCTAATTTTATTCTTTAAATATTTATTGTGTACCAACTAAAGCATTTAGGTATATTAACTTAGCATTAGTGGTAGTTTTAGAAGGAGGAATGTATTTATGGCAGGTAAATACGCTATTAATGTATATTCGGAAATAGGAAATTTAAAAACAGTATTATTACACCGTCCCGGTGATGAGTTGGCTAATTTGTCACCAGATCTTTTAGAAAGATTGTTATTTGATGACACCCCTGATTTGGTGGTAGCGCAACAAGAACATGATGCTTTTGCAAAAGCGTTAAAAGATAATGGTGTTGAGGTATTATATATTGAAAAGTTGACTGAAGAAACTATTACAGAGCATCCACATTTACGTGAAGAATTATTAACAAAATTTTTGGCAGAATCTGGAGCAAATAAGGAATATTTAGAAGAATTAAAAAAATATTTACAAAAATTATCTAACAAGGACTTAGTAAATAAAATGATTGCGGGAGTAACAAAACATGAACTAGGGGTACCAGTTAAAGATGGTTATCCATTAGTTGTTGACCCTCTTCCAAATATTTTATTCCAACGTGACCCATTTGCCTCAATTGGAAATGGGGCAACAATTAACCATATGTTTACCGTAACAAGAAGACGAGAAACTTTATTTATTGATCTTGTTTTAAAACATCACGCCCGTTTTAAAGACCAAGTAAACTTTTGATATGATCGCGAAGAAAACCACAGTATTGAAGGGGGAGACATTTTAGTTTTAAATGAAAAAGCCTTAATTATTGGGGTTTCACAACGAACAGAATTAGAAGCAATTAAAAAAGTGGCGGAAAGAATTATTGCTGATAGCTCAATTTCATATGAAAAAGTTATTGCTTTAGATTTAAAAACAAAAAACCGTGCTTTTATGCATTTAGATACCGTTTTCACAAACATTGATTATGATAAATTTATTGCTCACCCGCTAATTTTTGAAAACATCAATGAATTCCAAATTTTTGAAATTACAAAAACTGGAATGAATAAAATTGATAAAAAATTAGAAGACTATTTATCAGAACAAGTTGGGAAACCAGTTCAGTTCTTAAAATGTGGTGGAGATGACCCAATTGCACAAGCGAGAGAACAATGAAATGATGGAACAAATGTTCTAACAATTAAACCAGGAGAAGTTATTGCATATTCCCGTAATCATATTACAGTGGAAATTTTGAAAAAAGCAGGAGTAAAAGTGCATGAAATTGCTTCATCAGAATTATCACGTGGTCGTGGTGGACCTCGTTGTATGTCAATGCCAATCTGGCGAGAAGATATTTAAGAGAATGAAAAACAAGGAGATTTAGAAAATGGCAGTTAATTTAAAAGGAAGAAGTTTTCTAAAATTATTAGACTTCACCCCAAGAGAAATTTATTATTTATTAGATTTATCAAAACAATTAAAAGAGGCAAAATATGCTGGGGTTGAACAAAAACCATTAGCAGGAAAATCAGTGGCCTTATTATTTCAAAAAGACTCAACAAGAACTCGTTGTGCATTTGAAGTAGGTGCTTTTGATTTAGGAATGCACCCCGTTTATTTAGGCCCAAGTGGTAGCCAAATGGGAAAAAAAGAATCAATCGAAGATACGGCAAAAGTTTTAGGACGTATGTTTGATGGGATTCAATTCCGTGGTTATAAACAAGCTGATGTAGAAGATTTGGCAAAATATTCTGGTGTACCAGTGTGAAATGGATTAACCGATGAATTTCACCCAACCCAAATGTTAGCGGATATTATGACAATCCAAGAAGCAAAAGGAATTCGTAATGTTAAAGGCTTAAAATTTGTTTACTTTGGTGATTCACGCTTTAACATGGCGAATAGTTATATGGTTGTTTGTGCTAAATTAGGGATGCATTTTGTTGGATGTGCCCCAAAAGACTTATGACCAAATGAAAAACTGTTAAAAGAATGTCAAGCAATTGCAAAAGAAAATGGCGGTTCAGTTGTTATGACTGATGATCCTAAAACAGCTGCAATTGGAGCTGATGCAATTGCAACAGATGTCTGAGTATCAATGGGAGAAGACCCTGCTGTTTGAGGGCAACGAATTAAAGATTTAACGCCATACCAAGTAACAATGGATAAAATTAAACAAGGGAAAGAAGATGTTATTTTCTTACATTGTTTACCAAGTTTTCATGATGACAAAACTGATACAGCCAAAGATGTTATTAAACAATTTGGGGGAACAGGAGAATTAGAAGTAACCGATGAAGTGTTCAATTCACGTTATTCACATGTTTTTGAAGAAGCGGAAAATCGTTTACATACAATTAAAGCCGTAATGTTAGCAACAATTCGCGGATAATAATGTATACTAATATTACGATTAATTAATAGAAAGGAGAAAAATATTAATTATGAGTGACTTAAAACCGAAAAATAAAAAGAAGTTTAAGTTTAAATTACCGACTGCCTTTACAATTTTATTAGGAATTACGTTATTAATTATTATTATTTCATGAATTCCAAACACAACTGGACCATGAACAGATAGTAATAATGAAGTGCACAAAGGTGGTGCTGCCGGGATTTTTGACTTATTCTTAGCGCCAATGTATGGTTTTCGTGATAAAGTTGATGTCATTGTCTTTATTTTAGTCTTAGGGGGATTTTTAGGAATCGTTATTGAATCTAAAGCCCTTGATGCTGGAATTGGCCGCTTAGTTGCGAAAATGAAAGGCCGTGAAGTTTGAATAATTCCAATTATCATGGTGTTATTTTCAATTGGAGGAACAGTTTACGGAATGGGAGAAGAAACTATTGCCCTGTATCCTGTTATTATTCCAGTTTTATTAGCCGCTGGATTTGATGTCCTAACGGCGATTATGACAATTCTATTAGGAGCCGGATTAGGAGTTATTGGTTCAACTTTAAACCCTTTTGTCGTGCAAATTGCCGTTGATAATGCCGGAGTTGAAGGATTAACTTCTTCAACAGGGATTGTTTGAAGAATTGTTTCTTGAGTATTGCTTACTGCAGGAGGGATTAGTTTTGTAATGTGATATGCGTTACGTGTTCGTCGTGACCCAACAAAATCACCATTATTTAGCCGTAAAGACTTCTATGAAGGAGAATTTGCGATTGCTGAAAACTTACCAGAGTATACAAAAAAACGTAAAGCAATTATGGGGTTATTTACCATTACCTTTATTTTAATGATTTTCTCATTAATTGCTTGAAGCCAATTTGGCGTCAGTGCTTTTGACTCAATGACAAATTGAGTTAGTGAACATGCACCATGAATTGCTAATTTCTATGTCCCATTGGGAAAATGATATTTCTTAGAAATTGCCGCTTTATTCTTCATTGCTTCAATTGTTATTGCTGCTTTTGACTGAAAAGGGGAAGAAAAATTAGTTAATGGTTTTGTTCGAGGGTCTGCTGATATTTTATCAGTATGTTTAATTATTGCTTTTGCAGCTGGTATTGGTTATATTATGCAAAATACCGGAATGCAAACAAAATTAGTTAATGGGTTATCATCACCAATGTCAGGATTAGGAACAACTGGATTTATTATTGTTGCCTTCCTCTTCTTCTTGATTATTTCGTTTGTTATCCCATCGACATCAGGATTTGCAACTGCAGTTTTCCCAATTTTAGGACCAGTTGCCAATAGTGTTACATCAGGACTAGCATCAGGAACAATTACCGCGTTCTCATTTGCCAACGGAATTATTAATTTAGTTTCCCCAACAAGTGCGATCTTAATGGCGGCATTGTCAATTTCAAAAGTTTCATATGATAAATTCTTAAAAGCCGCTTGACCAGTCATTGTTGGAATTGTAGGCTTAGCAATTATTTTATTAGCAACAGGATCATTATTACCAATTTCAAATGGTGGAGTTTGATTCTAATTATTAGTTAATAATAAGAGAAAGGAATTAACATTATGGCTCGAATTGTCGTTGCCTTAGGAGGAAATGCCTTAGGGAATTCTCCTCTTGAACAACAAGAAATCGTGAAAGAAACCGCCAAAGCAATGGTTGATATTATTGCTAGTGGCCAAGAATTAATTATTGCCCATGGAAATGGTCCACAAGTTGGAATGATTAACAATGCTTTTGAAGAAGCAGCAAAAGTTAACAATAAAATCCCGCTAATGCCATTTCCAGAATGTGGGGCAATGTCACAAGCATATATTGGTTTCCATTTGCAAAATGCGATTCTAAACGAATTAACAAAACGTCAAATTAAAAAAAATGTTGTTACAGTTGTGACGCAAGTGGAAGTTGATCCCAAAGATCCTGCTTTCCAAAATCCAACTAAACCAATTGGAGCTTTTTATTCCGAACAAGAAGCAAAAGCTCTCGCGGCAAAAAATAATTTTACCGTTAAAGAAGATGCGGGGCGGGGATGACGACGAGTAATTGCTTCACCCCAACCGTTAAAAATTGTTGAAAAACAAATTATTGAAGATTTACTTGCGGCTGGTCATATTGTTATTACTGTCGGAGGGGGAGGAATCCCAGTGATTAATGCACCCGACGGTTTACATGGTGTCCCAGCGGTAATTGATAAGGATTTTGCTAGTGCCAAACTAGCAGAAGTTGTTAAAGCAGATTATTTAATGATCTTAACAGCTGTTCCCCAAGTTGCAATTAATTATGGTAAACCAGAGCAAAAAATGCTTGATCATTTGACAATCAGCCAAGCAAATGAGTATATTAGCCAAAATCAATTTGCCCCAGGTAGTATGTTGCCAAAAGTCCAGGCTGCAATGCGTTTTGCCCAACTGGGAAAAGATAAAACAGCAATTATTGCTGATTTAGCGCAAGCAAAAGATGCAATTGCTGGTAAAGCTGGAACAACAATTAAATTATAAGAAAAAGGAAGAAATTCCTTTTTTATTTAGGTTAAATAAGACTCGGGTAAGGTTAAAATTATTTTGTTTGACTTTTTAAGCAAATAGTATATGATTATAAAAGTTGTCGGGAGTTTTAGACCAGAAATTATTAAGGAAGAAGTTTTTTATAATATCGCAGATTTTATTTTCTCTCTACAATATTATATAAAGGAGAAAAAATGGAATTTAATCAATTAAATTTAAAACCAGAATTGCTACGTGCAATTGAAAAAGAAGGATACACCAATCCAACTGAAATTCAAGCTAAATCAATTCCTGTGATTTTTGATAATAAAGATTTATTAGGAAAAAGTCATACTGGAACTGGTAAAACTGCCGCTTTTTTATTACCAATTTTAAGTAACTTACAATTAGAATTTAAACGTCCGCAGGCTATTATTTTATGTCCAACTCGTGAGTTGGCAATTCAAGTTCTTAACCAAATTCGTAAGTTTTCCCAATTCTTACAAGGAGTTAATGCAACATTAATTTGTGGAGGGTCAAATATGGCCAACCAAATTTATGGGTTAAAAAAATGTAACATTGTCGTGGGAACACCAGGGCGAGTTATTGATCACTTAAACCGTCGTACTTTACGATTAAACAATATTAAAACAATTGTTTTAGATGAAGCCGATGAAATGTTAAAAATGGGATTCAAAAAGGATATTGACCAAGTTTTTAGTAATATTCCTAATGAACATCAAACGCTATTATTTTCAGCAACAATGCCAAAAGGGGTATTGGAAATTGTTGATAAATATCAAAAAGAACCAGTGCAAATTAAAATTAGTCACCAAGATCGTGAACAAAATAATATTAAACAATATTATGTTAACGCCCAAGGGTACAATAAAACTGATGCTTTTATTAATTTAATTAAAGCAACTAATCCACAATTAAGTATTATCTTTGCTAATACAAAAATAATGACAAATCAATTGTCAAAATTATTGTTAGAACAAGGAATTAAAAATACAGTTATTAATGGGGATAAAACTCAAGGTGAACGTGTTCGTGCGATGCGAGAATTCCGTGCCGGAAACGTTAAAGTTTTAATTGCAACCGATGTTGCTGCTCGTGGAATTGATGTTGAAGGAATTGACTATGTTTATAACTATGATTTACCGTTAGAACAAGAAGTTTATACTCACCGTATCGGAAGAACAGCTCGTGCTGGAGCCGAAGGGGTTGCTATTTCAATTATTAGTACAAGAAAAGATTTCTTACATTTAAAAAGTATTGAAAAATACCAAAGAAAAGAAACTGAATTGTATAACCTTGATTTATCAATGTTACCACAAGAAAAATCACACAATTCAAATCGCTCATCAAATCGTGGATGACATTCTAACTTTAAAAAGAGTGCGCCTGGGAATTGAAAAAGTGGTGGAAAATCTGGTAAATCTAACAAAAAATTTCGTTAGTAATTATTTAAAAAGACTTTAATTTTTAAAATAATATTATATAATGAAATTAGAGATTAGACTTTATAGTCTACTCTAGCCAAAAACGGGTATTCCCGTTTTTATTTTGCCGTTTTTTATGTTATAATATATGGGTAAAATACAAAGTACGGGTGAAATATTAATGAAGAACAATTATCCACAGCATTACAAACATCAATGTGATAATAACTGTCGCGGGCATCAACATCAAATGCAGCCTTTTTCATATTATCCATATCCTCCTCAAACAGGTTATTCTTATCCACAACCAGGTGTTCAAAATAATCCGTTAGTGGGCTATTCAATTCCCCAAAATTCACCAATGATGAATATGGGATATCCGTACCAAATGCCAATGCAATATTATCCCCAACAACAATTACCACCCCAAATAATGCCAGTAATTCAACCAATTATTCAACAACCAGTATATCCCCCATATAATAATTTAGGAACTGGGGGAAATTATTTTGATCATCAGCGAAAAGATTTAAATTTTGGTCCTGATGGGCAGCGTAATTTACAAAAACCACTTAATGTTGAAGAAGAATATAATTGAGCAGTTCATATTTCAGATATTTTAGATGAATTTATTAATCGTGACCGTCATACTCGCCATGATCGCGATTATCAAAAATTACAAACTAATGTTAAAACTTCCTTAGCACGTTTTAAAACAACCCCAGTTGTAACTGATGATTTATTACCACCAGTTAGGCCTAATGAATCAGTGGGAGTAGAAAAAGAACAAAAATTAGCTGTTGATTTAAACCCTCCTATCCGTCAAGAAGTTTCACCAATTAATAACGTCATTGCTAATCCAGGTTTACCTGAATCAGTTATTGCAAATGATACTGCAATTAATAAGGAAATTAGTAGCGAAATTAATAAAGAAATTATCAAAGAAAACTTAGCGGTTGATTCAAAAAATAATTTTAATTTCTTAGATTTAAGTGATATTGAGAGTGACTTTAATATTCAAGACAATGATAATTTAATTACTAATCCCGATTTTTTAACTGACATTTCTGATTTTACTAATAGCAATGAACTAAGTGAATTTGAAACTGATTTTATTGATTTATCTGGATTACAAGGCCAAGTCCTTGATTCCGCCCCAGCGCAACCAACCTATCAGGATTATGAGCTAAAAACAGCCTTAGGAAAGATTTCAGCTAGTGAGATTTATCAAAAAATGTTTGATGAGTATGGAGAACAAAAGATTAGTCAGTTTGATGTAATGGAAACGTTTGGCATTACCGAAAAACAATATAATAAATTAATTGATAATTTTTATAATATAGGTAAAGCGGCTAAAAAAATCAGTGCTGATGATGTGGAATATGTAAATACTTCCCATAAAACCAAAAAACGAATTGCCTTATATGTCTTTTTAGGTATTTTAGGAGCTATAATTCTGTTATGTGCTATTGCTGTCATCTTATATTTTACAGTTCCAAGTGTCCATGACTTATTTGAAGGATGATTTAAGACAATATTTAAATAAAACAATCAAATTATGATTGTTTTTTTAATTATTCGGTATAATATGTAATGATATTTAGGTAATTGATAAATTAACAAGGAGACAAGGACATGTCAAACACATTAGTAATTATGGAATCCCCAACTAAAACTAAAGCTGTGCAAAAATATTTAGGCGAAGGTTTTATTGTCTTATCATCGGAAGGTCATATTCGAAACTTAGCAACAACTGGCGAATTTGGCTTAGGAGTTGATATTAATACTTTTGAACCAAAATATAAGATGGAACGTAATAAAAAAGAACTTGTTAAAGAACTAAAAGGGTTAGCTAAAACAGCCCAATTAGTTGTTCTGGCAACTGACCCTGATCGTGAAGGAGAGGCAATTGCTTATCATTTAAATGAAGTATTAGGTTGCCAAGATAAATCAAAGCGCGTTCGATTTAATGAAATTACTAAAGATGCTGTTTTAACGGCATTTGAAAACCAAACTGAAATTGATATGAATTTAGTAAAATCACAAGAAGCACGCCGTATTTTAGACCGTTTTATTGGGTTCCGTTTAAGTAAATTATTACAAAAAAAGATTAGATCAAAATCAGCAGGGCGTGTGCAATCTGTTGCTTTAAAATTAGTTGTTGAACGGGAAAAAGAATGACAAAGTTTTGTGCCAGAAGAATATTGAACAATTGAAGGAACATATAAAAAGGCCGCGGTTAAATTAAGTAAATATAATAATCAAAAACTAGAGTTAAAAACAGAACCGGAAGTTCTAAAAATTAAAAAACAAATTAATAATCAATTCCTTGTAACAGAAATTAAAGAACAAGAGCGTCAACGTAAATCACCAAATCCCCATACAACATCAACAATGTTGCAAGAGGCCAGCAGTAAATTAGGTTTTGCTTCAAATAAAACCTCGTTAATTGCCCAACAATTATATGAAGGAATTAAAGTTAGTGATAATATTACGGGATTTATTACTTATCCCCGAACAGATTCAATTCGTTTAAGTGAGAAATTTGTCCAAGATGCTTTTGATTATATTACTATTAATTATGGCCAAGAATATCTTGGCGAAGTAAAAACTAGTGCAAAAAAGAAAAATGTGCAAGATGCCCATGAGGCAATTCGCCCAACTGATTTAACAATGACTCCTGAACAAGCAAAAGACTATTTAACCCGCGATCAATTACGATTATATAAAATTATTTATGCCCGTAGTTTAGCAAGTTTAATGGCAAGTGCAAAATTAATTGGGAAAACAATTTTCTTAACAAATAATGGTTATGAATTTAAAATGACAGGAAGTACAGTTGCTTTTAGCGGATTTTTAAAATGCTATGCGTTTGATGATGAAAGTGACGATGAAATTATCAAATTACCAAATTTAAAAGTTGATAAAACAATTGAACTAGATGACTTATATGGGCTTCGTCATTTTACAAAACCTCCAAGTCGTTATTCAGAAGCAAAATTAATTAAACTGCTAGAAGAAATTGGGGTTGGTCGTCCTTCAACTTATGCCCCAATTATGCGAACATTAAAAGAACGTGGCTATATTATTGTTGAAAATAAAAGTATTAAAGCAACAGAAAAAGGGATTTTAACAAGTGATAAGCTACAAGAATTCTTTAATGATATTATTAATGAAACTTATACTTCCTCAATTGAAGAATCATTAGATGTTATTTCAAACGGAGAGTTAGACCCAAAGCCATTATTAAAAGAGTTTTGGGAACGCTTTGAACCACGAATTGAAGCGGCAATGGAATTAATGGAAGAAGTGCCAATTGAAAAAGCTGGGATTGACTGTCCTAATTGTGGCCTTGATTTGGTTTATCGGTATGGAAAGTATGGTAAATTTATTGCTTGCTCAGGTTTTCCAAAATGTCGTTATATTCATCAAACTGGGCCAAAATTTGGCCAGTGCCCTGATTGTGGTATTGGGGAAATTATTTTGAAGTTTAATAAACGCTATCAGCGTTTTAAAGCTTGTACGAATTATCCAAATTGTGAATACACTGATTCGTACCAAGAACCAAAGAATAATGCTGGGCAAGAAGCGGAAAACGAAAATACTGATCAAAACGGATTATATCGCATTAAAATTATTTAAGAAAATATTTTATCTTTATGAAAATTATTTTCATTGTTTTAATTATATAATTGGGTTAGTTTAGAAAGGGGATAAGTACTATGTATGATAAAGGACAAATGGTTACTGCAAAAATAACTAACATTACTCCTTTTGGAGCATTCTGTGAATTACAAAACGCTTCAGGATTAATCCACATTAGTGAATTTTCAGACTTTTTTGTACGTGACATTAAAGATTTTGTAAATATTGGAGACTCTGTAGAAGTTGAAGTTCTTGACTTTGATCCAAATAAAAAACAAGTGAAGTTAAGTTATAAGAGTTGTCGTCCAGAATTGTTGAAAAAGAACAATAACCAGATTCAAGAAACTGGGTCAGGATTTCAACCATTGCGTGATAAATTAAGTTCATTAACTGACAAATAGTAATATCAAAGATGTATAAAAATAATGGAAAGTGATGCTTTTAAATTATGATTAAAGTAAATTTAGCAAAGGCAATAGACGAAAAACTGCTTGAAAATTATCACCAAGAAGTTAAGAAAATTCATCAAATGATTCATAATAAGACCGGACCGGGCAATGAATTTTTAGGGTGAGTTGAATGACCAAAGGATTATCCTCATGATGAATTTATGGCAATGGAAAAATTAGGAAAAGCATTACAAACTGAAATTGATGTCTTAGTAGTAATTGGGATTGGGGGCAGCTATCTTGGCGCTCGCGCGGCAATTGAAATGATTAATGGCCTATCTTCCGAACCAAAAGTTAAAGTAATTTATGTTGGAAACACAATGTCTTCAACATATACGAAACAGGTTTTAGAATTCCTGGCAAATAAAGAATTTGGAATTTGTGTTGTTTCAAAATCAGGAACAACAACAGAACCAGCAATTGCATTTCGCTTATTTAAAGAGCTGTTAGAAGCCAAAAAAGGCAAAGCAATTGCCCAACAAAGAATTGTCGCAGTTACTGATCAACATCGGGGAGCATTAAAAGAGTTGGCAACAACAGAAGGTTATGCTAGTTTTGTTATTCCTGATGATATTGGGGGACGTTTCTCGGTTTTAACACCAGTTGGGATTTTTGCCATGATTGTTGCTGGCATTGATATTAATTTAGTGATGCAAGGTGCACAAGAAGCGTACCAAGATACCCTAAGTGATGATTTAACGAAAAATGAAGCTTATAAATATGCTGTTGGCCGTTATCTTTTAAATCACAACGAAAATTATTTGGCAGAAATGCTAGTTACATATGAGTTACAACTACAAATGGTTACTGAATGATGAAAACAATTATTTGGCGAATCAGAAGGAAAAGATGGTAAGGGGTTACTACCATTATCCTGTGTTTTTTCAACTGATTTACATTCATTAGGTCAATTTATTCAAGACGGAACGAAAAATATCTTTTTTGAAACAGTAATTAAAGTAAATCAACCAGAATTAGATTTAACATTAACAGCTGATCAGGATAACCTTGATGGCTTAAATTACTTAGCAGGTAAAACACTGCATCAAGTAAACAGTATTGCGATTGATGGGGTTATCAATGCTCATCATGAAACTGGGGGCGTACCAGTGATTTTATTAGAATTCAAAACAATGGACGCCAAAATGTTCGGTTACTTATCATATTGATTTATGAGAGCCTGTGCAATGTCTGCTTATTTGTTAGGGATTAATCCCTTTGACCAACCAGGTGTTGAAGTTTACAAACTTAATATGTTTAAACTATTAGGAAAAAAATAAAGGATTGATATCAATCCTTTATTTTTTTAATTTATTAATTTGTTTTAAAAAAGTTGATGAAATTTCATTTAACCCATAGTCCGCAATTAAGAAAATTGTCTCTAATTGTGGGTTTAATTTTTTCATGGCATAAGAAAGTTCTAACTCATATTTTAAATCGTCATTATTGCGCAGACCACGAATAATATAGCTAATCCCTAATTGTTCGGCCAAGCTACTAGTTAGTATTGTGTCATTAATTAAGACAGTAATATTTGGGCTGATTTCCGCGCACATTGCGTTAACTTTTGCGGCCCGTAAATTAATATCTGTTTGGGCTGTTTTCTCCAAATTATTTGAAACAACAACATAAAGGGTTGGAAATAATTTAATTGCTTTTTTAATAATATTAAGATGGCCATCATGAATTGGATCAAAACTGCCAGGAAACATTGCTTTCATAAAATTTTGGGGACCTTTCTTGTCAAAAATCACTATAATTTTGGCATAATAAAACTTCAAATTAATTTTTACATTTTATTTTAATAATTTTATAACTTAATGTATAATAAAACAAGATTACATTTATTTATAGAACATTTAATTGTTCACCATTTAACATAATAAATTGTAAATATGAGGAAATAGATAATAAGGAGATTATTTTATGGCAAAAATTAATTTTTTCGCCCTTGGGGGACTAGACGAGCGAGGGAAAAATTTATACTGTGTTGAAGTGGACCAAGATATTTTCATTTTTGATGCAGGAACAAAAAACCCAGAACGGGGAATTTTAGGGATTGATGTTGTTATTCCTAATTTTGATTACTTAAAGGACAATAAACAACGTATTAAAGGGATTTTTATCTCAAAACCATCTGATGAATGTTCAGAAGCAATAACATATATTTTAAAAGAATTACCATTAAAAGTTTATGGGAGTGATTTGGCATGTAGCATTTTAAACTTTCATTTACAACGTTTTAAAGTGAGAGGGAAAGAGGAATTATTTACCCCAATTTCAGCTAAACAAATCATTGATTTTGGTCAATGCCAAATTGAAGTGTTTTTAACAACAACAAGTATGCCAAATAGTTTTGGTTTTGCTTTACATACCCCAGATGGAACAATTATTTATACTGGTGATTATATGTTTGATGCAAAAGCTGAGACAAACTTTTCAACAGATTTACAACATTTGCAAAGTATTGTTGCTAAACAAAAAATCTTATTATTTTTATCAGAAGCAACAGCGGCTTCACGCCAAGACTATACAGCTCCTAATCATAAAATAAATATTTATGTCGAAAGAGCAGTTAAAGAAGCAAAAGGGCGCATTATTTTAGCTTGTTTTGATCAAGATTTACATAAAATTAGTGAATTATTTGATTTAGTTCGTGAAAATAATATTTCAGTTGGAATCTATGGGCAAACATTATTGGAAGCCTTAAAAGTTTTACGGGAAAATAAAAAAATGAACTTAGATGGTATTAATCTTGTTCCATTGCATGAAGCAGTTAGCCAAGAAAAATCATTAATTATTGTTACTGGTTCAGGAGAACGTTTATACAGTCGTTTAATTAAAATTGCTGGTGGTAATGATGATATTTTAGATATTAAAGAAACTGACATGATTATTTTAGCAACTCCACCAACACCAGGAAGTGAGTTAAACCATGCTAATGTTTTAGATGAATTAGCAAGAACAGTTGCTAAAACAATTGCTTTATCAGCAAAAAAAGTTTGAACAATGAATGCTAGTTTTGAAGATGTTAAATTAATGACATCAATTGTTAAACCAACTTACTTTATTCCGGTTAAAGGATTATACAAAGATTTTGTCTGAGCAAAAACTGCAGCAATTGAAGCGGGGGTTAATCCCGAAAACATCTTTTTATGTGATAATGGTGAAAATGTTGAATTTGTTGATGGGGTTTTTGCTAAAAAAGCTAATCGAATCAAAACCGCTGACTTATATGTCGACGGAATTGGGGTTGGTGACATTGGCGCTGTAGTCTTAAATGAAAGAAAGCAATTAGCAACTGATGGGGTTGTCATTGTTGGTGTTTCAGTTGATAGCAAAACAAAGGAAATTGCTTCTTTAATTGATACTCAAATGCGTGGAGTTATTTATATTCAAGAAAATAATGATATTTTTAAAAAAATGCAAAAAATTATTACTGATATTGTTGAAAAACATCATGGTCGTGCTGTTGCTGGAGAAATGTATGATATTAACGAAGTTAAAAATGAAATTCGTTCGGTATTAGCAACATTTGTTAAAACGGAAACAGGAAAAACACCAATTATTTTAGCAATCGTGAATGAAATCTAATTTTGTGATATATTTATAGTGTAAAGTAGTTTATTTTTTTAGTATGGTCATTTAAACTACAGAGCTAAAATTTTAATTAGGAGGGCTATTAAATGAAGAAAAGAACTTATACTGATCACCCTCTCAATGATCAAAATCAAACGACTGCAATTATTAAAGTGGAAAAAAAACCGCGCCGTAATGATGCGATTGGTTGAGTTATTGGAGCGTTATTAGTAGTTTTTTTTACAATTATTTCAGTTGGACGGATTACATTAATTGGTCAATTTATTGATGATGTTATTTTCACCTTCCTTTTTGGGTGGTTTAAATATTTATTGTATTTTTGTTGCTTAATTGTTGGTTTAACAATTTTTTTGGGCGTTAAAATTAAAATTAAACGCAGAGTTCGTTGAATGACAATTTGTTTTATTATTTTAACTTGTTGACTTGTTAGTGCAATTTTATTAATTTACCAATTTTCGCAAAACCAAATGCCATTTTTTGATCAACAATCATTTTTAAAGATTATTAAAGCCTATATTAAAAATTGACAAAATGCTTCAATTTTTTCACCAGAAGCTTTAAAATCAATTACTTTTGTTGGTTTTAATGGTCAATGAATTACCTTAGGAGCCGGTGGGGGAATTATTGGAAACTTTTTAGCTGGAGTTTTTTCTTATCTAACAATCTTTGGATCAGTAGTTTTGTGTGTAATTTTATATCTTGGTTGATTTAGTTGAGTTTTTACAGGGAGTTTCTGAGGGCTATTTTTACCAAAAAAACGCCGAGCTAATAAAGGGATTCGTGTTACAAAGTTATGATCAAACAAGGCAAAAAAAATTAAAAAACCAGGGAATAACTCAATTTATCAATCGTTAAATGTTCCAGATGATGAATTTTTTACCCCTCAACAAGTAATGCATACAACAGAATCATCGGATATTACAATTCAAATGCCTTCATATACGGCTTTACATGACCAACAGTTAATTGAAGATTTAATTGCTGATGATTTTGTTGGGAAGAAAAAAACAAAACAGAATTATGTTAAATTTGATGACTATAATAATCAACCACCCCAACAACGTCGGGATAACAATTTTACTTCGCCCCAAGATTTTTCATATCCCCGCACAGGAGGGACTAAAAAACCAGTTGTTCCTCAACCTGAACAATATATTCAACCGCGTAATCGTCGTAGTGGGTTAAATTCTGGTTTTGATGATAATCGTAATATTAATGATTTACCAGTTTATTCGTCAGCTTTTGGTCAGAATGTCGACTTAAATGAAGCGCGTAATAAACTAAATTCGCAAGCAGATATTACTCCGTTTGGAAAAATTAAACGCGAGGGTCAACAAATGCCATCACCAGCTGTTGAACAAACATCACTTTATGATGAAAGTGGGGAGGTAAAAGACTTTAATCAACCGCGAGAACCAGAAACATTTATTAATAATGGACCAATCCAGTCAACTGCTGAGGTTGAAAGACCAGGAAATGATTTTTGAACAGCTCCCCCAAAACCACAGCCAAAAGTTGAGATTTTTGAGCAACCACGTCGGAACGTTGTGATTGATAAACGTGAACCAGTCGTAACTAGTCGCCCCCCAGTCTTTAATAATCCCAATTATAAATTACCAAATTTAACCTTATTAAATGAAAAGCAAGATAATGCTAATAATAATGAACAAAATAAAATGGCAGCCCATAATAAGGCGTTAAAAATTAATGAAGTATTCCAACAATTTAATATTGCCGCTAGTGTCCAAGGGGTTAATATTGGCCCAACAATTACGAAGTTTGAAATTCAAATGCAACCAGGGGTTAAAGTTAATAAAATTATGAGTCTAGAAAATGATTTAAAATATGCCTTAGCAACCCAAGCGATTCGAATTGAAGCACCAATTCAAGGGAAATCAGCGGTTGGAATTGAAATTGCTAACCAAATTAGTAATAAAGTTACTTTACGGGAAATCATGGAACGAATTCCATTAGAAAAACAAGATAAAAAATTATTGGTGGCAATTGGTCGTAGTGTTAATGGTGATATTATCTTTGTTGAATTAGATAAAATGCCGCATTTATTAGTGGCTGGTTCAACGGGGAGTGGGAAATCAGTATGTATTAACACAATTCTGTCTTCGCTATTACTACGAACAAAACCATCAGAGGTGAAGTTATTATTAATTGACCCAAAACAAGTTGAATTAGCAGTATATAATAATTTACCGCATTTACTAGCCCCAGTTATTTCTGACACTAAATTAGCTAATCCAGCTTTGAAAAAAGTTATTGCTGAAATGGAACGTCGTTATAGTTTATTATCAGCGCGTGGGGTACGAAACATTGAAGCTTTTAACTTGAAAGTAGCGCCGGAAGAAAAATTACCTTATATTGTTATTATTATTGATGAATTAGCTGATTTAATGATGACAGCGGGGAAAGAAATTGAAGATTCGATTATGCGTATTACCCAATTAGCACGAGCAGCTGGAATTCATATGATTATTGCAACACAGCGACCTTCAACAGATGTTATTACAGGAGTTATTAAAACAAATATTCCATCTCGTATTGCTTTTGCTGTTGCATCATCAATTGATTCACGAACAATTTTAGATCAAAGTGGGGCCGAAAAATTAATTGGGTATGGTGATATGTTATATGCTCCAGCTGGACAAAATATTCCAACCCGTGCCCAAGGAGCTTATATTTCTGATGATGAAATTGAACGCTTAGTTGAATATTGCCAATCACAACAAGAAACTAGTTATGATGAAGATTTCTTAAATATTGAAAATAATCATAATGGGGGTAATAATGGTGATTTAACTAGTGAATTAGATCCCCTTTATCAAGAAATTAAAAACTTTGTTATTTTAAATCAAAAAGCTTCAACATCATTAATCCAACGGAAATTCTCGATTGGTTATAATCGCGCTAGTCGCTTAATGGATACTTTAGAAGAAAATGGTGTAATTGGACCACAAAATGGGGCTAAACCCCGTGATGTCTATATTCAAAACATTGATTTAGATGATAATGATTATTAAGCAAAATTAAAAAAGTTACGGTAAGTAACTTTTTTAATAAATTTAAAGAAATTAATTTTTTTGATTGTTTATATATCCTTTTTATATATAATTAAAAAAGAAACGGACAAAGGAAAAAAGTAGTTACTATTTTTTATATTACGATATAATTAAATTATTAATTATATAAATAAGAAGTATAAACGTTAATAGGGATGAGGCAAACAATGAAAAAGAAACACAAAAAAAACGATAATCATTTAGAGAAAAAAAATAATATTTCTTTAAAAGTAACAGATATTGAGTTTAGATATCGTGAAACTCATCCAAATGCCGTTGATGGTGTTAGTTTTGAAATTAATCATGGTGAATATGTTACCATTATTGGCCATAATGGAAGTGGTAAATCAACAATCAGTAAAATCATTATTGGGGTTTTACGACCACATAAAGGGAAGATTGAAGTATTTGGTAATGAAATGCATGCAACAACTTTAACAGAAATTCGCCGTTTTTTAGGAATTGTTTTTCAAAATCCCGATAATCAATTTATTGGTTCAACTGTTCGTGACGATATTGCCTTTGGTTTGGAAAACCGTTGTATTGCCCAAAAAGATATGCAAGCAATTATTGATGATGCGGCAAAAAAAGTTGGGATGTTGGATTACTTAGACCATGAACCATTAATGTTATCAGGGGGGCAAAAACAGCGTGTGGCAATTGCTTCAACCTTGGCCTTACAACCAGATATTATTATATTTGATGAAGCAACTAGTATGTTAGACCCAAAAGGTCGTCAAGAAGTTAAACAAATTATGGTTGATTTAAAAAATACTCGTCAAAAAACTATTATTTCAATTACCCATGATATGGATGAAATTATTAATGCGGATAAAGTAATTGTGATGAATAAAGGTAAAATGGTCAAATGTGGTCGTCCAGAAGAAATTTTATATGATGCGGATTTCCTTAAAGGAATTCACTTGGATGTGCCTTTTATTTCAAGAGTAATTAATGGTTTAAGAGAAAAAGGCCTTAATGTTAATAATACTTTAGACATGGGAGAGTTGGTGAAAGACATATGTCAAAAATAGCAAAAAAAACAAAGGCAGTTTCAATGCCTGAAAGTGATCAAATTATTTTTAAAGATGTTTCATATGTTTACGCGCCAAAATCACCATATGAACACCAATCGTTAACTGATATTAACTTGGAAATTAAACCAGAAAAAATTACGGCCGTAATTGGTTCAACTGGGAGTGGAAAATCAACGTTAGTTCAACACATTAATGGGTTACTAACTCCAACGCGTGGGGAAGTCCATGCCAATGGTTTTGTAATTAAAGCTAAGCAAAAAAAGATTAAAGATATCAAAAAATTACGGAAATCAATTGGTTTAGTTTTCCAGTTTCCTGAGTATCAGTTGTTTGAAGAAACAATTGAAAAAGATATTATGTTTGGTCCAGTTCATTTAGGGGAAGAAAAAGAAATGGCGCGGGCTAATGCAAAGAAATATCTTGAAATGGTTGGCTTACCAGAAAACTATTTACAACGTTCCCCATTTGATTTATCGGGGGGTCAAAAACGCCGAGTTGCGATTGCTGGGATTTTAGCAATCGAGGGAAACACTTTGATTTTAGATGAACCAACAGCTGGTTTAGACCCTGAAGGGGAAGAAGATTTTATTAAATTATTTAACAATATTAATAAGAATGAGAAAAAACGGATTATTCTTGTTACACATAATATGGATCATGTCTTAGATATTGCTGATGAAGTTATCGCTTTAAAAGACGGAAAAATTATTAAAATTGGAACACCATTTGAAATCTTTAAAGATAAAACGTTATTACATGAATTACAAATTGAACCACCAAAAATTTATAATTTAATTTATCAATTAGCGGAAAATGGTTTAGATTTACGGGAAGAAAATATCCGTAACATTAATGAATTAGTTGATAAAATTATCAACATTAAAAAGCAAAGAAAGGGGTAAAAATATGAGACTATCGTTTGGTCGTTATATCGCCTATGATTCAGTTATTCACCGCATGGATCCAAGGTTGAAATTATTTATGTTACTATCATTGATGGTTGCAATATTTTTCCCAACAGGTTTTACGGGTTATGCAATTATTGGGATTGCCCTGGGGTTAGTTTATATTTTATCAAAACTCCCATTTAGAATGCTATTTTCATTATTAAAACCAATTATGTTTATGTTTATTTTCCTATTAATTATTAACTGTTTTTTGGTTAAGAGTGGTTATTTAGGTTGACACTGAGGGGGAAGCCCAGAAGCAATTGGCCCAGTTGCCCCTGGTGGTCAAACATGATTTGCTTTTTCGGAAAAGGCAATTTATAGTGCCTTATACATGGCAATTCGGATTTATTTAATGATTACAATTACAACAATTTTAACTGCAACAACTCAGCCATTAGATTTAACATTAGCGTTAGAAGATTTAATGAGTCCGTTAAAATTAGTTAAATTTCCAGTTCATATTTTATCAACAATTATTTCAATTGCGTTACGAATGATTCCAACTTTAATTGAAGAAGCAAGTCGAATTATGAAAGCACAAGCTTCACGGGGAGTTGATTTTAAACATGGTCATTTTAAAGATAAGATTAAATCAACAACGTCTTTAATTATTCCATTATTAGTATCAGCCTTTCAAAAATCAGAAGATTTATCATATGCAATGGATGCACGGGGATATGACCCTCATGCGAAACGAACACGTTATCGTGCTTATAAGTTCCACTTTGTTGACGTTATTATCTTCTTATTTGGGGTTGGAATTGCTGGAGTTATTATTGCCCAATCAGTAACAATGGGGCAATTTACAAGTTTTTATGAGGGATGACATTGAAATGGCACAGAATTAGTCTATGGCTATTTTAAAACAGGGTTCTTACCATTTAGAATTCCTCATCTTGATGATTTTATTGTAGGTTGATAATAATGTTAAATTTACTGTTAACTTTAGAATATGATGGCTTTGATTATAAAGGTTGAATTAAACAAAAAAATGCTTTAACAATTCAAGGAGAATTAGAAAAAGCCTTTTTTAATGTTTGCCAAATTAACCTTTGAACCCTCGGAGCAAGTAAAACTGATGCTGGTGTTCATGCTTGTGATCAAAAAGTGTTAGTTAAAATTCCGTTTCAACCAAAAGACTTAGCTTTTTTTATTAAAACTGTCAGCTATAGTTTACCGTTGAATATTAATATTAAAAATTATACTGTTGTTGATGAAAATTTTAATGTTCGTGATACAAAAGAAAAAGAATATATTTATACAATTAATGATCAAGATTATGATCTATTGAATCATCGTTATGAATTACAAACTAAGCAACAATATGATGAAAAGCGTCTTCATACAATTGCCCAAATTTTTGTTGGCGAACATGATTTTGCTTTTTTTAGTGGCGTAAAAAGGGATGAAACAATTAAGACGATCCGAACAATCAATGCAATTGATGTTGTCCGGGATAAGAATAAAAAAATAAAAATCCATTTTAAAGGGAAAGGATTTATTCGTTATCAAATTCGAATGATTGTTCAGAATATTTTGGAGTGTTATCATGGTCGCATTACGATTGCAACTTTGCAAGAACAGTTAGCTAATCCCCCAGTTGGGAAAACAACAATTTTTAGTGCTAAGCCATATGGTTTATGTTTAGCTAAAATTATTTATTAATTAGATTCAGCAATTACCATTTCCTCCCAAACAAAAAGAATTTTTGGGACAAGGCAGTTAAAATTGCGTTTTTTATGATATAATTAAAATGCAAAAAAGTATAGGTCATTATATATAAAAGCGTTAAAGGGGAGCGAAAAAAAATGAATAACGGGTTTTACATTTTACCAAATGATGAGGGCTATTTGGTAAAATCACATGATACAAATGGGGATGTAGCATTATTTCGTAGCCGCCGTGATGCGGAAGTTTTTATTAGTGCATTAACAACTCCACAACATGGAATGGGATATCAAGCCCCATATCCTGGTTATATGCCTGGACAACCAATGATGCCAATGTATCCACCACAATCTTCACCACAAGTTTTTTTCATCCAGCAACCAGCAGCACCATCACCATATCCACCAGCGCCATATCCTTTTTATAATTCTTACCCAGCCCCAGGAATGATGGTACCACCAATGCCTATGCCTGGTTGTGGATGTCAACATGGTTTTGATCATCAACACCAAGCGGGTAATAATGTTAATAATGGTAATAATCAAAATAATCGCCAGGGACAAGGCAATTTTGATAATAATGTTAATAATAATGCTAATCAAAATGATTATAATCTAAATCAACCACCATATTATGAACAAGAATTTATGGCTGACCCAGTTTATCTTGGCCAAGATCAAAATTATGATCAAAATTATAATTATAATAATGAAGCAAATTATAGCCAAACAGATAATAATGGGACAGATTATAATGATGGAAATAATCAAACACAGGATAATGAATATTCACAGCCTGAAGGTCAAGCTGAAGATACTAACATCAATAATTTTGGACAGGAAAATAGTCAATATCAAGAAACTGCTAACCAAGATAATAATTTTGAAAATATTATTGGTGATAGTGGTGATATGTTTGATTTCATTGATAATGAACCGGTAAGTTCAGAATCTGGTGAACTTTCAAAACGTCAGTTGAAAAAATTAGCAAAACAAGAGAAAAAGGCCGCTAAAATCCAAAATAAAGTTGAGCAAAAAAATGCGAAGAAAATGGCAAAACTGGGCAAATATGATCAGTATGATAATTTGGAAGATTTAGATAGTTTTGTTGAATAACGTAAAATTATTTTCAACAATATTTTTGAAAATAATTTTACTTTTTTATTGTTTTTTTATTTAATTTAATGTTATAATTATCTAGGTTTTCGGGCTATAGCTCAGCTGGTTAGAGCGCACCCCTGATAAGGGTGAGGTCGATGGTTCAAGTCCATTTAGCCCGACCATTTTTATTTTATGGGCCCGTAGCTCAGCTGGGAGAGCACCTGCCTTGCACGCAGGGGGTCGACGGTTCGATCCCGTTCGGGTCCACCATTTAGTTTAAAGGCAATACACAAGGCTATTAATTTTTTAATTAATAGCTTTTTTATTTTATAAAGATAATTTTGCTTTAGGGTTAGAACCCTTTTTATTTTGGGTTTTTTTTGATATAATTATAAAAAGAAAAAAAGAAAAATATAAGGGGATTACAATGTCAATTTTTGATAAATCAAATAATAAGAAATATGCATTTTTTTTAACTAATTTTGGGGAAATTTTAGATTTGTGAAAAGGATTTTTAAAAAAAAAAAAAATTGCAATGTTAGCTAATCAGGGATCAATGATTTTTTTTGGATTAGATGTTGAACAGACAATGGAATTTTTTAACATTAATTTAGCAAAAAATAAAATGCTAAAAGAAATTGGGATCGGCAAAGCAAAAGCAAAACATAAGTTTTTAAAAAACTTTAATTTAAATTTAGAGTATCATTTAAAAAGTAAAAGGGAACGCGATATTATCCGAGAAGTAATTAGTTTAATCAATAGCTTATTACAAGAAAACTCTGATGTATTTAAGTTTTGTGAATTTTCTTATAATATTACTAAATATATTTTAGCCTTACCAGCGCTAGACTTATCAAAAGAAGAAAAGGATGAATTAGAACGATATCTTGCTAAATTAGAAGAATTATTTGGGTTATTTAAAATTACAATTACCCAAAAATCAGAGGAGGGTAATATTCTATATTATTTAAGTTACCAAAAAAAAGTTGCTAATCAAAATGATACGCCCCTAGCAAATGAGTTAGATAAAGAAGTTATCTTCAATCAGTATTTTAGTAAAAACGGTGATTTAGTCGCAAAAAATAAAATTCTAGCTAATTTTGCCACTTTGTTAGAAGAAAAACGCCAAGAAATTAAAGATTTTAATCCAAAATTAGAATATGATATTTTTAGTTTTCTTGAACACTCAAAACATCGTAATTCATTAACTTTCCAAGAAGATCTTGATTATGAACGCAGCATGGATAAAATTTTTAAAAAAGCAATTTTATGTTTATATTTATTAGAAATTCAATAAGGACAAAGAACTAAATTATCGAAAATAATTTAGTTCTTTTTAATAATATTTATTATATAATTTTTGGTAGGTGATAAAAATGAAAGTTATTTTAATTAAAGATGTTAAAGGAAAAGGGAAAGCTAATGATATTATAGAAGTATCAGATGGCTATGCCAAAAACTTTTTACTAAAACAAAATTTAGCAATTCCAACAACTAATGCGAATGTTTATAAATTAAATGAAAACTTACGTGAAAACCAAAAAGTAATTGAGGAAGAAAAAGCAAAATTAGGGTTATTAAAACTTGAATTAGAAAAATTAACCCTGAATTTCAAGTTAAAAATGCATAATGATAAGGTTTTTGGGTCTATTTCATTGGTTCAGATTGTTGATCGTTTAGAAAAAGAGTTTAAATTGAAAGTAAATAAAAAAGACTTTGTTGACAAAAATAATTTAGTTGATGTTGGGTTACATTATTTAACAATTAAGTTAAATCATCAAATAACAGCAACATTAAAAGTAATGATTGAAAAAAAGGAGAGTTAGTATGGTGGAAAACAATAAAGGAATGGAAAGGATTAAGGCTATTAGTGAGGCTGAGCAAAACATTTTAGCAATTGCCGCTCATTCGCCAATGGCAGCGGAAGAAATATTTTCATTATTATCAGAAGAAGACTTTACGGTAATGAATTACAAATCAATTTTTAAAGCATTACAAGAATTATTTATTTCGAAAGTGGCAATTAATATTACAACATTAAGTAATTATATGTTAAAGAATAATGTTTTAACAAAAATTGGGGGAATTGAATTTCTAACCGATTTATTTCAAGCCTATACAACTGATGCTAATTTAACAGAATATTTAGATATTATTATTAAAAATACAACATCACGACGATTAAAAGAAGTTGTTGATAATATTAATCGCGAAATGAATTTAAATCAACCAATTGATGAAGTTGTAAGTAGTGCTGAAAAAGCGATTTTAGATGTAAAAAAAGAGCGAAAAGGCAATTTATTTAAAAGTTCATTTGACGAAGTTGATAATGTTTTAGCTAAGTTAGAAAAGTTAGAAAGTTCAGGGGAACTGTTAACAGGAAGCCCAAGTGGTTTTCGCGATTTAGATTATATGACATCAGGTTTTCAAAAAGGGGATTTTATTATTTTAGCAGCTCGTCCTTCAATGGGGAAAACAGCGTTAGCCCTAAACTTTGCAGTTAAATGTGCCGAAAAATCAAATAAAGCTGTCGCCATTTTTTCAGTCGAAATGCCTTCTGAGCAATTAATTCAACGGATGATAGGAAGTTATTCAACAGTTGATTCATCAAAAGTGCGAACAGGAAAAGGATTAACAGCAAATGATTGAGAAAAAATTACCAAAGCAGGAGACTTTTTAAAGCACACAAAATTATTTATCGATGACACACCGGGCTTAAAAGTGATTGAATTACAATCAAAATTACGGAAACTATGTCGAGATAATGAAGTATCATTAGTAGTAATTGATTATCTACAGTTATTAAGTGTTGGAGGTAGTTATGGCGAATCACGTCAGCAAGAAGTGTCAACAATTTCACGCCAATTAAAGGCCTTAGCACGGGAATTAGAAGTGCCAATTATCTGTTTGTCACAGTTATCACGGTCAGTTGAAAAACGGGAAGATAAACGACCAATTATGTCAGATTTACGTGATTCAGGAGCAATTGAACAAGATGCTGATATTATTATGTTTTTATATCGTGAAGAATACTATCATTTAGGAGATAGTAATGATAATAACGCGATGGAAACAGAAAAAGCACAATTAATCTTATCAAAACACCGGAACGGACCAACAGGAAATGTTGAGTTATTGTTCGTAAAAAAACATGGTTCATTTGCCGATTTTGGTTTGCAAAAACCAGGATTTTAAGTTAGTATTATATAATAGTGAAGAAATTATTTAGTTAATATTAAAAACATAATTATTAACAAGGAGGAAAGCAATGCGTAAGTTATTATCAGTATTAACATCGTTTACAATCGGAACAACATCAATTACATCAGTTGTGGCTTGTGGAGCCGACAATGGGAAAACAGTCCCAATGTTTATTTATAATGGGACAAATGAATTTACTCATAATCCATCTCCCGATGAAAAACGGGGAATTCAAAACGCCTTTGGGTCAGGAAAAGATGCTGATGATAAAGCCTATGAAACAATGTTAAATAATGGGTCATTCTTACCATCAGGGCTATTACAATTAGTATTACCATTAATGTATGGAATCAATTTATCAAAAGATAATTGAACAAGTCAAAAAGGAGCCCATTGGACCGAAGAACAATTAAATAGTAGTTTATCACAACGTAAAGATGATTTAATTGCTAACGCAGGAACTGATGAGCAAAAAGAATTATGAACAAATTTCTTTAATAATTATTCAACAACTGATGATTCATATTTTACTCAAATTGGAATTGTGGCAAATGATAATCCAAATATTGTTAATGATGATAAAAGTGTTACACAAACAACTCCTAACTTTACGAGATCAGGGGAAAAAGAATGAGTTAAACCACCAAAAGAAGGGGATAAATTTGTTCAAACACCTAATTCATTAAGAGTTTTAGCACCAGTTGCTAAGGCAATTGATTGATTAAATGATAGTGCTGATTATAACAAGGGAAAAGACCAGGTTGATAAATCAACAAAATATCAATCAACACGTTATGCTTTTATTCAAATGAAAGATGTTAAAGTAACCTTTGAATTTACAAACAAGGATAAAATTTATACTTTTAGTGCTGTTGCCCATAATTTAACTGGGGTAGCTAACTACATTGTTTATAAAAATCCAAATAATGCTAAAGAATATGCCCATCAATGATTCTTTATTGGTTATAGTTTCTATGATTTAGCAACTCGTCAAGATGATGATTACCATAAGTTTAATGTTACTATTCCAGGTTTACAACTTGGAACAGAAGTAGCGTTAGGATATGTCTTAAAAGGTGATGATAAAGGGATTGTTGATGATGAAACCGAAAAAACAATTAAAGACCAAGGAACATTACCACTAGTTACAAAAGAATATAGTTTCCCAGAATTTAGTTGAGAAATTGATCCAACATCAATTAAAGCATTTAAATAAAAATGGATATTAAATTGTTAGTTATTGGTAATTTAGATAAACCATTTTTACAAACGGGATGTCAACTTTATCTTGAACGCATTAAAATGTATAGCAAAATAGATGTGATTGAAATAAAAGAATTAGTAAACCAACCAATTAATGTTTTAAAGCAAAATCAAACGAAATTAATGATTGAGAAATTGGCGAAAAGTTATCCCGACTACTATAAAGTTTTATTAGATATTAATGGTCAACAAATTGCTAGTGAACAATTAAGTGCAATGATTAGCGAGATTCAAACTTATCGCCAGGGAAAATTACTTTTTATAATTGGTCCTAGTCATGGTTTTAGCGAAGAAATTCGTAGTAAGGTTAATAAAATTATTAGCTTTGGGGCAATTACTTTGCCACATCAATTATGTCGTTTGATTTTACTAGAACAAGTTTATCGGGCGTTTACAATTATTAATAATGAAAAATATCATAAATAAAAATAAAGAGTTACTACCCTTTATTTTTTTGTTTTTTTGGTTTATTTCCTTGTGATTTGGCCATTAATTCGCGTTTTCGTTGGCGTGCCAACTCGCTTAATCCGCTGGTACTTTTTTCTAATAATAGTTGCCGGTAAATTCGGTTATTTTTCTTTTTAGCTAATTTTAAAATTTTAACGCGATCAGCAACACTAAGATTATTAATATCAAGATATTCGGGGTCTTTATTTTTGTATGATTTTTTGCGTAGTTCTTCATTTTTTTTCTGGGCATTAAGCAAAATTTTATACATCGGGTTACTTTCATCAATTGTTTTTTTGGCTTCGCGAACAACTTTTTTCCGGGTTTTTTTATTAACTTCATGGCTTCGTGAGGTTCGTTTTGCTAAATTTTCTAACTGCATTTTCACCATTTCTTGCCGAAAATTGAGATATTTTTCTGTTAGATTTTCGGCATAGTTATCTGGCTTTGCTTTTTTAGTTGTTTTTTGGTTTGTACTTTGCTTTGCCATTTTATCCCCCTCAAAAATTGATTTTATTCGTTTTTCTAGTTAAAAATATTATATCGCTTGTTGAAAAAATAATAAATATTTTATTAAAAATGCTTGCAATTATTATTAACATTCACTAAAATTAAATAGCATGTATATTTTGTGCAAACATATTTTGTGGCCTATCATTGATACACTGATAGGCGTTGTCAATGTTTACGCAAAAAAACCAAATAAATTAGGAGGGAAAATTATGGCTCAAACTAAAATGCGCATTAAATTGAAAGGTTATGACCACCGTGTTGTTGACCAATCAATTCAAAAAATTATTGAAGCTGCGAAAGCCGCTGGAGTTGAAGTAAAAGGACCGATTCCTTTACCAACTGATCGTGAAATTATTACTATTTTACGTGCGACTCACAAATACAAAGATTCACGCGAACAATTTGAAAAGAGAACACATAAAAGAATAATTGATATTATCAATCCAGATGGACCAAAAGTAATTGATACTTTAAAAAGGGTCCAACTACCAAGCAGTGTTGAAATTGAAATGAAATAGATAAATATTCGGACACGAATATTTCCAACAAAATGTACATGACGTATTTTCAGGGAGGATAAAAAATGAAAGGAATCTTAGGACGTAAAATTGGTATGACACAAGTTTTCACAACTGAAGGAAAACTAATACCAGTTACAGTAGTTGAAGTGCAACCAAACAGTGTTTTACAAGTTTTAACAACAGAAAAACATGGATATGAAGCATTACAACTAGCTGTTGAAGATAAAAAAGTTAACTTGGTTTCAAAACCAGACCAAGGACAGTTTAAAAAAGCAAACACAACACCTAAGCGCTTCGTAAAAGAAATCAGAGATATGACTGGATATAAAATCGGTGATACTATTAAAGCTGATATCTTTACCGCTGGGGAATTCGTTGATGTAACAGGAACTTCAAAAGGGAAAGGATTTGCCGGGTCAATTAAACGCCATAATTATTCACGTGGACCAATGGGTCATGGATCAGGGTACCACCGTGGAGTTGGATCAATGGGTCCAATTGCCCCAAACCGAATCTTTAAATCGAAAAAAATGCCTGGGCATATGGGAGCTGAAAAAGTAACAATTCAAAATTTAGAAATTATTGCAATTGATACAGCAAAAAATGCCATTTTAGTGAAAGGATCAATTCCTGGACCAAAAAAACAATTAGTAGTTGTTAAAGAAAGTATTAAAGGATTAGTACCAAATCAAGCAGCAACTTTAATTGAAAGAACACCAATCAAAAATGACACAAAAGAGGTTTTAGTAAAAGAAGAAGTCGTAACACCAGTTGAAGCACCAGCTACTCCAGAAGTAGCCGCTGTGGCTGAGTAATGTGTGGAAGGAAGAGAACAGATGAAACAACAAGTATTTGATGCTAAGGGAACTAGCGTAAAAGAAATCGTTTTAAACGATACAATTTGAGCAATTGAACCACATAAGCAAGCAATGTTTGATGCAGTTATTGCTCAACAATCATCAATGCGTCAAGGAACACACAAAACTAAAACAAGAACTGAAGTGTCAGGTGGAGGAAGAAAACCTTGAAGACAAAAAGGGACAGGACGTGCCCGTCAAGGATCAATTCGTGCACCACAATGAAAAGGTGGGGGAATTGTCTTTGGACCAACACCCGAAAAAAATTATTTAAAACATGTTAACAAAAAAGTAAGAAAATTAGCATTAAAATCAGCTTTAAGCTTAAAAGCGCAAAGCAAAGATTTAGTGGTAATTGACCAATTTGGAATTGAAACACCATCAACAAAAAGTATGGTTGAAGTTCTAAATAACTTAAAAGTAAATAATGAAAAAGTGTTAATCGTGACAATTGATGGGGACGAAGTAAACGTTAAATCATCACGTAACATTGAAAAAGTAAATATAATTAGTTCAAGTGGAATTAACATTTATGATTTATTAAATGCAAATAAATTACTTGTAACAGAAGCAGCTGTAAAAGCAATTGAGGAGGTGTTGGCATAATGCATATTACAAATGTGATTAAAAAACCAATTTTATCAGAGAAAACATACCGTAATATGGCAAATGGTGTTTACACTTTTGAAGTAGCAATTACTGCGAACAAAGTGCAAATCAAAAAAGCCTTTGAAACAATTTTTGAAGTAAAAGTTGCGAAAGTAAATATTATCAACTATGACCCAAAAGAAAAGAAAATGGGAAAATTTGTTGGTGAAACAAAATATACAAAAAGAGCAATTATCACTTTAAAACCAGGAGAACAATTAGATTTATTAGGAGAAAATAAATAATTCCAGGACACAACTATCTGGGACTGTTTATTGGCTTATTAGGGAGGATAAATAACAATGCCAATTAAGAGTTTTAAGCCAGTAACTGCGAGTCGTCGTAATATGACAACAATGGACTACTCAGTTTTAACAACTGATCGTCCCGAAAAATCATTAACAGAAACTCGTAAAAAGCATGCTGGACGTAATAACCAAGGGGTTATTACGACAAGACATAAAGGTGGAGGCCACAAAGTTAAATATCGTATCGTTGACTTTAAACGAAATAAAGACAACATTGTTGGTAAAATTGCCACAATCGAATATGACCCAAACCGTAACGCCTTTATTTGTTTAGTAAATTATATTGATGGAGAAAAAAGATATATTTTAGCTCCAAAAGGAATCAAAGTTGGAATGGAAGTTATCAGTGGAGAAAAAGCTGATATTAAAGTTGGAAACAACATGAAATTAATGAACATTCCTGAAGGAACAATGATTCACAACTTAGAATTACGCCCTGGAAAGGGTGGACAGTTAGCTCGTTCAGCGGGTTCATCAGTCCAATTATTAGGAAAAGATGACGATGGTAAATATGTTACTGTTCGTTTAACATCAGGAGAGGTACGTAAAGTCTTAGCAGAATGTCGTGCCACAATTGGTGAAGTCGGAAATGAAGACTATGCCTTAATTAATTGAGGTAAAGCCGGAAGAAATCGTTGACGAGGAATTCGTCCAACTGTTCGTGGTTCAGTAATGAACCCAATTGATCACCCCCATGGTGGTGGAGAAGGAAAAGCTCCAATTGGACGTAAAGCCCCAATGACACCATGAGGTAAAAAAGCATTAGGAGTAAAAACTCGTAATAAGAAAAAAGCTTCAACTAAGTTAATTGTTAGAAGACGTCCTAAATAATTATTATGTTAGGAACGCTCTCGATTGTTAAATTATTAGCACAGAAGCGGTTCAATATAAGATAAGGTTATTTAGAAAGTAGGAGGTAGAAGCAATGTCAAGAAGTCTTAAAAAAGGACCATTTGCTGATCAACACTTAATTAAAAAAGTTGAAGACTTAAATAAAGCAAATAAAAAAGAAGTAATAAAAACTTGATCAAGAAGAAGTACAATTTTCCCAGATTTTATAGGTCATACCTTTGCGGTGCATAACGGAAAAGAACATATTCCCGTTTATGTAACAGAAGATATGGTAGGACATAAGTTAGGAGAATTTTCTCCAACACGTAAATTCGGTGGTCATGGTGACGACAAGAAAAAGAAAAAATAAGGAAGAAAGCGAGAAAAGAGTAAATGGAAGTAAAAGCACATTTAAGAAGTATTAGAATTTCTCCTCGTAAAGTCAGATTGGTTACCGATTTAATCCGAAATAAAAAAGTGGGAGAAGCAATAGTTATCTTGAACAATATCAATAAAAAATCATCATTACCAGTTCAAAAATTGGTAAAATCAGCTGTTGCAAATGCAGTTAATAATAACGGTTTAGACGCTGATAAATTATTTATTAAAGAAATCTTCGTTAACGAAGGACCAACATTAAAAAGATTCCGTCCACGAGCACACGGAAGAGCATACGAAATTTTAAAACGAACAAGTCACGTGACAATTACGGTCAGTGACGGGCAGAAATAAGAAAAGGAGATAACAAGAATGGGACATAAAGTAAGTCCAACTGGTTTAAGAGTTGGAGTCATTAAAAATTGAGATTCAAGATGATATTCAGAAGACATGTATGTTAAATGAGTTCATGATGATATTAATATTCGTAAAGCTTTAATTAAAGTATTAGGTGATGCTGTTTCAACAATTGAAATAGAGAAAACTAAAAGTACGATTGTTATCTTTATTAGAACTGCTCGTGTTGGAGTTGTTTTAGGACAAGAAGGGAAAAACATCCCAGAATTAATTAAATTAGTTCGTAAAACAATTAAAGACCGTAAAATTGAAGTTAAAATTAATGTTGTCGAAGTTAAAAACCCTGATTTAGATGCACAATTAGTGGCAAATACAATTGCTTCACAAATTGTTAACCGAGCATCTTTTAGAACAGTTCAAAAAATTGCGATTAAAAAAGCTTTAAAAGCTGGAGCAAAAGGAATTAAAACTTCAGTTTCAGGCCGTTTAGGGGGAGTTGATATGGCTCGCCGTGAAGGTTATATTGAAGGAACAGTACCATTAGCAACATTACGTAGTGATATTGATTATGGTTTCGCTGAAGCATTAACAACTTATGGTCAAATCGGAGTTAAAGTTTGAATCTGTAAAGGGGAAATTTTAGGAAAAGACCTAGTATCATTAAGTACTAGTGATGAAAAATCAAAATTTGAAAAACCAAGATTTGATAAACCAAAATTTGAACGACGTGAATCAAATTTCCGTCCAAACAATAATTCTAAGGAGGCGAAATAAAAATGTTATTACCAAAAAGAACTAAATACCGTCGCCCTCATCGAATTAGTTATGAAGGAAAAGCCAAAGGAAATACAACAGTTGACTTTGGAGAATATGGGTTACAATCACTTGATGGAGCTTGAATTACAAACCGTCAAATTGAAGCAGCTCGTATTGCTATGACACGTTATATGAAACGTTGAGGAAAAGTTTGAATTAGAATTTTCCCCCACATGGCAAAAACTAAAAAACCATTAGAAGTACGGATGGGATCAGGAAAAGGGGCCCCAGAAGACTGAGTAGCAGTAGTTAAAACCGGAACAATTATGTTTGAAGTAGCAGGTGTTTCGGAAGAAACTGCGCGTGAAGCTTTACGTTTGGCAATGCATAAGTTACCAGTGAGATGTAAAATTGTTAAAAAAGGAGAAGAATAATTATGATTAAGGATTTAAACAAGAAATCTGTTGAAGAGTTAAAAAAACTTGAAGAAGAATCAAGAGCAGAATTGTTTGCGTTAAAATTCCAATCAGCAATGGGAAACCTAGAAAAACCTGATCGAATTAGCAAATTAAAAAAACAAATCGCTCGTATTCTAACTATTCTATCTGCTCGTCGTATTGCGGGAGAAAATACTGCAATTAACGTTAAAGTTGATCTAAATGAAACTTATGCCAAAATTGAAAAAGAATCACAACAATTTGCCAAAGAACGTAGAGCCAAAATTGAAAAAATGATGGCTGAACAAAGTGGTGAAGGTAATGGTGAACTTGATTTAATGAATTTATCATTAGATGACGCAATGGGAGATTTAACATCACCAAGCGAAGAAGAAACATCATCACCAGCACCAAAGGTGGCGGCTAAGCCGGCTGTTGCTAAAGCTGAACCAAAAACAGCTGAAGTAAAACCAGCACCAAAAGCTGAAGCAGCACCAAAAGCTGAAGCAGCACCTAAAGTTGCACCAAAGGCCACAGCAAAAGTTGAAAAACCAGTAGTTGAAAAACCAGCGGTGGAAAAAGCACCAAAGGTGGCGGCTAAACCGGCTGTTGCTAAAGCTGAACCAAAAACAGCTGAAGTTAAAGCAGCAGCTTTAAAAGCAAAAACAGCAGCAGCACCAAAAGCACCAAAAGTAGCTGCACCAGCGCAACCTAATGCAAAAGAAAAATTATCAGAATTAAAAAATTCATTAGGATCAAAAACAGCGGTGGGACGTGGAACTGGTGTTAAAATCGATTTAAAAACAAAAGATAAAGATCCAAATGCAGAAATGTATACATATGGAACAAATTGACAAGAAAACCGCGATAAAATCATCGCTGCAACAACAAAAAAACCAACAACCGACAAAGACAAAGATAAGAAAGGGACAGACAAATAATGGAAAGAAATAATCGTAAAGTTTTATATGGACGCGTTGTATCTGACAAAAGTGATAAAACAATTGCTGTCTTAGTTGAAACCTACAAAAATCACCCCCTATATGGAAAACGTGTTAAATATTCAAAAAAATATTTAGCTCATGATGAACAAAACCAAGCTCACATTGGAGACAAAGTAAGTATTATGGAAACTCGCCCGTTATCAAAAATTAAACGCTTCCGTTTAGTTGAAGTTATTGAAAAAGCAATTGGCTAAGCAAAGCGAGGAATGAAGAAATGATTCAACAAGAGTCGCGCTTAAGAGTTGCGGATAATACTGGGGCAAAAGAAGTTTTAGTAATTAAAAACTTAGGGGGTTCATGACGTAAGTTTACGAATATTGGGGATATTGTAGTATGTACTATTAAAAAAGCTGTACCTGGCGGAATGGTTAAAAAAGGACAAGTTGTTAAAGCGGTTATTGTGCGAACAAAACGTGGATTGAAAAGAGATGATGGAACTCAAATTCAATTCTCAGAAAATGCAGTTGTAATTATTAAAGAAGATAAATCACCACGTGGAACACGTATTTTCGGACCAATTGCACGGGAAGTTAAAGAAGCTGGATTTGTTAAAATCGCTTCATTAGCACCAGAAGTATTATAGGAGGCTAAGCATGAATAAATTTAAATTTAAAAAAGGTGACTTAGTTAAAGTTATAAGCGGAAAACATAAAGGTGTTGAAGGTCCAATTATGAAAGTTTTACGTGAAAAAAATCGTGTGATTATCAAAGGAATTACAAATACAAAACATGTTAAACCATCGCAAGACAATACTGAAGGGGGAATTCAACAAGTTCCAGCCTCAGTTCATATTTCAAATGTTGCATTAATCGACCCAAAAAATAAAAAAGAAACAACAAAAATTGGTTATCAAGTTAATGACAATGGTAAAAAAATCCGTGTGGCTCGTAAATCGAAAGCGCACTTAGCTTAATAAAGGAGAATAATTAGAGATGATTCGTTTAGAAGAAAAATACAAAAAAACAATTGCCAAAGAATTATTCAAAGAGCAAGGATATAGTTCAGTAATGGAAGTACCAGTTGTTAAAAAAATTGTTGTTAATATGGGAGCCGGAGATGCAACAAGCAATGCAAAAGTAATCGAAGATATTACAAATGAATTAGGATTAATTACTGGTCAAAAAGCAGTAATTACTAAAGCAAAAAAATCAATCGCATCATTTAAACTACGTGAAGGAATGCCAATTGGGGCGAAAGTAACTTTACGTGGTAAAAAAATGTATGAGTTTTTAGATAAATTAATTAATATTGCTTTACCACGAGTAAGAGACTTCCGTGGGGTTAGTTCATCAGGATATGATGGACGAGGAAATTACACATTAGGAATTAAAGAACAAATCATTTTCCCAGAAATTGATTACGATAAAGTAAAAAAAGTTCGTGGGATGGATATTACAATTGTTACAAATGCCAAAAACAATCAAGATGCACACGCATTATTAGTAAAAATGGGAATGCCATTTAAAAAATAGGGGGATCGAGACATGGCGAAAAAATCATTAAAAGTTAAACAACAACGTCATCCAAAATTTAAAACACGTGGATATACTCGTTGTGGACAATGTGGTCGACCACATGCCGTTTTACGTAAATATAACTTATGCCGTATTTGCTTTAGAAATTTAGCATACAAAGGCCAAATTCCTGGGGTAAAGAAAGCTTCATGGTAGAAAGAGAGACTGAAAATTATGATGATTGATACTATCGCAGATATGTTAACTAGAATTAGAAATGCGAACCAAAGATTACACAAAAGTGTAGCAATGCCTTCAAGTAAAATGAAAGTAAGAATTGCGGAAATTTTAAAAGAAGAAGGATACATTGAGGACTTTAAAGTTGAAGGGGATGCTAAAAAAGAGTTAACATTATCGCTAAAATATAAAGGTAAAACAAAAGTTATTTCAGGATTAAAAAGAATTTCAAAACCAGGTTTAAGAGTTTACGTACCCGTTGAAAATGTCCCTCATGTTTTGAATGGATTAGGAATTGCAATTATATCTACAAGTAAAGGAATTATGACAGACAAAGCAGCGAAAAAAGCTCACTTAGGTGGCGAAGTAATTGCTTATGTGTGATAGAAAGATACAGGATTAGAGAAAATGTCACGTATTGGTAATCGCGAATTAAAAATTCCAGCAGGAGTAGAAGTAACAATTCAAAATAATAGTGTGATCGTAAAAGGATCAAAAGGGCAATTAGAACAAGCAATCCCAAGTGTAATTAAAGTAGAAAACACTGATGGTGTAATCACAACAAAAAGAAGCAATGAAATTAAACATACAAAACAACTACATGGAACAATTAACTCACTAATTCAAGGAATGCTTGAAGGAGTAAGTAAAGGGTTCAAAAAAGAATTAGAAATTAATGGGGTTGGATATAAAGCAGCCTTACAAGGGGATAAAATTACCCTAAACTTAGGATATTCACATCCAATTGAATATAAAATTCCGCAAGGAATTACTGTTACAATCCCAAAACCAACACAAATTGTTGTCGAAGGAATTTCAAAACAATTAGTTGGCGAAGTCGCTGCAAACATCAGAAGTTATCGTAAACCAGAACCTTACAAAGGTAAAGGGATTAAATATAAAAATGAATACATTATTCGTAAAGAAGGAAAATCAGCTGGTAAATAACAGCAAAGGAGTAGAAGAAAAATGACAAATTCACGTAGTAAAAATCGTAAAAGAAGACATTTCCGTGTTAGAGCAAAAATTAGCGGCACAACCTCTATTCCACGTCTGAATGTATTCAAATCAAATGGACATTTTTATGCCCAATTAATTGATGATGTTAAGCAAGCAACTATCGTATCAGCCTCAACTTTAAAAATGGCTGATTTAAAATCAACAAGCAATATTGCCGCAGCTGAAAAAGTTGGGCAAGAAATTGCAAAACAAGCGATCGCTAAAAAAATCACAACCGTTGTATTTGACCGTGGAGGGTATTTATACCATGGAAAAGTAAAAGCATTTGCAGAAGCTGCTCGTCAAGCAGGACTGAAGTTTTAAGAAGGAGAGTTAGGATAATGGCAGATAAAAAAGAAAATGTTGTAGAACAAACAACACCAGTTGAAAATTCACCAGTTAAAGCAGAAGGTAATAGTGTTGGAACAAGAGAAAACCAAAACGGACAAACAGGATTTGCTCCTCGTCGCGATGGCAATCAACGTTGAGATAAAAACAATGATCGTCGTCGTAACAATTTAGAAGAAAATCCGTTTGAAGAAAAAGTTGTTACAATTAATCGTGTTACAAAAGTTACAAAAGGGGGGCGTCACTTCCGTTTCGCTGCTGTTGTTGTAATTGGTGATAAAAAAGGCCGTGTTGGCTTTGGAACAGGAAAAGCAAATGAAGTTCCTGATGCGATTAAAAAAGCAATTAAAGAAGCGAAAAAACAACTTGTTCGTGTTCCAATTGTTGGAACAACAGTTCCTCATGAAGTAATTGGCCACTTTGGTTCATCAAAAGTTTTAATTAAACCAGCCAAAAAAGGGACTGGAGTTATTGCTGGAGGACCAGCACGAGCAATTATTGAATTAGCAGGATTAGCAGATGTTTATACAAAATCACTAGGATCAAATACACCAATTAATATGATTAGAGCAACGCTTGAAGGATTAAGAGAACTACGTACAATTGACCAAATTAGTAAATTACGTAATAAAACCCCTGAAGAATTAAAAGGATAAGAAGAGGAATTGATCATGAAATTAAATGAATTACAATATACAGAAGGTTCACGTCATAGCAAAAAACGCTTAGGTCGTGGGACTGGATCAGGAATCGGAAAAACTTCAGGGAAAGGGCATAAAGGTCAAAATGCTCGTAGTGGGGGAGGAGTTCGTCCTGGCTTTGAAGGGGGACAAACACCAATCTTCCGTCGTTTACCTAAAGTAGGGTTTACAAGCTTAAATAAAAAAGATTATACAATTCTAAACTTAAATGATTTAGAAACAATTAATTTAACTGATGTAAATCACAAAACTTTAGTTGAAAAAAAAGTAATTAAAAATGAAAAAGCATTAATTAAAATCTTAGGTAATGGTAAAATTACTAAGACAGTTAATGTAAAAGTTAACAAAATTTCAGCTAGTGCTAAAGATGCAATCGAAAAAGCTGGCGGGAAAGTTGAGGTAGTATAGTTGTGAAAACTAAGGCTAAAAAACAGAAAAAGGAAATAAGTTTGACAAAATCTTCAAGTTTCTTTGTTAAAAACAAAGATTTGATTAAAAGAATTTTATTTACAATTATGGTTTTAGTAATTATTCGTTTGGGTAGTTACTTAACTGTCCCTGGGGTTCAGGTTTCTGATAACTTTAATAGTAATGCAGAATCAGAACAATTCTTTGCGCTAATTTCAATGTTAGGTGGGGGAACACTAGGTCAATTTTCAATTTTAGCCTTAGGGGTATCACCATATATTACCGCCTCAATTATTGTCCAATTATTATCGACTGATGTAATTCCACCGCTATCGCGTTGAGCAAAAAGTGGGGAAAAAGGTCGAAAAAAATTGGATCGTTTAACAAAATGATTAACAATCCCCTTTGCAATTATGCAGGGGATTGCGACTATCTTTACAATGGCTAACCAAGGTTTAATTACCCCAAAATGAACATCAAGTGATTTTGGAACAGGAAGCCCAATCTTCTATTACATTTTAATTCCTTGTGCTTTGATTGCCGGAACAATGTTAATGTTGTGAATGGCAGATCAAATTACGATTAAAGGAATTGGAAATGGGGTTTCGTTAATTATTTTTGCCGGAATTGTTGCTAAATTACCAGAAAATTTAATGACAACTTTCAAATTCTGAATTTCAGGGCAAGAAGATATTAACTTATTGTTTGATGGAATCCTAAAATTCTTAGGATATGTCATCATGTTCTTATTAGTAATTCTCTTTGTCGTAATGTTAAATGAATCGGAGCGAAAACTACCAATTCAACAAACGGGAAGTGGATTATCCGCGGGGGGTCAAGAAGAGACCAAACCGTTCTTACCATTAAAAATTAACTCTGCTGGAGTTATCCCTGTTATTTTTGCCTCAGCATTAATTTCAGCGCCAATTACTGTTGCCCAAATCATTAGTGTTAATAATCCAACAAATGGTTTTGTGTGATTTAGTAATAACTATTTATCATTTAATACGTGACCTGGAATTATTATTTATGCTGTTTTAACGATTTTATTTACATTCTTGTATTCACAAGTGCAAATGAATCCAGAAAAGATTGCCGAAAACTTTCAAAAAGCGGGAACGTTTATTCCCGGAGTACGGCCAGGAAAAGAAACAGAAAAATATATTAAAGGGACAATTAATCGTTTAAGTATTTTAGGATCAATTTTCTTAGCGGGAATTGCCGTCTTACCATACATTATTAGTAAATTAACATCCTTACCAAGTGCTTTAGCAATTGGAGGAACCGGGTTAATTATTATGGTTTCAGTTGCGTTAGAAACAGTTCGTCAAGTTAAAGGACGAATTACTCAACAAGCCTTTATTGATAAAAAAGCCGAAAGTATTATTAATGACAAAAACGATTCATATTTGTGATAGAAAAGGAAAAATATTGTAATGAAAAACATTATTTTATTAGGAGCGCCTGGGAGTGGGAAAGGTACACAATCAGAACATTTAATTCAAGAATATGGCTTTCATCATCTTTCAACGGGCGATATTATTCGCAAAAATATTCACGATAATACCGAATATGGTCAATTATGTAAAAAATATTCCGAAGAAGGGAAGTTAGTTCCTGATGATATTATGATTGCAATGGTTGAAGACCATTTAAAAAATTTGCAAGGAAGCATCATTTGAGATGGCTTTCCACGCACAATTAATCAAGCGCAAAAATTAGACCAATTATTGGCAAAATTAGGACGTAAGATTAACCATACATTATATTTTGAAATTGATGAAAGTAAGCTAATTGCCCGTATTACTGGGCGACGCATTTGTCCAAAATGTGGTAAAACATACCATTTAACAGCTTTACCACCAAAACAAGAAGGACTTTGTGACCTTGATGGAAGCGCTTTAATTCAACGCGCTGATGATAGCGTTGACAAAATTACTGTTCGTTTAGCGGCTTATCATAAAGATACAGCCCCATTAGTGGATTATTATTTACATCAACAAAATTTAACGGTCATTGATGCTGATATGACGGGACATGCCGTTTGAGATCAAATCGTGGCGGTACTTAAATAAAAAGGAGGTAATATTGAATGGCCAAAAGTGATTTATTAGAAGTCCAAGGGACAATTTTAGAAGTATTACCAAATACAATGTTTAAGGTGAAATTAGAAAATGGCGCAGTTATTCTTGCCCACGTTTCTGGTAAAATCCGGATGAATTACATTCGCATTTTACCAGGGGATGCGGTAACTGTTGAAATGTCACCTTACGATTTAGAACGTGGGCGAATTATTTTTAGACATAAATAGAAAATGTAAAAGGAGACAGCACGATGAAAGTACGATCATCTGTAAAAAAAATTTGTGACAAATGTCGTGTAATTAGACGAAAAAGTCGTGTTATGATAATTTGTCAACAACCAAAACACAAGCAAAGACAAGGTTAATAGAGGAGGAAGTTAAATGGCACGTATTGGCGGAGTAGATATTCCAAATGATAAGCGAGTAGTTATTGCATTAACTTATATCTATGGAATTGGGAAACCATTATCACAAGAAATTTTAAAAAGAGCTAGCATCTCAGAAGATGTTCGCGTTAAAGATTTATCAGAAGATGAATTAACAAAAATCAGAAATGAAATTGCAAAATATAAAACTGAAGGGGACTTACGTCGAGAAGTTGCTCTAAACATTAAACGTTTAATGGAAATTGGAAGTTATCGCGGAATGCGTCACCGTAAAGGGTTACCAGTTCGTGGACAATCTTCAAAACAAAATGCTCGAACAGTTAAAGGACCACGTAAAACTGTGGCTAATAAGAAAAAATAGGTAGAGAGGAGAATAATTATGGCAGGTAAAAAAACAGTTAGCAAGAAAAAAGCGAAAAAAAATATTCTGAAAGGAATCGCCCATATTCATTCAACTTTCAATAATACAATTGTGACAATTTCAGATGAAGCAGGAAATGTAATTTCTTGATCATCAGCTGGCGCAATGGGATTTAAAGGAAGTAAAAAATCAACACCATATGCAGCGCAAATGGTTGCTGAAGCAGCTGGGAAAGCAAGTCAAGAACACGGAATGAATAGTGTTCAAGTTGAAGTTAAAGGTCCGGGACCAGGAAGAGATGCTGCCGTGCGTAGTATTCAAGCAATTGGGTTAGAAATTACTTCAATTAAAGATGTAACTCCAATTCCTCATAATGGGGCAAGACCACCAAAAAGACCAAGAGGATAGGAGATAGATACTTAATGAAACAATTTATTAGACCAGAATTTAAATTACAAGCTGAAGATAAGACAAATAATTATGGTAAATTTTTAGTTGAACCATTAGAACGTGGTTTTGGGATAACTTTAGGTAATGCTATTCGCCGAACACTATTATCCGCAACACCAGGAGCAGCTGTTTTTGCTGTGCGGATTAAAGGGGCATCACATGAATTTACAGCAATCCCAGGGGTTGTTGAACATGTGACAAAGATTATTTTAAACATTAAAAATTTAGTGTTAATTATCAACCAAGATATTATTCCTGACGGAGAATCAGTAATCTTAAAAATTTCTTCAACAAAAGAAGGAGAAATTTTAGCAAAAGATATTATTTTACCAGCCGGTGTTGAAGTTGTTAATCCAAGTCTTCATCTTGCAACAATTTCAAAAGGGGGAAGCTTAGAAATTGAATTACATGCGCGTAATTCACGGGGATATAAATCATTTAATGACAATAAAAAAGAAAAAAAATATGCTGATTTAATTGTTATTGATTCAAATTATTCACCAATTCAAAAAGTTTCTTACAAAGTTGAACCAACAAAAGTTGGGAAAAATGCTGATTTAGAAAAATTAGAATTAGAAGTTCAAACAGATAGTTCAATTACCCCAGTTAATGCGGTGGCAATGGCAGCGAAAGTTTTAACAGAACACTTAGAATTCTTTGTTAACTTAAATGAAGCTATTAAAGCAACTCAAATTATTTCGTCAGAAACTGAAACAGAAGAAGATGAATTAGATCGTAGTATTGATGAATTAGAGTTTACACAACGTTCACAAAATTGCTTAAAACGAGCAAAAATTGATACATTACGTGATTTAGTTTCAAAAACAGAAGATGAAATTCAACAAATCCGTAATTTAGGGAAAAAATCATTAACAGAAATTAAAGAAAAAGTTGCCCAATTAGGGTTACACTTTAGAAGAGATTAGTAAGGAGGAGTTCAAATGTCATATCAACAAAAAAGAGGAAAAAACACTTCATGAAGAAATGGTTTAATGCGTAATTTAGCAACAGAATTAATTATTCATGAACGCCTAGAAGTTACTGAAACAAGAGCAAAAGAATTACGTAAACATGTTGATAAACTAGTTACTTTAGGAAAACGTCAAGATTTGCATTCACGTCGTCGTGCGGCAAGTTTCTTACGTAATATTGATGCAAATGAAAAAGAAACAGCATTACAAAAATTATTTGATGGTGTCGCTAAAAAATATAAAAATCGTAATGGTGGATACACTCGAATTCTGAAGTTAGATAATCGTAAAGGCGATAATGCCCCAATGGTAATTATCGAATTAGTATAAAAACTAATGGCAACATTAGTTTTTTTATTTTATAATTAAAAGGAGAAAAGAGGAGAAAAAGATGGTAACAATAAAAACCACACAAGAAATTAACTATATGCGTAAAGCTTGTGAAACACTAAAATTAATTCATGAAGAATTAAAAGCAATGATTAAACCAGGAGTAACAGGATTAATGTTAAATCAAAAAGCCGAAGAAATTATTGCTGCGAATGATTGTGTCCCAAATTTTAAAGGCTTATACAATTTTCCAGCTTCAATTTGTGTTTCGTTAAATGATGTTTTAGTCCATGGGATTCCTGATCATCGTCCCTTTCAAGATGGCGATTTAGTATCTGTTGATGCAGGATGTGCTTATCAAGGTTATAATTCCGATGGGGCTTTTACTGTCATTGTTGGGAGTCCAAAAGATCCAATTGATGAAAAATTGGTTTTGGTTACCAAAACATCATTGGATAAAGCAATTGCGATTTTAAAACCCGGAGTTAGAATTGGGGATATTAGTGCCACAATCCAAAGTTATGTTGAAGAAAATGGCTTTTTTTTACCAACCGAGTTTACAGGGCATGGGATTGGCCGTAATTTGCATGAAGATCCCCATATTCCCAATAGTGGTCCAGCTGGGGTTGGGATGCGTTTACAAGCGGGGATGACAATTTGTATTGAACCAATGGTCCAAATTGGGACAAAAGAGATTAAAATGCTTAGTGATAATTGAACGCCTGTTTCAAAAAATCGTTTAAATAGTGCCCATTTTGAGCATACAATTTTAATTACCGATGAAGGTTGTGAAGTATTAACATAATCAAAGATAATTACTAAAATTGCATTCGACAATAAAAAAATAGCTTTAAAATGTTATAATAAAGGTATGAAAAAGGAGAAGGATGTTTATATGTTTTTATCATTTCTTATTGTCGCGCAGAATAATCCAGTTAAATTAATTAAAACACTTAGTTCAATTGGGGCGCAAACAGAACAAGATTTTGAAGTTATTTTAGTTGACGATACTGGTTTTCAACCAAAATCAGTTGTTTTAGACTTTATGTCAGAACATTTTTATCAATTTAACAATCAAATCAAAGTAATTACCAATTTACGTAGTCAAGGTTTTTCATATTCAATGAATACAGGAATTAATAATGCCAGTGGCGATTATATTGTTTTTGTTAAAGAAGGTGAAGTTCTTCATGAAAATCTTGTTGAAACATTGAAAAAAACAGTAGCAGAATTTAGTACTAATAATAAAACAATTAATCTTTTAGAATTTGGGATTCAATATGCTAATCTGAAGAAAAATAGTTATAGTCGTTTAGCAACTGATAAATTATTATCACCAAAAACAAATAAAGAAGTTTTAGCATACGTGCATCCTTTATTGCATACAAAAGCTTTTAACCGCGAAATGTTAATTAAAAAACAAATTTACTTTGTTAATTATACTCGCAACGAAACATTCTTTATTTATAAAGTTTTAGCTTATGCTGATGGGGTTGTGGCAGTTAAAGATATCTTAGCTGACTATGATTTAGAACAAGTTAAATACAGTGTTTTTGATTTATTAAAACAATGAGTTCATATTTTTAACTTTTATCGTGAACATAGTTTGTATAAAGAATATTATGATGAATTAGAATATGCTTATGTTCGTTTCTGTTTAGTGTCATTTTTACGATTAGTGCGTTTACAACATAATAAACAATTGGCAATTAAAGCAATTAATAGTGCAGAAAATAAAGTTGATCGCCGAATTAAGTCGTTTATGAAAAATAAATATGCAAAAAATATTAGTGAACCAAAATTCCGAATAATTGCTGAAGATATTAAAGGTTATATTAAAGCATGACGCTCTGAATTTACTAGATAAGAGTTTTTAACGTTAATATGAAAATTATTACCCAAAAAACAGTTGATGACTTACCAGAAGTTAATGAACAAACTGTAAAAAAACCACTACCTTCAACAGAGTCTGAACCTTCGGAACTAGATTATTTTCTTTTAGCCTCACCGTGAAGGATCATTTTAGCCCGTTTTTTTGATATTATTATTGCCAGTATTTTGCCGTTAGTCTTATCAATAACAATGGTGAAGTGGAATCCGACCTATGCGATTTGGGGGCCAATTTTATTAATTGTCATAACTTTTATTTTTTTATTTCTTTACTTTATTATCGTACCATATTTGTGGGGTGGCAAAACTTTTTGTAAATGAGTTTTGCGAATTAAACTAATTTGTTTAAATCAAAAAATAACTTTTTTAGCCTTGTTTGTTCGGGAAACGTTAATTATTTTTATTCCGTGGCTAATTGAATTATTATTTGATTTTGCCTGCATTATGATTTTTAAAATAAATATTATTGATCTTTTCAAAAATAAAACAATTGATGCCCCAATTGTCGTTGTTATTATGAAAATAGTTGTAACATTTTATTTTTTATGATATCTAGGTTTAGTTTTTGCCGTCATTTTTAATAAAGACCATCAAATTTTACTTGATCGGCAATCAAAATTAATGATTGTTAAAATAAAACCAAAAGAAGCGGTAGTTACAAGTAAACCAGTTAAAAAACTGATTAATCGGGATAAAAAACATGTCCATTTAGGAACAGACCAGCCAGGAAATTTAACGGATGAAGCGTTAAAAGAAATTGATGAACTAACATAATATTGGTTAATATTATATATAAAGGAGCTTAGAAAATGTTAAATGAATTTATTACAAACTTGAATCCAAACCAACGTGAGGCGGTTTTAGCGATTAAAGGACCTGTTCGAATTATTGCTGGGGCCGGGAGTGGTAAAACCCGCGTTATTATTAATAAAATTGCTTATTTAATTAAATATGCTAATTTAAAACCATGACGAATTTGTGCGGTAACTTTTACTAATAAAGCCGCAAATGAAATGAAAGAACGGATTATTGACTTAATTGGTCCTGATGGCAAACAATGTAGTATTTCAACCTATCACGCCTTATGTGTGCGTATTTTGCGCGAAGATATTGATACTTTAGGCTATAATCGTAATTTTAATATTATTGATAATCAAGACCAAGATAGTATTTTTCGAACAATCTATAAAAAAATGGATTATAAGTATGATAATAATGAAGCTAAGTTATTAAAAAGTACCTTGTCAAATTGAAAGAATGATTTTATTTCTCCAGCTAGTGCAAGTGCTAATAACAGTGATAATCCGAATGCTCGTCGCTGAGCGCATGTCTATAAACTTTATCAAGAACGTTTATTAGAATTAAATAGCTTAGATTTTAATGACTTAATTTTATTAACTTACCAATTATTTCGTGATCATTTAACAGTTTTAGCAAAATGACAAGGTCGTTTTGATTATTTTTTAGTTGATGAGTTCCAAGATACAAATGATTTACAATTTAGCATTATTAAGTGATTAACAGGAGAGCAACAAAATATTACGGTTGTTGGGGACCCTGATCAAACAATTTATTCATGACGAGGGGCTAAAATTAGTTTAATCTTAAATTTTGATCGCGAATTTAAAAATACCGAAACGGTTATTCTTGATCAAAATTATCGTTCAAGTCAGAATATTTTAAATTTAGCGAATAGTTTAATTGAGAACAATCCGAATCGGATTAAAAAAGAATTATTTACCGTTAATCAAAGTGGGATTAAACCAATTTTATATCACGGTCATAGTGGTGGGGATGAAGCGGAATTTGTTGCTAGCAAAATTCGTACCCTTGTTAAAAATGAAGAATTACGCTACCAAGACATTTTAATTTTATATCGCGCAAATTATTTATCACGTGATATTGAAGGAGCTTTAGCTGACTATGGGATTTCTTACCATATTTATGGGGCGTTTAAATTCTATGAACGTAAAGAAATTAAGGATGCTCTATCTTTTTTACGCTTATTAGTTAATAATGATCCGTTAGCGTTACAACGGGTGTTATTATTATTTCCAAAAGTCGGGGAAAAAGCGGTGGAAAATGTTTTTGAATTAATGGGGACAGAACAATTAACAGGAAGTGACTTATTAATTAAACACCGTGAATTATTAGGAACGGGGTTAGCAAATAAATTAGAACCGTTAACAAGAGCTTTGATTGCTGGGCAAGCAGCGTTGCGAGAAGAGAAAACAATTGGTGAGATTCTAGACCAATTATTACAAGAAAGTGGTTACTTACAGCTTTTAAAAGATAATTTTGAAGAAGAACGGGTTGAAAATATTAAAGAGTTATTTAACTCAATTAATAAATTTGATCAACAAAATAAAGATTTAAGTGGCATTGATTTAGTTAATGAATATCTCCAATTAATGGCGTTACAAACTGACAATGATAATAATTTAGTTTCAGAAGATGCCGTTGCTTTAATGACAATTCATAATGCTAAGGGATTAGAAAAAAAAGTTGTTTTCATCATTGGTTTAAATGAAGGAATTTTCCCTTCGGCTCAAGCAATTCGTGGTGGGGCTAACCAGTTAGAAGAAGAACGACGAACATTTTATGTGGCGATTACTAGAGCAAAAGAACAATTATTTATTAGTTATGCTGATGGCTTTTCCTATATTACTAATAATGAACGATTCCCATCCCGCTTTATTAAAGAGTTAAATGAAAATTATTTTGATTTAATTGAAAGTGAACAACCAAAAGCAGAACCAAAATATATTGATAAGTTCCAAAATTTTAAAAAGGATTGAAGAATTAGTTTAGAAGATTTTGGTTCTCAAAAATATTTAAATAGTAAAGCAACTGATGCAGCTAAAAACAAGTGAAAAATTAATGATACCGTTAACCATGAATTATTTGGAACAGGAGTAGTTGTTAAAATTATTGCCCAAAATATTCAAATTGTCTTTCCGTCACCAATCGGCTCAAAAATTATTTCAGCTGATAGTAAGGCAATTACAAAAGGATAAAAAGAGGTGGGAAAATGAAAATTCGTAATTATAAAGAGTTAGCAAAAATTGCCGGCTGTGGAGTGGGGACAATTTCACGCTATTTTAGTGGTGGCTCGATTAGCCCTCAAATGGCTCAGCGTATTGAGGCAATTTTAAAAACAAATGAGTACGAAAAGAAAACTGAAAATGCGAAAGTAATTTATCTCTTATTACCAACTAATTTAAACCCAAGTTATTTTGCTCTTTTTCAGAAATTATTAAATTCTTTACTAAATCAAGAGTATGCCGTTAATACAATTTTCTTAACTTCTAACTGAGAACAACACGATGAACAACAGTTAAAATTATTAATTAACAGTAATTTTGAAAAAATAATTCTATTTTGACCAGTGGCAAATGGTTTTATTACAGAAATTCTTGATTTTTTACAGCCTTGAAAAGAACAAACGATTTTAATTGGTCAAAACTGTCCAGGGTGAACAACTTTCTTTATTAATAACGAAAAATTAATGTATGATTTTACAATGCACTTACTGGCTAAAGCTAAAAATATTTTATTTTTAAGTACAAAAGAGAATGATAATAAAGAGTTTTATCGGGGTTATTACAAAGCTTGTCAAGAAGTGGCAATTAACCCGCAACAATTAGTTTTACAAAAAAATGGGGAAGCAGATGAAGTTAACTTAACAAATGCAATTATTGATAATAAGATTGAAACAGTTATTTGTTATGAGGATTATTCGCAGTTTTTATTAAAAAAACTAGCAAATTATCCTGTTTCAGTCGCAACAATTACTTGTAACAATGAAGATATTAACCAACCCTGAAAAAATGATAAAACAATGGTAATTGATTGAGCGGAAATGTTAACAAAATTAGTTGCAGTTCTTAATAATCCAGACCAAAAAGCAGAGACAGTCGAATTACGCTATAAAATTAATGATTAAAAGGATAAAAAAACGGAATATTTTATTGAAAATTATATTTCTTTGATATAATTATTAAGGACATTAAGATTTATATTTAAGGAGGAAATTTGAATGGCATCGTTTAAGGCTATTATTATTGATCCAGTTGGTATGCATGCTCGTCCAGCCGCATTAATTGTAGGAGAAGCAGGAAAATACAAATCGGATATTACAATTTTTTCAGGAGGAAAAAGTGGTAATTTAAAATCAATTATGACAATTATTGCCTTGGGTATTCACAAGGGAGCAGAAGTTGAAATTGTTGCAACTGGTGAAGACGAAGAAGCAGCAATTAGCGGAATTGAAAAAATAATGAAAGATAACAAAGTTATATAGTTATTACAATTCATAAAAAATTAAAATTTTAGAAATTTTAATTTTTTTTTGAAATTTTATCAAAAAGTTTATTGTTTTAATATTTAGTATATAATTAAAAATGAGGTGTAAATATGGTCATTTTAGCAATTGAGACAAGTTGTGATGAAACAAGTATTGCGGTTTTAGCAGATGGAAAAGTATTAAGTAATGTTATTTCGTCGCAAATTGCAGAACATACAAAATTTGGAGGGGTTGTGCCAGAATTAGCATCACGTCTACATTTAAAAAATTTAAGTTATGTTTTATCACAAGCACTTCATAACGCCAAAATAGCAATCACAGATATTAATTATATTGCATATACAGCAACTCCAGGTTTAATTGGAGCCTTGCATATTGGTAAAGTTGCCGCTGAAACATTAAGCACTTATTTGGAAATTCCTTTATTACCTCTAAATCATTTGTCAGGCCATATTTATGGCGCGGCAATTGACCAACAATTTGAATTTCCATTATTAGCATTATTAGTTAGTGGGGGCCATACACAATTAATATTAATGACAAGACATTTAAAATTTGAAATTCTTGGTTCAACCCTTGATGACGCCGTTGGCGAATGCTACGATAAAGTGGCGCGAATGTTAGGATTAAGTTATCCTGGGGGACCAGTAATTGATCAATTAGCTCAAACCGGTAATCCCGACCGCTATCAATTACCGTTACCATTGAATGATAAAAGTTACAACTTTTCTTTTAGTGGTTTAAAATCAGCCGCTGCTAATTTGCTTACTAAAATTAGAAATCGGGGAGAAGAACTAGCTATTAATGATTTTTGTGCAACATTTCAAAAAGTTTGTGTTGATACTTTAATGCAAAAATTAACAATGGCAATTAAAGAATATCAGCCAAAAATGGTTGTGCTAGCTGGTGGTGTTTCTGCTAATCAAAGTTTACGAAAAGCTTTTTTAGGGTTAGAGTCCTTAGGAGTAAAAGCGGTTGTTCCAAAATTAGAATATTGTACCGATAATGGGGCAATGATTGGGCGATTAGGATACCAAGAAATTTTAAATAATAACAATAAATAGGAAAAAAGGAGAATTATAACGATGGCATCATTTCTATCGATTTTAGAAACATTTGATTCTAAAAATTTTACAAAAAAAGAAAAAGAAATTATTAAATACATCCGTGAAAATATGCGCGATGTAACAACAATGAATATTGAGGTTTTAGCTCAAAAAGTTGATACTGGATACAGTGCAATTTATGGTTTATTACGAAAAATGCAAATTAAAGGATATCGAGACTTTTTAATTTCAATTGCGGCAGATGTTGAAATTAAATCATTAGATATGAGTAACATGGAACAGTTAATGAAGAAAACCTATTTTGATATTATTAATCAAAATGACACAATGATTGATAACGAGTTAGTAGGACAAACTGTTAATGCAATTACTGGGGCATATCGGATTTTTGTGATTGGAATGGGAACAACAAATTCATTATCACAAACATTAGCATTAGAATTATATCGTTTTGGTTTTAATGCCTTTAATTTAGATGAAAATGAAGAAGATTTAGTCGTTCGTGCTCGTTTTATGACAAAAAATGATTTAATTATTGCTTATTCATTATTTGGCGATAATGAAGCTGTTAATAAAGCCTTAGCAATTGCAAAAGACAATCAAGCAACAATTGTCGCAATTTCGGGAAAAGATATGTCAAAAGTTGTTAAATTAGCTAATTGAACACATATTATTTCAACCCCAAATCAAAAATTAAATGACAATGAAGTTTATGTTAATAAATTATTACCTTGAATGTATTTCACAGATGATTTAATTAATCGTTTATGGTCTTCAGGCTTTGTTGATCGTGAATTTGTTTTAGCTAAACAAGAAAATCGTTGAGATTACTAATTCATGGAAGCAATTTCAATTTTATCAAAACTATCAATGATCCAAGGTAGTTTGACCAAAAAAGAAACAAAAATTGTTAATTATCTGAAAGCAAATATTAATAACCTACGGACAATTAAAATTGAAGATTTATCAACAGCAACCGGAATTGGTTATTCACCAATTTATTCGTTAATTAAAAAGTTAGGTTTCCAAGGTTATCGTGATTTTGTTATTGCGGTAGTTGCTGAACAAGAGCGTTTAAATAATAGCAATTTAAATGCCGATGCAACTGAAAATATTTCCCAGTTTTATCATGATATTATTCAACGCAATAATCAAGTTTTTGATAAACCAACGTTGCAAAAAATTGTTGGCTGATTTAAAAAAGCAAAAATAATTTCAATTGCTGGTTTAGGAATGGCAGAATTAGCCGCCCAAGAATTATCAACACGGTTATTTTATTTTGGTTTTTTTACAAATGTTTTATCAGGAACGGATGAAAATATTATTTTAAAAGCTGCGGCGTTAAATGAAAATGATGTTTTAATTTGTTTTTGTTTAGATCATCATAACAGTATTTTAATTAATGCCACAAAAGAGGCGAAAGCCCGCGGCGCATATGTTATTGCAGTTACAGCGAAACTAAATACTGATATTAGTCGCTATGCTGATTTAAATTATGGGATTATTACTTCGGCATTATATGATAAGAGTGAAGTAATGATATCAAGTTTATTACCATTGATTTATTGAAATGATACCTTGTTACAACATATTATGGCGCTTGATAGCGAAAAAGAATATCTTGATAATAAAGCAAGAATGATTAGAGTTGTAAAAAAATACCGATAATGCTTAAAGAACTATCATTTTTAGCAACTTGATAGTAAAATGATATTAATAAAAAGCAAAGAAAGAAAGAAGGAACAAAATGACACCACATATTAATGCGGAAAAAAAAGATATTGCTAAAATTGTTTTAATGCCAGGGGACCCATTACGGGCAAAATTTATTGCCGAAAATTTTTTAGATAATTATCGATTAGTAAATGATGTTCGTAATATGTTTATGTATACAGGAACATACCATGGGAAAGAAATTACAATTGCTGGAAGTGGAATGGGCTGCCCTAGTATTGGGATTTACTCATATGAATTATTTAAGTTTTATGATGTTGAATGTATTATTCGAATTGGTTCAGCTGGAAGTTATGTTAGTGAATTAGATGTTTATGATTTAGTTAATGTTACTTCAGCATATGGGGAAAATAATTATGCGAAAATTGTTGCTGGGCTTGATGATCAAGTATTATCCGCATCTTCAGAGGTTGTTGATTTAATTACAACAACAGCGCAAGGGTTAGGGTTAAAGCTTAAAAATGCTCGTGTTCATTCTTCTGATGTTTTCTATCGTCAAAACCCTGATGATTGAAAAAAAATTAATAAAGAATATGACGCGCTTTGCGTTGAAATGGAATCTTTTGCCCTATTTGCTAATGCTCGGGCTTTAAATAAAAAAGCGGGTTGTTTATTAACAATTTCTGACTCTTTTATTAGTGGGGCTGTCACAACAGCGGCAGAACGCCAAAATAATTTTAAAAAAATGATGGAATTAGCCTTAGAAGCGATAATTAAATTTTAGGAAAAAGGAGAAATATGATTAAGATTGTTGATTTGTTTAATAATAAAATAGCAAATGATGAAGTTATTACTGTTGGGGGTTGAATTAAATCAAACCGTAATAATGGGAAGTTAGGTTTTTTAGTTCTTAATGATGGTTCGGCTTTTCAAAATGTTCAAGTTGTTTATAAACCAACTGAGGTTGCAAATTTTACTGAAATTGAAGGAATTAAGCTTTCTTCAGCGGTAAAAGTAACTGGGAAGTTTATTTTAACGCCAACAGCAAAACAACCATTTGAAATTCAAGCGCAAGCAATTGAAATTTTAGATGAAGCAACAGAAGATAGTCCCGTTCAAAAAAAAGAACATTCATTTGAATATTTACGAGAAATTGCTCATTTACGCGCTCGAACAAACACTTTTAATGCTGTTTTCCGGATTCGTAGTAGCTGTGCTTTTGCCATTCATAAGTTTTTTAATCAAAAAAATTTTATTTATGTTCATACCCCAATTATTACTGGTAATGACGCCGAAGGAGCAGGGGAAGCTTTTATTGTTACTACTCGTAGTGATGGCAATTATGCGGAAGATTTCTTTGGCAAAAAAGCTAGTTTAACCGTTTCAGGGCAATTACATGCCGAAGGGTTTGCCCAAGCGTTTGGTCAAGTATATACGTTTGGTCCAACGTTCCGAGCGGAAAATTCAAATACAACAAAACACTGTGCGGAGTTTTGAATGATTGAACCAGAAGTAGCGTTTAATGATCTAAGCCAAAATATGGATTTAGTTGAAGAAATGATTAAAGCAATTATAAATTATTTATTTGCTCATAATTTTGCTGAGTTAACATTTTTAAATGAAACAGTTGATCCAACACTATTAGAACGTTTAACAACTTTAAAAGATAGTGCCTTTGATAGAATGACATATACGCAAGCAATTGATGTTTTAACAACAGCTTTAAATAATAATCATCCGTTTGAAAATAAAGATATTTTCTGAGGAATGGACTTACAAACTGAACATGAAAGATTTTTATGTGAAGAAATTAGTAAAAAACCAATGTTTTTAACTGATTATCCAAAAGATATTAAGGCTTTTTATATGAAAGTAAATTCAGATAATAAAACAGTCGCTGCCTGTGATTTACTAGTTCCTGGAATTGGGGAATTAGTTGGAGGTAGTGAACGAGAAAGCAACTATGACAAAATTATTGCTCGCTGCCACGAAATGAATGTTCCGGTTGAGGAATTAGATTGATACTTAGATTTACGAAAATATGGTTACTACAAAAGCGCTGGTTTTGGTTTAGGTTTTGAACGATTAGTGATGTATGTAACAGGAATTTTAAATATTCGGGATGTAATTCCGTTCCCCCGAACACCAAAAAACTTATTATTCTAAAATTGAAATATGCTGTAAAAGAATTTTATTAAATAATAAAATTTTTTTATGCTATAATCGTTGTATTGCATAGTTAGGAACAACTTAATTACTTTGCCTTTATTTTGGGACAAAAAAAGGAAAGAAAGGGGATTTTTTTGAACGAAATTATTAAACAATTACGGATTACGCGAGGTTTGACGCAACGAGAGTTAGCGGAGATATCAGGGTTACAGCAATCAACGATTTGTCGAATTGAGAATAATTGCTCAGCAACTAGCTGAAGTAAATTATTAGCCCTATTAATTGCGTTGAAAATTGACGTAAATGATTTTATTACCAAACTTAATTCATTTAATCCTGGAAAAGTATGTGAGTTTTTATCATTAATTATTGATAATCCTAAAATAAGAAAAGAATTAGCTAATAATCCAAAGTTATTGGCGGCCAAAATTTTAAGAATTTTTTCAAATTAAAATAATTTAAATAAATATGTAATAAAGATTTTTCTAGTTATGCAATTAGAAAAAATATGATAAAGCTACCCTTTTTGTAAAGGGTTTTTTCAGTTTCCCCCCCCTTAATGTTATAATTAGTAGGAAAGAGGTTAAATAACCAGGAGGAAAATATGATCTGAAATTATTATTTTATTTTTGACAGTAATGGAATTAATCAAGAAATCCGTTGCATTTGTCGCTCAGAAGAAGATGCTGTCTTAGCTTTACAAGATTGTTATTTAGATAATAAATATAACGAAGACATTGTGAAACAAATTTCATTTTGTTTGGTTTATAGTTATGATGATGCTAATGAAAGTTATGAATTTAACAAACGCTTAACAGGGGAATTTATTAATGACTTATTGTTATGTAAACAGTGTAATCGAATTAAACAAAAACTAAATTCTGATAAAATTTGTTCAGAATGTGAAAATGAATTAATTGGTTTAGAAACATTTAAATGTGATTTATGTAAAAAACAACGTCTAACTCGTGATGATTTTGCCCGCGAATTATATGGGGAATTAATTTATGAAGGCCACAAATACAAAATTTGTTTTAAATGTGCCGAACAAAACTATCAAAAACAACCAATGAAAAGGGAGGGGAAATAATGAATATCCAAAAAAATCTATATGTTATTTTTTATGTCGAAGACCCCAATAAACGTCGTAGTGAAAAAGTTGTTAAAGTTTTTACAACAGCAGAACAAACAGTTAAATATTTATTAACAAAAGTAACAATTGATGGAAAAAAAGTCCCAAAAGATAATCGCTGAATTTTACAAGTATTTAATTATATTCCAGCAGATGATCGTTATGAATTTTCAAAATGAGAAACAGCGCAAGTTAAAAGTGTTGTTGGAATTTGTACCCATTGTCATGAATACTTTGCCCGCGAAAACAATTTAAATATGTGTGATAATTGTTTTTTACAAGTGCAAAAAGGCTTACAAGAATGTGATGTTTGTCATCAATTCTTTAATCCAATTGGAACAAAATTTGTTTCGAATGGTGATGTTTTTCCATCATTGGCTTGTGTTGATTGCTCAAAAGATTTAATTAAAAATTTAAAATTAAGCTAAGAAGACTGCTAGTCATTTTATGCTATAATAACGGTAGAAATTAATATTTTGAGAAAATATTAGGAGGAAGAAATGTTAAAGTGAAATAATAAGATATTATTTTGATTTAGATTAGGGGCCTTACTATTAGTGGTATTCTTTTTAATCTTTGATCTAGTTTTAACAATTACCAACCCTTCAGGACTGAACGCTGATTTAGGATATGCAGAACGCGTGTCAAATTATTATGCTTTTTTTACAACGCAAAGTAATTATATTGTTGCGGCTTATTTCTTAGGTTATTTATTTGAATCAAAATTCCGTAATAGTCGCCCATCAGATGTGATTAAATTAGCTGTCGTAACATATATTACAGTAACAATGCTTGTTTTTTGATTTGGGATTTTTACCAATACCCAAACAAATACTTCATATAGTTCTTATGAATGGGCTTCAACGATAATTTTACACTTAGTGATTCCATTCTGTATGATTTTGAGTTATATTTTAACCGCTGGAGAAAGCCAATATAACATCCGCAACCACTATAAATTATCATTATGATTAATTTTAGTTTATCCTGTTTTATATTTTGTTGTGATTTTAATTCGGGGGATTTTCCGCCAAATGGATCATCGCCCAGAAGGAACGTGATTTCCCTACTTCTTTTTAAATATTTACCAACCAAATGGGATTTTAATCTTAGCGTTAATCTTTATTTGTATTCTGGTTTTATTTGTTGGGTTACAATATATTTACTTATGAATAAACAATATGTTATTTAGACGGAATAAAGGGGAAACCTTAAATATGACAGTAAATAAAAAGGTTTTTGGGATTAATACAAAACCATTGCCAATTAAAAATGAAAAAGTATTTATTCCGGCTACTTTAATTAATTTAAGTAAAAGTTATGATAATAACGGATTAATTACCGATTCTCAAAAAAATGTTAAGTAAAAGTGCTTGACACTTTTTTTTATTTCGGTAGAATATATAGTGATGTTAAGTTTTATAGTTTAACAGCAGAGATTTTTAGAAAGGATATTTAGTATGGTAAAACTACGTTTAAAAAGAACAGGTAAAAAGAAAGCAGCTTTTTATCGCATTGTTGCAATTGATGCTCGTGTCAAACGTGATGGTGAATACATTGAATTAATTGGAACATACAACCCAATTAATGGGGATGTAAAAATTGATCAAGAAATTGCTTTTAAATGACTACAAAATGGGGCGCAACCAACTGATACTGTTCGTAATTTATTAAGTAAAGCAGGTCTAATGACAAAATTACATAACGAAAAACAAGCAGTTAAAAAAGATAGTGCCAAACCAAAAAAAGGAAAATAGCATTTCGCTAAATTCATCAGATTAATTATTATTTGGGACCAATATTAAAATTAATTAGAATAAGGACATATTTATGGAAAATTTAATTAAAGTTTTTACAATCAAAAAGCCCCATGGAATTAAAGGGGAGTTAAAAGTGATAAGTTTAATTAATCTTAAAACTTACGCAACTGTTGATAATAAATTAGCGTTTATTAAAATTGGTGAAATTTTTAACCCCGTAACCGTTGAAAAAGTATTTGGAACAATTGATAAATTAGTCATGCGGTTAAAAGAATATCGTAATATTAATGATGTTACTAAATTCCAAGGTTGTGATGTCTATTTTAAAAAAGATGATATTGGTGATGTTCCAGTCTTAACTTCATTGATTGGATATCAAGTAATCAAAGATGATGAAATAATTGGTACTGTAATTGACCAGTTAGAAACAAAAGCTCATCCGGTTCTCCGAATTAAAGGTTTGGACAATGATCAAATAATGTTAATTCCAATTGTTAAAGAATATGTTCAAGCAATTGATGAACTAACAGAAAGGGTAATATTAGATAAGGTGATTTAATGTGAAAAAATTTACAGTCTTAACTTTATTCCCAGAGATGTTTGCCGGATTTGTGACGACATCAATTATTAAAAAAGCCCTTGAAAGAAAGTTAATTGCGATTGAAATTGTTGATATTCGTGATTATAGTGTTGGTAAACACCATCAAGTTGATGATTATCAATATGGTGGGGGGCAAGGAATGGTCTTAATGCTTGAACCTTTGGTAAAAGCAATTCGGGCTCATCAAACAAGCAATAGTCTTGTTGTCTTATTAACCCCCCAAGGACAAACTTACCAACAAAAAATGGCCGTTAATTTGGCCAATGATAAGGCTGATTTAATTTTAATTTGTGGTCACTACGAAGGTTTTGATGAAAGAATTTTACATTATGTGGATTTAGAACTTTCCTTGGGAGATTATGTCTTAACAGGGGGAGAGTTAGCTAGCATGGTCGTAATTGATAGTATTGCCCGATTAGCAACAGATGTTATTAATCCAGAATCCCATCAAAATGATTCTTTTTCCGAAGAGTTATTAGACTATCCGGTTTATACGAAACCAGTTACTTTTGAAGGCCATGAAGTACCAGCGGTATTATTAAGTGGTCATCATCAAAATATTGCCCAATGACGGGAATTTAAAGCTTTTGAAAAAACCTTTTACAAAAGACCAGATTTATTAAAAGATAAAAAATTATCTGAACTGCAACAAAAATGGTTAGCAGAATTAGAACAAAAAGAAAATTAGAAAGGAAACAAAGATTATGAATATGCGTTTAGTAGATGAAGTAACAATCAGTCAACTTCGTAATGATTTACCTGAATTTTCATCAGGAGATACTATTCAAGTCCATTACAAAATTCAAGAAGGAAATAAATTTAGAATCCAGCTTTTTGAAGGAGTTGTAATTAAATTACAAGGTAGTGGAATTACAAAATCAGTAACAATTAGAAAAATTAGTAATGGAACTGGTGTTGAAAGAAACTTCCCAATTCATTCACCTTTAATCGAAAAGATTCAAGTTGTTAAATATGGGAAAGTACGTCGCGCAAGAATTTACTACATGAGAGATCGTCAAGGTAAAGCTGCTCGTATTAAAGAAATTATTAATCCAAGAAAAAAATAATATGTCACAATAAAGAAAAAATTGCATATTATTCGACAATAATTTAATATCACGAGGAGGTATATTAGTTATGCACGCAGAACAAGGTGAATTAGTGTCCTCTAAATTTATTAAAACTAGTAAAAAGATTTTAGATTTAGCAAAGGAAATGGATGTTGTCGTTGAAATTGTGGACGCCAGAATCCCCATTTCTGGGGCAAATTTATTGGATTACCATGCTTTGGGGAATAAAAAACGACTAATATTTTTAACAAATCCGCACAGAGCAGACGCCAAGCAAACAGAAGCTTGGGTTGAATTTTATAACAACAACGGAATCAAGTGTCAAATTCTTGATACCGATAAATTATTGCTAGAAGATAACCAAGAATTTCTTAACAGTGATTGAGCTGAAGAATTAATAAAACTTAAAAATAAAAAAATCTTAATAATTGGACTACCAAATAGTTTACGAACTCTGGTATTGGCGAATTTATTCAATTTACCAGAATTAGCTGATGGTATCCCAAGCAACTTATACTGAAAATCGAAAGCAACACGCTTTCCTGATGTTGAAATTATGGTAACCCCTGATATCACACCGTTAAATCCCTTTGACCAAGAGGTATATTGACATACTCAAATGTTAGGTATCTTTACTGTTGAAGGTAATGAGGAAAGTGTTGCTGTAAAATTATTTGAATTTTTAGTTAAAAAATATAAAAAGAAATTAGAGGAAGGCTATGGTCTAACGCCAAAAGAAGCAATTAAGGTTAATGACATTGTTAAATGCTTAATTAAAATTATGGCGATTACCAAAGGAATCCAAATTAACGAAATTTCTGATTTAACAGAGGCTTGTACCAACTTTTTTGAAGATTTTATTAGTGCTAAGCGCATAAATAAAGTAACGCTTGAATGAGTTAGTGATTATGAAAAAAAATCCTTATAATTTTGTAAGGATTTTTTTATTTCGTTATAATTAAAGTAAGAAAGTTTGAGGGGTAATATGAGAGCAAATATTCATTGGTTTCCTGGTCATATGGCGAAAACAATTCGCCAATTAGATGAACAGAATAAGTTAATTGATTTAGTAATTGAAATTGTTGATAGTCGGATTCCGAACTCATCACGGAACCCTTTAGTTGATAAGATTTTTGCTAATAAACCAAAGCTGATGATTTTAAATAAAAAAGATCTCGCCGACCCCAAAATTACAGCAAAATGAATTAATTACTATCAACAACACGGGCAAATGGCAATTACTTTAAATAGTAAGGATTTACAAATTAAAAAAGAAATTATTGCAAAGATCTATGAAGTTTTAGCCCCAAAAATTAATAAAGCGCTGACAAGAGGAATTAAAAATCCAAAACTTAAAGTGTTAATTATTGGGATTCCAAATGTGGGGAAATCAACTTTTATTAATGCGTTAATTAAGCGCCAATCAGCTAAAGTTGGTAATAAGCCAGGGGTCACAAAGGGCCAACAATGATTAAAATTAAATGAACAAATTGATTTAGTTGATACGCCGGGGATTTTATGACCAAAATTTGATGATCCCCAAGTCGCTTTAAATCTCGCCTTTACGCGATCAATTAAAGAAGATATTTTACCAAAAGAAGAAGTTGCCTTTGGAGCATTAAAGTTTTTTTATCAGCATTATTTTGCCCCATTAAAAGAGATTTACCAATTAACCTATAATCCGGACGTTAATCTTGATGATGAAGTAACGGTCTTTAATTTAATGTTAGAAATGCAAACAAATAAATTTAAAGTTAAAAGTGAGGATAATATTGATCGGATTGTGAACGATTTTTTAAACCACCTTTGAAATAACCAATTAGGACTAGTATCGTTTGAAAGTCCACTAAAGGAAAACAATGAATAAATTTGAACAAGACCTTTTAAAAGACAATCAACCAATTGAATATTTAGCAGGGACAGATGAAGCTGGCCGGGGTTGTTTAGCAGGACCGTTAGTAGTGGGGGCTGTTATTCTTCCACGAGATTATCACAATCCAGCGATTAAAGATAGTAAAAAACTATCAGAAAAGAAACGACTCGAATTATATGATGAAATTATTAACGTGGCAATAAGTTATCAAATTATTGTAATGTCGGTCAAAGAAGTGGAAGATTTAAATCCAAAACGAGCAAGTATTGTTGGAATGGAACGAGCAATTTCAAGATTATCTGTTAAGCCAGATTTAATTTTAACAGATGCTGAAAAAATTGATGCTAAGTTTAACTATATCGCAATTATTGATGGGGATAATTTATCACAAACAATTGGCGCTGCCTCAATTTTGGCAAAAGTTTATCGGGATAATTTAATGCAAGAATATCACCAGCAATTTCCCCAGTATCATTTTGACCAAAATAAAGGGTATGGAACAAAACACCATTTAGCAATGCTAAAAGAACATGGTTATACTGCAATTCATCGCAAAACTTATCAACCAATTAAAACAATGGTTGCAGAAAATTTAGAATAAAAAAAATTTATTCTTATTGAATTCAAAAATATGAAAAATTACTATCAAGGAGAACAATAAAAATGAAAAAATTATTATTAATATCAGGAGCTGTTAGTATGTTAACTAGTAGCTTTGCGGGGCAAATTCCAGCCTTTCAACAAGAAACATTAGAACAAAAAGCACCCCGCGCAGGACAAGGAATATTAGATAATGTAAAAGAAAATTTATCAGACAATAAAATAAACAATATTTCAGTTTATTTTATTGGACGTAATGGGGCTTTTATTGCGATTCAAGAACTATTATCGGCCTTATTAACTGCCCAAAATTCCAAGAAAGAAGTTTATTTTTATTTAAGTCCGGGGATTAAAGATAGTGATGCCATTGGAACAATTAATTGATCAGCAATTACAGCTCACTTTCCAAATTTTCATTTTGGTCGCTCACAAACACAAGAATATATTACTGACCAAGATTTAAAAGCGGTAAAAGATAAATTACAACCAGACCAGAAAATGGATGTCTATATTGAAGATTTTGCCTTAGGACAAATTCGACCAACGCAAATGATTACTGATTTATCAGCATCATGGTCATTAATTGATTCAATTACCTTTCCAACTGATGGTGTTGGCCATTTCGGTTTTACGGCAAAAACACAACAATATCTAAATCAGTTATCGGACAGTACAAAAGATTATTATAGTGAAATTTGACAAAGTCTTTTTACTGGGGAAAAAACAACAGCTGATTATAGTAGTAAAGATTTAAAAGGGGCTAGTCAGTATTTACCAGCCATTACAAATTTTGGTCAAGGCTTTAATAAAGTTAATAGTTGAGTTGCAACAGACCAATATTATTTAGAGGGAACAACTTCACCACGAGCTTGAAATGAAATTGGGACAGGGTTGCACCAAGCCTGAACAGCCATGACCCCAGAAACGCAAGACATTTTTAAAACAGCTTATAACTTAAATAAGTTTGATTTTTCATATACAACTGATAAAAAAAATATTGTTTACTCTGGGTCGTTAATGAGCGAGGCGACAGCTTTAGCGAATGAAGCAGCTGTAATTGTGGATAATTATAACAAGTTTCATCAAAATTATGGGCAAGTAAATATTTTATATAAACCTCATCCGCGTGAAAAACAAAGTAACCTTAATAAATTAACAGAAACTGTTAAAAAAACAGTAAATGATTATAGCGATTGATTTCATATTGTTCCCCAAGAAGTACCAATTGAAGTTTTCCCATTAACAGATACCTTTATAACGGATTTAAATGTAGAAACTAAATTTGCATATTATATGTTTGGAACATCAACATCAGTTCAAACGTTTTATGAAGCGCAAGCCACGCCGCAAATTATTCAATTTATTTTTCCAACTACTCAAGATATTACAACAGCGCTTAATTGATATGGTAAAAATAGTACAGTCTTAGATTTTAGTAAAGCATTTAGTCAAAATATGCCAGTAAAACATAATCAGTGGCTTATTATTTTATTAGCTACTTTAATTCCAACCGTTGTTATTATTGCCAGTGGTGTTGGAGGATATTATCTTTATCGTCATGTGAAAAAAAGTAAAAAACCAGTAATAAAATCAGAATAGTATCTTCTGATTTTTTCTTTTCCTTTTATAGCAAAATATTAGGAAAATAAATATTTTGCTATAATAAAGATATTAGTAAGCAATTATTGATTACAAAGGTACTAATTTGCAAAGGAGAAATTATCTTATGAAAAAAATTGTTATTATTGGTGGAGGTGCTGGTGGGGCTGGTGCTGCGGCAAAATGCCGTCGGTTAGATGAAACAGCTCAAATTACTGTTTATGAAAAATCAGGGTTTGCGTCTTATTCAAATTGTGGGTTGCCATATTATTTTTCTCATAAAATCAAAAATTTTGATAGCCTAATTCTAAATACCCCCGAAGCGTTAAAAACTAATTATAATTTTGATGTGTTTGTTAAACATGAAGTATTTGCCTTAGATGTTCCAACAAAAACGATTAAGGTGAGAAATTTATTAACAGGGACAGAATTTAGCGATAATTATGATGTTTTAATTATTGCGGCGGGGGCCCCTGCCTTACGACCAAATATTCCAGGGTTAGCAGAAAGTAATAATGTCTTTTCCCTAAAAACTCCTGATGATATTTTAGCAGTTGATGAATATCTTAAAAAACATGGTGAACCTGAGGATGTTGTCATTGTTGGTGGTGGTTTTATTGGCGTTGAAATTGCGGAAAATTTTAAAATTAGAGGGGTTAAAAATGTCACAATTATTGATGCCCAAGATCAATTATTTTTAACTGTTGATAAAGATATTGCCGCTTGAGGACATAAAGCCTTATTAGAAAAAGGAATTACCTTAAAATTGCAAAAAAGTTTAGCAAGTTTTGCAGATAATGGTAAGACAATTGTTTTAGCGGATGGGGAGAAAATTAAAACGGATTTAACATTTTTAACAATTGGAGTTCGCCCGGAAGTAGAAATTTATCGTCAAAATGGGATTGTGATCGGAACAACTGGAGGGATAAAAACCGATAAATATCAAGCAACTAATATTAAAGATATTTATGCAATTGGTGATATTGCTGAAACATTTGATCTAGCGGGGAATCCTGTGCGAATTGCTTTAGCGACTCCGGCCTCTCGCCAAGCGATAGTCGCCGCAAATCATATTTATCAAATTAACGATGAATATAAGGGTAGCCAAGGAACAAATGCTATTAGTATTTTTGAAACAACAATTGCATCGATTGGTAAAACAGAAAAACAATTGCAAAAAGAAGAAATTAAATATCACAAAGTTGTTGTGGCTAAGCAAAATAAACTAGGATTACTAGGAGGACAATTTATTTGATTAAAACTCTTGTTTACTAAAGAAGGTGTGATATTAGGAGCTCAAGCTGTTGGACCAGAAAGCACCGAAAAACGAATTACCTATTTAGCAATTGTGATGTATGCCAAACAAACAGTTTTTGATTTAGTTGAATATCAAGTTGCTTATAATCCTGTTGTTGATAATTCTTTTGATGTAATTAATATGGCTGGGCGAGCAGGGCGACTTGTTCTAGAAGAAAGTTATCAAATTGCTTTTGTGGAAGATGTTGAAACTTTACTAGAACAAGGGTGAACAATTTTAGATGTTCGTAAACCAGGAGAACTAACGGCGATGGGCCAAATTCCAGGGTCAATTAATATCCCGTGAGATCAATTACGTTATCGTATTAAGGAATTAGATTTGACAAAAAAATATTTGGTTCATTGTCGTTCAGGGGCTCGCTCATATAATGCAACTTTAATTTTACAAGCGCATGGGTTTAAAAAAGTTAAAAACCTTGCGGGAGGTTATGAATATTGAATGGTATATCAACAGTATCATAACCTTTAAAAGATGTTAAAAAAATTAACATCTTTTTATTTTGAATCTTGCTGATCTGTTAAATGGTGGATTACTAGTAATCTTTGGAAAATAATAATATAATATATAAGTATAAAACAATAGTAACAATTAATAATTGATTAGTTAGGCGGAATAAAGCGATGAATTTATTTAATAGTGCTTATGATATTTTTTATGAAGTTATGACGAGTTGAGCCAATTGATTGTTTTTTGGCTTAGCAATTTTTGGTTATTTAGTGTTCTTACTGTGCTATTGAATTTACTTATTTTCCCAATGAAAAACTAATTTAAAAAGAGCAAAATATGATGCTAATGAAGAACTTTTAAAAACAAAAATAAATCCAGATGGAGAAACTCAGCAAGCAATTACAATAATTATTAACACAATTGGGGAGATGATTAATAATAATGATGCGGAGAACATCTTATTTATTGATTCAAATATTAAAAAAGATGCTATTTTATCCCATTGTTGACAGTATTATGAAGAAGATAAAACTTATAATAGTTCTTATGTTGATTGCCAAAAGCTTGAACAAAATCGCCACCATGAGTATGGCTCATTATTAATTGGGCGATTAGTTTCTTTAGCGAATTATAAAGTCTATATGAATAAAAAAATGCGAATGAAAGTAATTAATATTTTTGCTTCAAAATTACCATTTACTCCGGCTTCCGATATTAGTAATTTAGAAGTACAAAAGAAAACGATTATTTTTTTAGATAATATTGATGCTTGTAAAGCTGATACGATTAAGGATACCTTAGAAATTATTAAAAATAGTTTTTTAGATATCAGTAACTTAATAATAGTATGTCCAATTAATAAACATCATATGACCAAAGTCTTAAACCATTATTATTCATATAACTTAGTGTTATCAGAAGAAGAATTAGCCAATAATAAAGTCTTTGATCATTATGCCAAAGCAACAAATAGTAAAATTATTGAAGTATAAAAAATAAAATCGGTTTAAGATTTTATTTTTTATTATCGGCTAATTTAGTTGCAAAATAACGAGAGATAAGTTATATTTTATTTATAACTAAATAAAAACTTATATATGCTAGTAAGATGAACTAGCGTTTCTACGTCTTGTCAATCTTAAGATACTATAGGTTATGAAATTTGTATGATAGCATATTTTCTTTTACATAATCAGTTTAGGAAGTTAAATTGTTTATGTTTTTATTTTTATGGGGTAAAGGAGAAAAATAGTGGATAAAGAAAAATTAGAATTGTATATTTCTGCTCAGGAAATTCAAAGTCGGATTAAAGCTTATGGGGAAAAAATTACTAAACTTTATCAAGGAACAACTTTACATTGTATTGGGATTATGAATGGTTCATTATTCTTTTTTAGTGATTTACTACGTCAGATTGATAACTATATTGTCATTGATACAATTACGGTTTCAAGTTATCAAGGGGTTAATTCAACTGGAGAAATTATTTTTAGTAAAGCCGTGACAAAAAATATTGAGGATAAAGATGTTTTATTAATTGAAGATTTAATCGATACAGGGAAAACTTTATCAGTTGTCATTGCGGAAATTAAAAAATTAAAACCAAAAAGTTTACGAGTGGTTTGTTTAGCAGATAAAATTGATTGTCACCCAGACTTTAAATATGAATATGAAGCCTTATTTGATATTAAAGATGAGTTTGTCGTTGGTTATGGATTTGATGTTGATGATCGTTATCGTCAGTTAGAAGATATTTATATTTATAGAGGATAGGGGAAATTATGAAAGAAAAAAATTTTATTGTTATTTTAGATTTTGGCTCACAGTATACCCAGTTAATTGCTCGCCGAATTAGGGATTTAGAAGTTTACTGTGAGGTATGACCTTATAATGTTGAGTTAGAGAAATTAAAAGCGCCCGGGATTAAAGGAGTTATTTTATCGGGCGGACCAGCTTCTGTTTATGCCGAAGATGCTTTTCTAATTGGAAAAGAAATTTATCACTTAGGGGTTCCTGTTTTAGGAATTTGTTATGGAATGCAGTTAACTTGTCATTTATTTGAGGGAAAAGTAAGTCGTGCGGCAAAACAAGAATTTGGGTTTGCTAGTTTAATGCTAGATGAAACAAATGATGAGTTATTTTATCAAATTAAAGATAATGAACAAGTATGAATGAGTCATGCTGATCATATTGAAATTTTACCCCCAGAGTTTAAACAATTAGGACATAGTGTTAATTCAATTAGTGCTATTAAGCATAACTCATTGCCAATTTATGGTTTACAATTTCACCCAGAAGTAACTCACACCGTAATTGGGAAACAATTATTAGCTAATTTTGTTTTTAAAATTGCTAAGTGTTCGCCTGATTGACAACTTTCATCATTTATTGAAACAACTGTTGAAAATATTCGCACAATAGTTAAAGAAGATAAAGTTATTTTAGCTTTATCTGGGGGAGTTGATTCAAGTGTTTGTGCGGTCTTATTAAATCAAGCAATTGGTACTCAATTACAATGTATTTTTATTGATACGGGATTATTACGCTTAGATAGTGGTTGAAATGATATTCAACAGTTACAACAACAATTTGGTTTAAATGTGATGCGCATTGATGCGAAAGAACGTTACTTTAATAGTTTAAAAGGGGTAACTGATCCAGAACAAAAACGTAAAATAATTGGTCAGTTATTTATTGAAATTTTTAATGAGGAAGCCCAAAAAATCAAAGATGTGAAATGATTAGGACAAGGGACAATTTATCCCGATATTATTGAATCAGTTTCGGTTAAAGGACCATCAGCAACAATTAAATCCCACCATAATGTTGGGGGCTTACCAAAAGAAATGCCGTTCCAATTAATTGAACCATTACGAGAATTATTTAAAGATGAGGTGCGTAAAACCGGGGAATTACTAGGAATTGGTCATGACTTTGTTTATAAGCATCCGTTCCCAGGACCAGGCTTAGCAGTTCGAATTATTGGGGAAGTTAGTCCAGAGAAAGTTGATATTTTACAACAAGCTGATCATATCTTTATGGAAGAATTACATAAGAATCATTTGTACCATGAAGTATCACAAGCTTTTGTTGTTTTATTACCGGTTCAATCAGTTGGGGTAATGGGTGATGTCAGAACCTATGGTTATACCGTTGTATTACGTAGTGTTAATACAACCGACTTTATGACTGCGCATTGAAGTGAATTACCTTATGATTTCTTAGCTCATGTTTCACGTAGAATTGTCAGTGAAGTGTCAAATATTAACCGGGTAACTTATGATATTACTTCAAAACCACCAGCAACAATTGAGTGGGAATAAAATAAGAGTTAAAAATAGAATTTATAAATAAATTCTATTTTTTGTATTATAATTATCTTATATTAATAGTATTAATTTAAGTATAAATAATTTTTATAAAATATAATCCTTATTATTAAAAAATATTTATTTTTATAGAAAGATTTTAAAGTAAGATGGTTAAAAATGATACAAGTAAAAAACTACAAAAACACCAAAATTTTGAAGTTTCTAATTTAAGATTATGAGGAGATAATCCAAGATATACTAATTTTAAAAATGTAAAAATATTAGATATTGGAAAACAAGATTATGAAATACAATCACAAAAAGACATATATAATATTAATTTAATAAACTCATATAAAATGCTTTGTGATAACAGTCAAAAAATAAAAAAATTGTATGAATTAGTTGAAAATATAATAAAAGGTGGTTTTGATACAGACGCGGATGAAATATTAGTTACACTTTCGCCAGAGTTAATAAAAATAGATGGGATTAAATATCAGGATACTTATTATGTTTTAGAAGGGAATAGGAGATTATTTGCTATTCACTTAATAAATGATTTTAATAGAGCTAGAGAAGTTTTAAAAAGAGAAATTGGAGAAGTAGCATATAAAAATTTTGAAAAATTATTTTATTCTATAAAGGAAAGTATAATAAATATTGAGTGTAAAATTTTTAATGTATTAGAAAAAGGAGAAAAGCATACTTGAAAAACTTTAAATTCTCGTCATTTTGGAAATAGAAAGGGAAAATTAAATTGGCCAAGAGGTACTGTATTAAATATTATCGATACAAAGGTTAGAGACTTTAGAAAAGATAATTTTATAGATGATAATTTGGAAATTTCTCAAGAGCAATATGACAATATGATTATTGAACTTGAATCTTATACAGGGAAAAAAATCTCACAAATAGATTTGTTAAGTGCACTTTGATCAACAACTGTAATAAAAATTTATAATTCTAATTCAAAATCAAAAGAAATTACTTTTGAAAATACTGATGAGGAATTGGAAAGTAGACAAGAAGATTCAAATTATTCTAATGAAAAAACAGAAACAGATAAAAAATTGTTTTCAATATCGTCATTAGAGCTAGCACCAAATACTATTAAAATTATTAATGATATTGGAGAAGCAGAAACATTAAAAGAAAAAATCTCATTATTAATTAATCCTAAAAAATGGACAGTGGAACACTCACTTTCAAAAGAAATTTGAAAGAATTTAGCTATATATTTGGTAGAAGCAATTAAAAATAAAAAATTAAATACTAGAGTTTTTAAGGAAGAATATGCCACTGAATTATTAAGTATATTATCAGAGGACACAAGATTATCAAATAAAACATTGAATACATCTAATGATGGGAAAATTAATTTTGATCAAATTACTTTTTTAGGTTTAAAAAATATAAGCGTAGATAATATTAAGTTTGCTACAAAAGAAGAAAAAATAATTTATGATCAGTTTATTAATTTAATGCCTGAAGTTGATGATATTATAAAGTTAATATTATTTTTAGATTCAAAATTAAGTAATATTACAAATAAATATATTTATTCTTTATTATATGTCTGATGTAAAGAATTTAAGCCCCTTATTTTAAGCAAATCATATTTGCAACCTATTCACTATCCTTATTTTAGTATTGCCTCCTTATTACGCTCAACGAGTGAATTGTTATGTAATTTATGAGTTATACTAGACTTAGATATTCAAAATATGGCGTTGGAAGAGTTTTCGAAAAAAGCAGGAAAATACAAAATTAAAACTTTTAATCATATTTTTGAACAAATTAAAAATAATAATTTTAATGAGCATGTATCTGAGCAGTTTTGTAAATATTGTGAGGGTAAAAAATTTATACAATATATAGATACAACTGATTTAAAATTCAAAATAGCTTTTGAAAAATTCATTATAAATTTAGAAAATTCTAATAATAGTTTTGTAAAATCTTTTTATTTAAAATATAAAAAACAAATTGATTTAGAAATTACACAATATGTGACTTATATAAAATGAGCTGAAAATACTGATATTTTAAATAGGCTTATTCATAAAAATCATTATATATATGATTTAGTTAATGAAAATATTACTCCATTATTAATTGATGAACTAAAAAAGAATTTTCAAATAATTATTAGAATGCTTACTTGATTTAAAATGTTTATTATTGAAAGTGACATTTAAAATTTATTATTTTAAAAATAAAGGAGAACTAATATGCAATTAGTGAAAGTAAAACTCTTAAATAAAAATAAATTTATCTTATTGGAAGAGAAAAATACTTGAAAAAAAAGAGGTCGTCTTTGAGGAGATTGAACTCATAGAATATGTTCTTATGTAGCAATGTTTTCACCAGCATTAGCTGAATATTTTATTGACCAGTATGCTCCAAATGATAAGGACATAGTTTTAGATACATTTTCTGGAAGAGGAACAACTTTATTACAGGCAAGAATAATGAATAAACAGTCATATGCTGTAGATTTAAATCCGTTTGCATATGTTCTTAGTAGGGCAAAAGCAAAAAGTTTTACTGAAGATAAAATAATTAAAAGAATAAAAGAATGAGAGCTAGAATATTTAAAATATAATAATAAATCAGATAATTTAGATGATATTAATCAAGATTTAAAAGTTTATTATAGTGAAAAAAATTTAAAACAAATGTTATTTATCAAAAAAACATATGGTGAAAATTTTGCTAATTTAACAGATGAAGATAATTTTATTTTGGCAATTACATTAGGCATTATGCATGGGCCAATGAGAAAAAATGGAGAAAGTATTTATCTATCTTTAAGCATGAGTAATCATACTTCTATGGCAGTAAATTATGTAAAAAATTATGCATTAAAACATAATTTAACAAAGCCAGAAGATAATGTTTTTGAAAAAATATGTAATAGAGCTAGATATATCTTTAAAAAATCTGATTTTTTTGATAATGAAGCTCATGTTAAATTAGGTAATGCATTAAACATTTCAGAATATTTTAATATTACTCCTAAATTAGTTTTTACATCACCACCATATTTAAATATAATAAACTATACTCAGCAAAACTGGTTAAAAATGTGAATGCTTGGTTTTAATAATAAAGACGATAACAAAAAAATTAAATTAGATGATAATCATAATATTAATGAGTATAAAAATTTTATGTTACAGTATTTGAGTAATATTTCACAGATATGTGATAAAGAATCAACAATTGTATTGGTTATTGGTGATGTAAAAAAAACAAATAAACTTGAATATTCTTTTGAAAATATATGAAAAGACTATCAACACTTATCAGATTTAGAATTAATTAGAATTTATGAAGATACAATTAACCAAAAACTTAAAGCAACAAATTCAATGGGTGATAGATCAGGAAAGGCTACCAGAGTTGATAAAATATATGTTTTTAAGAAAAAATAGATTTAACTAATTTAGAAGTTATTTTAGAAAGAGTGATGAAATTATGGGTTCCAAATATTATCGAGAAAAAGCAAGACAAAGATTTAAAAATAAATCATTCACAAATGATTCTATTGAATTAATTGCACTATCTATAGATATTAGAAGATCAACGCAAATGCCATTTTTATTAACTAAAGAAGAAACAGTTGAAATAGTAAAACCATTTATTGAGGAATGCTATATTCTTCTACAGTCTAGAACCATTTTTAATAATTTTATTTACGCAGGTGATGGAGTAATTGCAGTAGCGCATGTTAACAATAATAAAGACATTTTTAATGAAACATTTGATGCGGCAATAGATATTAATACTTATTTAAGAGATTATAGAAAATGAGTTAAAAAAATGTATAATTATCATTTTGATGTGGGTATTGGTATTACTTATGATAATAACACATATCGTGAATATATAAAAAATATGCCTAATAGTTATAATAATGTGCTATATATTGGAGGTGCAATATCTAAGGCAACAAAATTATCGGGTATAACCCCCAAAAACATAAAAGGAGAAAAATGTTATATTAGTGCTTCAAAAGAATTTAGAAAATTTTTAAGTGAGGAAAACAAAAGATTTATTAAACTAAAAAACTCTAAGGGAACAGTTTACTATTCTAGTACATTTTGAAAAGAAGATTAATAATTTTAAAGGAGAAATATAATGATAAATAAGAATGAAAAAATAATTGATTTGGATATTATTTTTGAAAATAATAGGAAAATTAGTAATTATGCTGAAACAAAAAGTTATTATGCTTTAGTGTTATTAGGTCTTTTATCTGTTCCATTATTTACTTTATTTGTTGAAATGTTAAATTTGAAATTATTTAATTTTTGATATAACAAATTATTGTTTATTTTTTCCCTGATATTATTAGTTTTATCTTTTTTTTCTTTAATATTTTCTTTTATTCCAAGAATAGTTATTAAATCAAAAAAGCAAAGAAAAAATATTGTCGAAGTATCAAATGCTTTTAAGAATGATTATTATCATTATCAATTTTGATCTGATATTAAATATTTTAATTTATTAGAAATCGAAAATTTTCTTAGTAGTTTAAAAATTGAAGTAATAGGTAATATTAATTTATTAAGTCAGATTATAAACCTTGCATGAATTGCAAAAATAAAATTTAGAGCTTTTAATATAAGTATTATTTTACAAATGTTATTAATTATTACAATGATTGCTTTATCAATAATATTAATATTGACTTAAAAATAAAAGGAGTTATGTCATAATATGTCAAGTAAAAGTAAAAATAGAAGAGAAAACGAATGGCAAAGTGCCTGATTAAATACTGATAATTGCAATTGCCCTGACAAGGAAAGCCATTCAAAAGATTTACATAAAATCTGTTCTATTTGCAAAGGCATTATGCATAAGGATGTTAGAATTAATTTAAATTCTAATTTACTTCATCATTTTGCATGAAATAAAGATAATTCTAAACCAAAAGCGAATGGAGGTACTAATAGAAAAGATAATTTAGTTGCTATGCATCCATGATGTAATCAAGAAAAAATTCAATTTAGTTTTTGAAAAATTAATATAATTTTGTAGTCAATTATTTTATGAAATAGTTTTAAATATTGTTTATCAAATGTCTTGTGTTTTTAAAATAAAATGTTAATATATTTATAAGAAAGTATAGCTTTCTTGCTAGTTACTGACAAATTGGAGAAGATTAGTACAACAAAGTAAAGTGATGAACTTTACTTTTTTTATTTTTCATGTTGTTATTAATAATTATTTATTTATAATTTAATTATTCAAGGAAACTTGCAGAAAGGTTGTATTATATAATGATTAATAAATTAGAACCAAAATTAATTTTTTCATTTGGGGTAAATATCCTTAATAAAGAACAAAAAAATACTGTTAATACTAATACTAGCTTGCTCAATGAACTAGAAATATTAAAAAATTTTTTACATTCTTCTCTTAATGTAAAAATAAAACTAAATGAGATTGTTAGTAAAAAGGGTGCACAGCATTATAATTTTTCATTTAAAAAATGATTTTCTTCGGATAAAGACTTAAAATTTTTACGTAACAATAATTTTTTAGAATTTAATTACTTTTTTTCAGAAGAACAACAAAAGAATATAAGTTCATGACTGGACTTAATACGAAATATTATTGCTGATGGATATAAAAAAATTATTATAAATGACAAAGAAGTTCAAAAATATAAAGAAATAGGTATGGAAGAAATAATTATTTTTCTTTTCATAATTTTAAAAAATCAGGGAAAAATTAAACGAATTATTAAATTAATTAATGAGTTTTTCTTATTTACTAAAATCGGAGATGAAGATATTGAAGAAATTAATAAATTGGTTTTTTTAACTGTTAAAAAAAATTTTGGATTAAATGATGATGATCATAATAAAATAAGTGTAAAAAAATTAAAAAATTTATATTTATTTAATAAAGATATTATTGGGAAAAATAACTTGCCAAATAAAAAAATTAAGAAAATAGAAACTATAACTAATGTTTTATACGCTCAAATTAAAACAATCAATAACAATGTAAAAAGTCAAAAATATTTTTTTGAAGAAATTTTTAATTTTGAGTTAAATGACTTAAAATGAAATAATATGTTCCATTTTAGTGATGTATTAATTGTTTGATTAAACAACTATTTTGGGAAACAACCAAAAGGAGAAAATGGGAGATTTGTTTATAAAAATATTTTAAGTACATTAGAAGTTAGAGCAAATTTTGATGAAAAAGAAACACCCAGGGGAAATAAAAAATATATTAATCTGTTTTTTAAAAATAAAAATAATCTTAAAAATAATTTATTAATAAAACTAGAAAATACTAGAGCTGATATTTTATATTTAGTTTTATGACTTAAAGTTATTGGTTTATCAAGATTAAAATTTTTTTTAGATTTTAGTCAATTAGAAATTGATGAAAAAAAATAAATAAAGTTTATCGTTGAGAAAATTTTACAGAAATAACAACAAAAATTCAACAGTTTTGAAAAAGAAATCAAAACATTAATGCGTATGGATATAATATAGCCTTAAATAAGGGCAATGAAAATATACTAGTTACAGATGCAATAACTGTTGTAACAAATAATAACATAATCGAATTATTAAAAGATAATAATTTCAATAACAGTATTTTAAAAAGCGATGCTTTATATATTAGCGAAATGCAAGAAACAATTAATTTTTTTAATAATTTAGATGAAATATTCAATCAATTTGTTCAGGGGATATTAGGTGATGAACTAATTGATGATATTAGAAAAAAGGCTAAAAGTGAATCAAATTTAAAATTAAAAAATTTTGCTGAAGTGTATATATTAGTTAGAAATGAAATTTCCCATTACAGTTTTTTTGGTACTTTTATTAGAAAAGACAACGTATTAAAATCAAAAATTAATAAAAATTTTGAAGAATTATTAAAAAATAAATCAGATTATATTAATAAACTTTTATTTAAATATAATAATAAAAAAAATCTAATCTATAAAAATGAAGTTAATGATGAACTTATTAAAAAAATTAATACCAAAGAGTTTGAATATTTAAAGGCAATTATTATGTTTTTATACTATATTTATGATTATGGAAATAACAAATTTAAAATTAAAGATGACAATTTATTGAGGCATTTAGAAAAATTTAAAAATCATGAAACTAAGAATTACTATCATTATTTTTTATTAAGAGTTAATAATTTATTTATTTCATTGTATAATTTGTTTAAAAATTATTTTTCAATAAATAGAGTTAAAATATGTGAAGAAAATATAAAAAACTATGATTCGTTAAATTTATTTAATGAATTTAAATTAAATTTAATTTATAAAAATAATCAAAATAAAATTATACTAGATCAAAATAAAATGTTAAAATATGTTTATAAAGATTTTTTTTATACTGTTTCTGACAAAAAAGCTATTAAAGAAATTTTAAAATTATTTTATGAAATCTTTAGTATTTCAGTAAAATAAGTTCTTTATTTTTGAGGTATTAGTCTTCTCCAATTTGTCAGGAAACAACAGCTAATTTTTAAACTAATACCAATAGTCATATGTATTAGTCTTCTCCAATTTGTCAGGAAACAACAGCTTCGCACATTTTAGCGTCTTCTTGTTCTTGGTATTAGTCTTCTCCAATTTGTCAGGAAACAACAGCATAATTTGACAATTTTTATCACAACTACTAGTATTAGTCTTCTCCAATTTGTCAGGAAACAACAGCCAGTTATTGTATATCTATCTCCATAAAAATGTATTAGTCTTCTCCAATTTGTCAGGAAACAACAGCAATTGTCTTTTAATGTCGTTTATAAATTCTGTATTAGTCTTCTCCAATTTGTCAGGAAACAACAGCTTTTTAAAATCAATATCAGTTTCACAAGCAGTATTAGTCTTCTCCAATTTGTCAGGAAACAACAGCCAATGTAGCACCATCTAGAACATTACGCCCGTATTAGTCTTCTCCAATTTGTCAGGAAACAACAGCATCACCATACATATAACTTCCTTGTTTAAGGTATTAGTCTTCTCCAATTTGTCAGGAAAATTTAGAGACAGTAATTTAAAATTATTTATTATATTTTTTCTTTACATTAAAATTAAGTTATGTTATTATTTTTATTAAGAATGTTGAGGTAGCAATGCAAAAAAATTCTATTATAAAAAAATGCAGATTTTTACAAAATAGTCATTTTACTATCAATGTTTTTAACATTCTATTATTTGCAAAAAATATTATTAATAATAAAAAAACTAGTTATTTATTTAACTAGTTTTTTTATGGTTCAGGAGGAAAAAATGGAGAAAAGTCAAAATCAAATTACCGAGCAAGGTTATGAAGTTAATGACATTAAATTATTGTTAGAACCAAACCAACGACCAAAAAACATGTGACAATGAGCAATTTTATCATTACAGCATGTTTTTGCAATGTTTGGATCAACTGTTTTAGTCCCATTAACAATTAACCAAATTGCTGGGGTTGAAGTGATGAATATTTCAATGGCCTTATTTTGTTCTGGGGTCGGAACATTAATCTATATTGTCTGTACAAGTGCGAAAGTACCAATGTATTTAGGAAGTTCATTTGCCTATATGGGGGCAATTGGATCATGTTATCCCTTATATGGTAATGCTGTTTTTATTGCTGTTATGATTGTTGGGATCATTTATATTTCTGTTGGAGTAATTGTTTACTATGTTGGTAATGCTTTCTTAGAAAAAATCTTACCAGCAATTATTGTTGGACCCTTAATTATCATTATTGGGATGTCAGTTGCCCCTAGTGCAATTAATAATTCAGGGTTAAATCCAGCCCAATGAAACCAAAGTTACTCGCGTTGAATTGGAGTTGGAATTGCTGCTTTTACTTTTACAGTAACAGCTTTAGTGGCAATGAAATGTAAAGGATTTACAAAAGTAATTCCAGTTATTATTGGAGTAGTATCAGGATATTTACTAAGTGTGATTTTACACTTTGCTTTAGGAACAGAAAATCATATTCTAGATACAAGTAAAATCAATGATCCAAGTGTTTGACAATGATACCCATCATTTAAAGCATTTTGAAACTTAAACCCAAAAAATATTGGACCAGCTGTGTTAGCAATTAGTCCTTTAGCAATTATTGTCATTGCTGAACATATTGGGGATCATATTAGTATGGGGGCCTTAACGGGGAAAAATTTTGTGAAAAATCCTGGAATGCACCGCACATTAATCGCTGATGGGGTTTCAATTATCTTTGATGGAATGGTTGGGGGACCACCAAATACAACATACGGTGAAAATACTTCGGTTGTCGGAATGACTAAAATTGCTTCGGTATGAGTAACTGGATTAGCCGCCATCTTTGCTATTATCTTATCGTTTATTGCCCCTGTTAATCAATTAGTTCAAATGATGCCCGGACCTGTTATGGGAGGAATCAGTATCATTATGTTTGGATTAATTGCGACAAATGGGATTCGAGTTTTAATTAATAATAAAGTTGATTATAGCAATATTCGTAATGTCTTTATTACTTCAATTATTTTAGTGTTAGGATTAGGGGGAGCCATCTTTAACTTTACAATTGGAAGTGGGACATTATCATTCTCTGGAACAGCATTAGCTGCTTTCATTGGCATCTTCTTAAATCTAGTTTTACCAAAAAAACTAAATGAAGGGTTTTGAACATTAAACTGAATTATTGCTAAAATTAGGTTAGCAAAAAATAACAAGAAAAATAAAGTTAAAAAAGCAAAAGAACCAAAAAAAGCAAAATCAGAAGAAAAATAATGAAGTAAAAAATATGAGAAGTATCTCATATTTTTTATTAATAATAAAAAAATTTTAATGGTAGTTAAAATAAAGTAAATTTATTCCATAATATAAACAAAACAAGATATAATAAAATCATAGCCTAGAAAATACAAATTAAAAATTTAATAAGGAGAAAATTATGAACAAGATAATTACAATTTTATCAACTGTATCATTAATATCAACCACTGCAATCCCGGTTTCTAACCTAGTAGCAAAAGAAATTTTTAATAAAAACAATTATATTGAAAAAACAAATTTAAATAAATTTGATAATAGCAAAGTATCATTACATAACATAAACTTTTCAGAAGGATGAGAGGATAATATTTATAAAACAATAGGGGAATATTTATTGGAAATAAATCAAGCAGACTTAGGGAACTTATTTATTAATGTTAATAAATACAAAATGTTTTTTACAATATATGGTGATGATTTTAGTAAGCCAAAGATAGGCGAATATAATAAGTATCTTCTTGTTATTAGTGCATTAGAGGATAATCCCTATTATGTTGGTTCAACTAATATTGAAATTAAGCTATGAAATGATAATAGCCAAATAAATATAGAAGAAGAATACCAAGATTTTATTAATTCTCAATATTTTAAAGAAAATTTTAAACTTGATTTACGTGACAGTAAAGACAATGTTAATATTTCCTTTTTAAAAGCTTTTATAAAATTTGTTAATTTAGATCAAACTAAAAAACTACTAAATGCTGAAATTCTTTGAGACGCCTGATTAAATAAAGAGTTTACGATTACAAATGAAGAAATTAAATCTAATGATTTTTTAGTTCAATATAATTTTAAAATCACAACAATACAATCAGAAATTTCAAGTATTTTACAACCCGGAGTTACTTTAGAATTACAAAATATTAAGGGAATTAAACACGATAAAATATCGTTCCAAGATTTTAAACCTAATATTAATGAAATTTTACAAAATAAAAGTATGAAGTTAAATAACTACAATTCAACTGAAATTATTAATCAAAATATTAGAATCATTGATTCATATATGAACCAGCATTCTAATGGCACAATTTATGAATCAATAGGAGACTTTTTAACAAAATATCGCAATGAATATGATATAAAAGGTGTACAAACAAAAGGATTATACTTTGAAGTTATTTATAAGTTTACTCCAAAGGAAGATAGTCAAATTTTTAAAAACTCTTCAATTTTAGAAGTAACTTTTTCATCAGAAGATGTTTATAAAAATGAAAGTTATGTTATTAATTCAAATAAAATAGGAGTTAGTGGATGATCAAATTGGAGTTCTCGTTTTAATTTTAATAGTTCAACTCTTAATACATCAATTGATTTTGGGAGAATTAAAGGAATTAATAATTTTGATGATTTAATTAAAAATTTTACTAAAATACGAATGTATGTTGATGGATATATCCAAGGGTCTGGAAATGGAAGTGACAAAAAAGAATATGGTAATGAGTTTAATCCAAATGATGGAGTTATTCAAAATAGTAAAGGTGCAAAATATTTAGATATATCTTTACAGAATTTAAAAAATAATAATTCTAGTGGAAATAAAAAACAATTAGACTGGGAGCCTAAATTAGATCATAAACAAGGCGCAACCAGCATCCAAGGAAGATTAGAAAATAAAATATATTATTCTAATGCTGCTAAAAAAATATATTTTGAAAATACATTATTTTTTTCAACTTATCGAGCAGGGATTCCAAAAGCATATGCTGATGGATGGTTTATTATCAGAAAAATAGATATACTAGTTTAAAAAGGGAGAATTATTCAAGTGAAAGTTTATAATTATTTTATTAAAAAAACTTTTAGTGATAAAAATAATATTATATTAGGGGTTTTCTTTGCTGTTATGTTTATTGCAGTACAGGGATTTGTCTTAGTTTATGGTGTAAAATATAAAATGAGTATGGAGTTTATTCAAGTTTTATCAATTACTGCTCCAATTATTTTAATTTTATTTTCCGCATCATTTATTGTCTATTATTTTTACAAAGAAATAATTGTATATTATAAAAATGGATCATGGAATCTGGAATTAAGAATGGGTCAATCATATTGACAAATCTATTTACGTAAAATTTTAATTTCTTTAATTTGGTTATGAGTTTATCTATTAGGTCTATTTTTAATTAATATTTTCTTTATTGTTGGAATTAATAAGGATGTTAATTTATTAGTAATTAAATTAACCCAAAATTACTTACTAACATTTATTGTTCAAGTTTTTTTAATAGCTTTAACATTATTAATTTTTTCATTTCGTAAACCCGTTTTAGCAATTATTTTATCCACTTTTATTGCTTTAATTTTTTCATGTATGGAAATTGTCACAAATCCATATGTTTTTTTAGATCCTACAATGAGCGAAGTAATGGCTGATATTAATGAATTAAATATTCGGAATGAATATGCCCAAAAAGCTCTAAAATTAAAAAACCATAATAAAATTTTTAAAGAGTTGAGCAATAATCCTGGTGATATTTTAAATAAATATGATCTTAAATATGATTCTGAAAGCTCAAATCCAAATGAAAGAGCTCTATTCGATAATTATTGAAATGGTGATGTTTCAATAAATTTACCATTATTTTTTGATAATGCAACATTAAAAGAAAATGCACCACAAACCGTTTATGATTGAATGTTTGATTTAAATTATATTTTAAGGGAAGAAGTTTATAAAGCCGATTTAGTTGATGATAAATGAGATAAAGATGAGTGAATCACTTATTATCGTATTGATAAAATTGGATTTGATAATTTAACAACTTACAAAATGCCAAAATATAATATTTGATATACTTATAAAATAATGAATAAAAATCTTGATAAATTATCCCAAAAAGGGTATTCAAGTAGTGAAATAAAAGATATCAAAGCTGTCATTAAATTTGCTTATAATTTTGCTATTAAATATGATTATGCCAGAATATCAATAGAAAGAATGAGCCAGTCAGTGAATTCATTTCCACCAATGTTGGTTAATAAAGAATCAAGTTTTTCTTTTGAACCTAAGTATAGTATGGATAGATATCAAACACTGTTAACTTCCCCAGGAGAAAATGAAATATATTCAACATTAATTCGCTTAGTTATTAATTCAAAAATGTTTATCAATAAGCCAAATATTGTTAAAACCGACCAAGTTGTTAAACGTATCCGCTTACAAAGTTATTTAAATCCGCTAGCTGGTTTATGAGCAATTAATAACTTTAGTTATCAGTTTAATGAAAAAAACTGGATGGATTATTCAGTGTTGGGATCAAATATGGCTAATTTTATTAATAATTATCATAGCGTAACATTTAAGACTCCAATTGAAGCAAATGATTTTCGTAGTTTCGCCTATGATATGAATGATTATGAAAATGCTGTTGTTGTCTCAGCTAATCATAAAATAGTTTACCCAACAATTATTTGTTTGGGTTGGTTACTAGCCAGTGGTTTAATTGGATATTGAGGATACTATCAATTTCGCAAAAATATTATTTTTTAAGGAGAAAACAACATGGAACAATTTACAGTTAAAAATTTAACAAAACAATTTAATAAAACTAGTGGAATTGATAAAATAAATTTTTCCTTTAACCTAACTGATATTGTTGGCTTTGTCGGTGCTAACGGAGCTGGAAAAACAACAACAATTAAAGCCATTTTTAATGAATTAAAAACTAGTGCTGGGGAAGTAACTGTTAATGGTGAACCTTTTAAAATTTACAATAAAGATAATAAGATTGGTTTTTTGCCTGATTCAACTAATTTACCACAAGATATTAAAGTAAAAGAGTATTTAGAATTAGTCGGGATTCTAGCAAAAATTAATTCTAAGGAGTTAAAAGAACGCATTATGCTTTTACTTGATATGTTTGATTTAACTGATTCAAAAAATAAACTAATCCGGGAATTATCGGCTGGAATGCAAAAACGGGCAGCAATTGCTGGGGTAATGATTTTTAAACCAAAATTTATTTTTATGGATGAACCAACAGCTAATTTAGATGTTGAAGCACGGATTGAAATTTTAAATATCATTAAATCGTTAAATCAAAAAGGAATTGGCTTTTTCATAACAACCCATATTATTGATGAACTAGAAAAAATCATCAATAAATTAATTATTATTGAAGCGGGGACAATTGTTTATGAAACTGATTTCAATCATAAAAAAGATAATATTATGGAAATTTATCAAAAATATGTGGGTGGCTGAAAAGAACGTAAAAATTTAGGAACAAAATTAGACAGTTTTTTTGCTGAATAGTTTTATTAGTAATTTTATCATTTGAAAAAAACAGTAAAAACAATAAAAGTTGTTCTTACTGTTTTTTTAACGTATTAAAGGTTTTTCTATAAAACTAAGTGTTTTATAGAAAAATTAGAGTGACAAAGTTTATTATTTGATGGATAAATAGGTACCAAAAGGTTTTATTTTAAAAAAAATACAAGGAGTAGAATTTAAATCATAGGCTGATCTGTTATGAATAATTTTGTAAGTCCTAACAAAAATAAAAAATTAAATATCTTTTTATTTATATAAAAAAGATATTTAATTATGAATATTTTTTTATGATATAATGACTCAGTAGTTTTTCTATGCTACAATTTAAAAATTATTAAGTATAAATGTGTAATATTTTATTAAAATTTATCATTAAATATAATAATTTTGTAGTAAATAACAATTAGCAAATAACAAATAATATTTTTAATACTATTAATAAAAAAGTTTTATTATTATGACTTAAAACTTTTTATTGTTGTCAAATAAATTGATACTTATTTTTAAACTATTTTAGAAGGAGAACCAAAATGTCTGATATTAAAGAACAGAAAGTAAAAAGAACAAGTCAATTTGAATTGTTAAGATTTTTAGCGGCTTTTATGGTTGTTATGTTTCATGCTGCTTTTTCATATGGTCGTAATGACTGATGATATACAAATGTTAACACGATACTAGTAATTCCAGTTGTGTTGTTTATTTTTATTACTGGTTTTTTTGTGGTGAAATCAAAAAAATCTCGAATTATTAAAATTTTATTAATGATTTTAATTTACTATTTATTAAATTTATTGTTAGGATATAGTGTTATAAAAATTTTTAATCTTAACTATGATTTTAATAGTTTATGAAAATACGGAGAAGGTCCCTGGTGATATTTATGAACATTACCAATGCTATATGTTTTTATCCCAATTCTGAATCTTGCTCTTCAAAAACTTAATAAATGATATACTTTAATAACTGCTTTAATTATATATATTTTTTATTACTACTTTTGCCATATTGAATATGATAAAATCTTTGCTCCTGGACAGTTATTACTTTTTATTTCAGTCTATATGTTAGGAGGATGATGGCATTTATATGCAAATACTTTTAGCACACGTAAATTAGTATTATGAATTGCTATTGCATACTTAATTATTTTACAAATTATAAATAATGTTTTATTTGCCACGATTCAAAAAACTGTTTTTATGGCAATTAAAGAAGGGGCAAAAGATACATCCCAACCGCTAACAATATTAGCGGCGGTGGCGGTATTTATTTGTTTTCAACATATAAACATTAAGTATAACAGATTTATCAATTTTTTAGGACAGTTATCACTGCCAATCTACTTATTCCAAGGTATATTTATGGCTTTAACAGAACAAAAAATCTTACCCCATCTAAATCTTATTGATTCAACAATATTTAAAACAATAGTTGAAAGTCTCATTGTTTTTGCTATTGCCATGGTTTTTGGAGCAATCATTATTTGACCAGTTAATTTTGTCATTAATAATTTAGATAATTTATTAACAAAAGGATTTAAAATTGCCAAAAGCAAATCTGAAAAATTTTATTATGCTAAGTTAAAAGTTAAAAATAATAGCTAAGTTTGCTCTTTAAACAACAGTTTTAATATAATTAAATTATAATTAAACATTTGAAATATTTTAATAGGTATTTTAAATGTTTTTTTTATTTAATAAGATAAACTTAGTTTAGTATCCCAACTTTGGAACTGTTTTTTTAACATATTAAAGGTTTTTTCTTGCAAAACAAAGCATTTTATAGAATAATTAAAGTGAGAAAATTTATTATTTGAGGGATAAAAGGGGACCAACAGGTGTTATTTTTAAAGAGATTAGAAGCAGTAGGATTTAAATCATTTGCTGATCCGTTAACGATTAATTTTGACCATGAAATGATTGGAATTGTTGGTCCAAACGGGAGTGGAAAATCAAATATTACTGACGCCATTCGTTGATGTTTAGGAGAACAATCAATTAAGTCTTTACGGGGAGATAATAGTGAAGATGTTATTTTTAATGGTTCAGATGCTAAATCAGCGCTAAATATGGCCGAAGTCAAATTAACATTTGATAATACCCGCCGGATTTTTAACCTTGATTATGACGAAATTGAAATTGTTCGTCGGGTTTTTCGTGGTTCTGGAGAAAATGAATACTTTATTAATAATCAACGTGTCCGTTTAAAAGATGTCCAAGAATTTGCCCTTGATACTGGTTTAACTAAGTCATCATTGGCAATTATTTCACAAGGAAATATAAATGGTTTTGCCGAAGCAAAACCATTAGAACGCCGAGCTTTATTTGAAGAAGCAGCGGGAGTTGCTAAATATAAAAAACGAAAATTAGAATCGTTAAAAAAACTAGAACGTTCTAATGAAAATCTTGATCGTTTAAAAGATATTATTAATGAAATTGAACGAAAATTACCAAGTTTAAAACGCCAAAGTAGTAAAGCATTACGTTATAAAGAGAAAAAAGATAAGTTAAATGAAATTGAGTTATCGATTTTAGTGAAAGATATTACTTTTTTTAATGAAAAATTATTAGAATTACGGGAACAACAAAAAGTTATTACTTCCGAAAAACATGAAGCTGAACGTGATTTAAAAAATAAAGAAAATGAATATAATGAACTTACAAAAGTTAATTATGGGTTAGATAATAAAATTAACTCATTATCAAAAGACTTCCAAGGTTTAGTAACAGAAATTGGGAATTTAAAAGTTCAAAAAATTGAATTAGATAATAAGAAAAATTCTTTAAAAATGGCTAATAATGATATTACAATTGTTGAAATGTTAGCAAAATATAATGATTTAAAAGCCATTGTTCAAATGGAAACTGAGAAATTAGCAGCTTTAAAAACCCAACAAGTTGAAGACCATGATAGTCAACGAAGCTTAGTTAAAACACAAGGTAGTTTAAATGAACAATTAGGGGCCTTAAACCGTTCAATTATTCGTCTTGAAACGGATTTAGAACAAGCCCAACGTAATATTGATAACCAAGATAATTTACATCCGGGGGTTAAAAACATTATTAAAAATAAAAATGTTTTACCAGGGATTGTTGGCTTAGTCCAAGAAATTATTAGTTTTGATGATAAATATGAATATGCGATGGCCGTTGCTTTAAGTGGGCGTTTACAAGACATTATTGTTAAAAATGTTGATAGTGCTAAAAAAGCAATTTCTTATTTAAAACAAAATAATGCTGGTCATGCGACATTTATTCCATTAGATCGGATTCAACCTCGTTATATTAGTGATAATGAACAATTTGTCATCAAGTCTGTTCCTGGTTTTTTAGGTCTGGGACATAATTTAATCACAACAAAAAAAGAATATCGCCAAGCGGTTGATTACTTATTAAGTCGTTATATTATTTGTGATAATTTTGATAGTGCCCAAGAAGTTGGTCAGTTATTAAACTTTAAATATAATATTGTAACCCTAGAAGGAGAAATCATTCGTCCACAAGGAGCAATTACTGGGGGATCACGAAATGCTAAGCAAATAATTGTTAACTTTGAAAAAGAATTAACAACAATTCGCGAACAATTAGCCAAAAAAGTAGCCGAACAAGAAGCAATTAACAAACAATTAAATGGTTTAAAAACGCAGTTAGAGGAAATTAATGAAAAAATTTCGGAAAACCAAGCTTCAATTGGGGCAAGTAAACGCCAAATTGAAATTGTTGAACAAGATAAGTTAAAAATTAAAAATGAATATCAATTATTAACGGCAAAAAATATTGATGAGTCAGAATTTGAAAATGGGTCAGAAAGTATTAACATTAATGAAATGATTAATCAAAAAGAAATTATTAAAGTTAATATTGAACAACAATTAAATGTTGCGCGCAGTTTAAAAGAAAAACAAACAGTAACACTAAATGATTTAAATAACTATATTTCAGAACGTCGTTATTATATTTCAGCCTTACAAGAACAAGTTGGAAAAATTAGCACTGATATTTCAATGTTAAATGTTAAAACACAACAAGATTTAATGCGTTTAACAGAAGAATACCATATGACCTATGAACATGCGACAACGTTATCGTTAGCCGCAATTGATAATGAAGAAGCAGTACGTGAAGAAATTAAACAATTACGAAGTGATTTAGCCGATATTGGGAATGTTAACTTAGAAGCAATTGCGGAATATCAAGAAGAAGATAGCCGCTATAATTTTATGTTAAAAGAATATGAGGATTTAAATAAATCTGTTAAAAATTTACTACATTCAATTTCGGAAATGGATAATTTAATGCAAGAACAATTTGATCAAACAATTAAAGCTGTTAATAAAAACTTACCACATACTTTTGAAGTTTTATTTGGTGGGGGAACAGCAAAAATTATTTATACTGAGCCAGACAATATTTTAGAAACGGGTGTTGATATTAAAGTTTCACCACCAGGAAAAAATATTGCTAATTTAAACTTACTATCGGGAGGAGAAAAATCACTAGTTGCATTATCAGTTTTATTTGCAATTTTAAAGGCGCGCCCAATCCCATTAGTAATTTTAGATGAAGCTGAAGCTCCATTAGATCCAGCAAATGTTGAACGTTTTGCTAAATACATTAAAACTTTTATTGATACAACCCAATTCTTAATTGTAACGCACCGTGTTGGAACAATGGCAAATTGTGATATCTTGTATGGAGCAACAATGCAGAAAAAAGGAGTTACAAAAATTGTAAGTATTAAGTTACAACAAGCGGAAGAATTAATTAAAAACATTGAAAGTGAAGGGGAAAATCGGGTAAATTAATCTGGAATTAAAAAACGATTTTATCGTTTTCCAATCTTTTTTTGATATAATTAACAAGTAGTTTAGTGAAATTTTTAATTACTTGAAGTATAGGAGGTTAATAAATTTCATGGAAAAAGCAAACCCTGCTAACCCTAAAAAAGTTAATAAGTTTAAAGCATTTTTTAGAAATGTTTTTAGTGCGATTGCAAGTCACCGAATGATGACAATTATTACTTTTGTGTTAATTTTAGTTATTTCAATTATAATTTGAACAATTTCAGCTGCTAGTAATGTAATTGTTGGTGGGGGAAGTACCTCTGTTTCAGCAATTATGGCTGATATTACTGAACAATATCGCCGTGATAGTGGTAGTGATGTTTTATATAACTCATTAGGGAGTGCTGCTGCCTTGGTGGGGGTTAAAAATGGTAGTTATGAATTTGGATTATTATCCGAAGATGTTCATTCAACACCAATTGATGGCGATAATGGTACAAATGCCCAAAATTTATGAAATAATAATGGAATTAATCGTTTTGTTTTTGCTCGTGATTATATTGTCTTATTCTATAATTTACCAAATGGTTGTTTTTTAAGTGACAATGATAAACCATTAACTTTCTCAGAATTTGGTCTTAATGAAAACGGTAATCCTGAACCAGGAACAAAAGCAATGCAACAAATTTATAGTCAAAATGCCACTTGAAAAAGTGTTTTTGGTAATCAATTAACTTGTACAAATGATGCCCCTTTTTATACTATTACTAGAGAAGCAGGGAGTGGAACACGGAGCTTTTTTGAATCATCAGTAATTTATAAAAAAGATTATTCAACAAACGAAGTTGCTTCTTCAAACGGGGCAATGTTCCAATCAGTAACACGAACACCAGGGTCATTTGGTTATATTTCGTTTTCATTCATTGAACAAGTAGCTGATAAATTAGGAAAAAATCGGATTGCTGCTGTTATCAACCCGATAATATCGCCAGATCCACAAGTACCATTTATTGAAACACCAGAAGGAGAATTTCTTTTTAACTCGATGTATTCTTTAAATCGTCCTTTTACAGGAATTGTTAATACTAATAGTTCCCAACTGGTTCCAACTTTGAAATTTTTAGCCTGAATGTTGGATCCAATTCCTTATGCTAAAACACTCAAAGATAGTAAATTTTATGATCCAACATATGAATTAGGACCTCATGATGCCGCTTATTGATATATTTTAGAAGGCGAAGAACCGTTAGCACCAGAAGATCATTACTTTCAAAAATATAATAATAATACGAAATTTGCTCTTAGTGGCGAAACTACTCTGACTGAACCATACCCATGAGACTTCAAACAAAATTATTTAAGTATTTGAGATTTAATTCGCCAGAAAATTCCTAATAATAATTATCAAGATTTAAAAGATTATGAATATGAAGGTTAAGAAATAAAGGAGCACAAACAATGGCAAAGACAACAACCCCATCCCCGATGCAAAAACTAACAGTTAAAGAAAAGTGAGAAAATTATTGGAAACGCGTTAAAAACAATTTTCGTAGCCGCAAACAATTAATTGATTTTTTATCAAAAGTTTTAATTTACAGTTTTGCTGTTATTACGATCTTAATTTTATTAACGCTAGTTGGTTTTATTATTTACAAATCAATTTATTTCTTCCAACATTACCCTGGTGGTTTTTGAGGATTTTTATCAGGGCGAACTTGAAATGCCAATAATAATCAATTTGGGATTTGATGGATTATTATTTCAACTTTCTTTGTTTTATTAATTTCCTTGCTATTTGCCGTACCATTAACAATCTTTTCATCGTTATATATTACTGAATATTTAAGTCCGCGCTTAAAAGCAAAAGTAATTGGGATTGTCCGTTTACTAGCGGGAATTCCTTCGGTTGTTTTTGGATTATTTGCTCTAACCATTTTAGGGCCATTCTTTATGTTACTGGGGGCACCATCAACATCAAATTTATTGGTTACATCAATTACTCTAGCTTTTATGGGGTTACCAATTATGATTTCTTTATCAGTTAATGCGATTGAAAATGTTCCCGAAGCTTACCGTTTTGGATCATTAGCTTTAGGATTAAGTAAAACTCATACAACTTATCGTATTGTCTTAAAGTCAGCATCATTTCGAATTGTAACGGCAATTATGTTAGGAGTTGCCCGTATTATTGGAGAAACAATGGCTGTTATGATGATTGCCGGAAATGCGCCTGATGGCTTAAAAATTGATAATGGTTTCTTAAACTTTATTTTTTCTTCAATTACAACCCTTGCTTCAACAATTGGGTTGGAAATGTTAGAAAACTCAGGGCCAATGCATGAATCAGCATTATATGCAATTGGTTTAATTCTATTTATTTTTGTTTGTATTATTAATATTATTGTTATTAGTTCGCAAGCAATTAAAAGCCGTAAGAAAAATTTACATACGATTAAAAAAGGAAAAAAACTAACCTTAAGTAGTTCTTATAATGCTAAAAAAATGAATAGCCTTTTTTATAATAAAATTGAACAAACACGTACGATTAAAAAAGTTCGCGATGGAATTGGTTTCTTTTTCCTAATATCCTCAACAATTATTGTAATTTCTTTTACCTTATTAGTCCTTGTCACGATTATTTGAAAAGGGTTATTTGGGATGGTATGACATGATTTAATTTCAACTTCAACATATAGTGAGGGGGCTGGAATTTTATCGGCTTTTCTAGTAACATTATTATTAGTAATATGTGCAATGATTTTTGCGATTCCTTTAAGTATGATTGTCGCAATTTATTTAAGTGAATATGCTGCCCCAAATAGTCGTTTAGCACGTATTGTCCGCTATGCAATTGATGTTTTATCATCAACACCAAGTATTATTTATGGAACCTTTGGGTTAGCTTTCTTTATTGGGGTATGTAAGTTGCCAATTTCGATTTTATCGGCGGGATTAACCTTAACAATTGTTATTTTACCAATTATGATTCGTAGTATTGAAGAATCATTGCAAGGGGTATCCCCAGCATTACGTAGTGCATCCTTAGCATTAGGGGCGACAAAAACGGCAACAACAATTAAAGTTGTTTTACCAAATGCGATGCCCGGAATTGTAACAGCTGTTATTTTAGCAATTGGACGGGTAATTGGTGAATCAGCCCCAGTTTATTTAACATTAGGAACAGCTGTTCGTTTACCAATTGCTGGTTTCTTATCACCAGGGGCAAGTTTAACAACCCAAATCTTAATGTTATCAAAAGAAGGTTCAACTGCTGATGCGATGCGAATTATGTATGAATTAGCCTTTACCATTATGGTTTTAATTCTATTAGCAAATATCTCAGCGACAACCTTGGGTAAAAAAATGGCCCCTGATTATGTTAAAGTTGGCTTTAAACAAAAATGAACAAATCGTTTTATCGCATTAAAATACTTTTTTTCAAAAGAATTCTATCAAGATAAAAAAGAGCAAATTGAGAAAAAATGACAACACTGATTCCGCAAACAACGCGCTCGTAAGCAAGCACGAATTGAAAAAGAACAAGGAGATAAATAATGGACGCAAGAAGTTTTTTAAAAAGACCAGCTTTTGATTCATCGGATAATAATCCCAATTTAATTGAAGTTAAAAATGTTAACTTTTTCTATAAGGGAAATAAGCAAGCATTATATAATATTTCAATGAATATTAAAGAAAATACTGTTACGGCCTTTATTGGTCCATCCGGTTGTGGTAAATCAACGTTATTACGATTATTTAACCGAATGAATGATATGGAACCAAAAACAGTTTTTGAAGGGGAAATTTCGATTAACGGGAAAAATATCTATGATGCTGATACCGATATTGTTAAATTACGAACAGATATTGGGATGGTATTTCAAAAACCAGCCCCTTTTCCAATGTCAATTTATGATAACGTTGCTTATGGTCCACGAAACCAAGGGGTTAAAGACAAGAAATTATTAAATAGCTTAGTTGTTGATAGTTTAAAAAAAGCCGCGTTATGAGATGAAGTAAAAGATAATTTAAAAGATTCGGCGTTTGCTTTATCTGGAGGACAACAACAACGATTATGTATTGCCCGAGCAATTGCGATGAAACCAAAGATTTTATTAATGGATGAACCAACTAGTGCCTTAGATCCAATTTCAACTTCGAAAATTGAAGAACTAATTCAAGAATTAAAAAAAGATTTTACAATTATTATTGTTACCCACCATATGCAGCAAGCTGCCCGGGTAGCTGATTACACCGCCTTTTTCCTAAAAGGGGAATTAATTGAATATAATAAAACAAAAATTATTTTTTCCCATCCAGCCAATAAAAAAACGGAAAAATATATTACTGGTCGCTTTGAGTAGCAAGAAGAATAAGGAGGAACTGCAAGATGAGTGTTAGAGTAGAAAATGACTTATTACAAATTAAACAAATTGTAATTGATATGATTAAAATTACAACACATCAATATGAAGATATGTTATTAAGTATTCAAAAAAATGATTTTGAATTAGCCCAAGCGGTAATTAATATGGATGAAACAATTAACCGGATGGAAGAGGCCTTTATTGATGTGTCATTATGAAAAATTGCCAAACAACAAATGGTGGCCAGTGATTTACGCCGTGCGGTTGGATTTATTTCAATTGTTCGGGAAGTGGAAAGAATTGCTGATTATGCAAAAAATGTTTGTCGATACTTTATTAAATATACCCCATCAAATAAATTAGTTCACTACTTAGAAGAATTAGTAGCAAAAGTAATTGAAATGTTGTCCGAGGTTTCAAAAATTTTTGAGGAAGAAAAAATTGAATTAGCTTATAATATGCCAAAATATGATGTTGAATTAGATCGCATCTTTAAAAAAGAAAATAATGAATTAATTGAAAAAATTCGGGATGTTAAAACAAAAGAAGAAATTAAAGTTATTACATCAACAATGCAACAATTAAAATATATTGAACGCGCTGGTTTACATATTATTAGTATTACCGAACTATTAATTTTCATTATTGAAGGAAGAACATACGATTTGGAAACACCAATTTAAAATAATATGGCAACCATATTATTTTTTTTATTTTTTTTACAAAGTGATTATTTTGACTAGAATATTACTAATAAAACATAGTATACTTAATTTAAGAAAGAGGGAAACAATTATGTCTTATATTGATAATTTAAATTTATGAAAAAATGCGAAAGATTTAGAACCAGAATTGGGGGCACAATTCAAGGCCATGTCAGAACAAGAGTTACTTGAAGCCTTTAGTAGTGATTTGGAATTTGGAACAGCGGGGTTGCGTGGTTTAATTGGTCCGGGAACAGGGAAAATGAACTTATATACAATTCGTCGAGCAACCTTAGCTTTTTTACAATTTTTACAAAAAAAATACTCCCTAACTGATTTAAAAGAAAAAGGGGTTATAATTGGGCATGATAATCGTCATTTTTCTGAAAAATTTGCTCAAGAAGTGGCGGAGATATTTGCTTCGAATGGGGTTAAAGCAATTTTATTTCATAATAATGATTTGCGTCCAACACCAATGGTGTCGTATACAATTCGTAAAATTGGGGCAACAGCCGGAGTAATTATTACCGCTAGCCATAATTCACGCGAATATAATGGGTATAAAATCTATGATCATAATGGGAGCCAATTTTTACCAGTTGATACTGATGTTATTGGGGAAAATTATTTGAAAATTAAAGAGGAAGTATTTACTTTAAATTTGCATCCCCAACCCGAACTGTTAACATTTGTTTCTCAAACAGTGGAAGAAAATTATGTTGAAGATGTAAAAGCAATGCAATTTTATCCAGGACAAAAACGCAATATCAAAATTGTCTTTTCCAATCTACATGGGACAAGTAAAGATTGAACACCACGGATTTTAAGAGAATGTGGTTATGATGTTATTATAGTAGAAGAACAGTTTAATAATGATCCTGATTTTACTTATGCCCCAAATCCAAATCCAGAACTAGCTGAGTGTTTTGATTTACCAATTAAATACGCCCAAAAACATAATGCTGATATTATTATTTTAAATGATCCTGACGCTGACAGATTAGGAATTGGAATTCGGCAAGGGGATAACTCATATTATTTAATGACAGGAAATGAAACAGCGCCTGTCTTATTAGAATATTTATTCTCGCACTATCAAAAAAATAATACTTTACCAACAAATGGGGTAATGTATAATACTTTTGTAACTGGAAATTTATCAGATAAAGTAGCGGAAAGTTATGGGGTTGAAGTTGTGAAAACTTTAACTGGTTTTAAATGAATTGGTGATCAAATGGCAAAAGCACCAAACCAAAATCGAACATTCCTATTTGGGTTTGAAGAAGCTTATGGTTATGTTTTAAAAGACATTGTGCGCGATAAAGATGGTATTCAAGCATCATTAGTTATTGCCGAAGCATGTTGATATTATCATAACTTAGGGAAATCATTCTTAGATATCCTAAATGAACAATACGAAAAATTTGGTTACTATTATTGTAATACCGTTAATTTAGTTCGTACTGGGGTAGAAGGACCAGAAATTATTAAAGGAATGTTAAAAACATTACGCGAAAACACTTTACCAGCTTTAAATGGAATTAGCTGTGTTAAAAAAGAAGATTATTTAACCGGATTATATAATATGCCGGGACAAGATTTATTAAAATTTTATTTTGCTGATGGTAGTTGATTTGCTGTTCGTGCCAGTGGGACGGAACCGAAAATTAAATTCTATTTTGTTTGTGTTGATAAAAGTGCCCAAGGGGCAAAAACAAAGATGCAGTTAATGTACCAAGAATTAGCAGAAAAATATTTAAACAATTAATTTTATGATAAGATAATTAAAGAAAAAGGGGATTTACAATGGGAAAAATTTTTTTTGAGGCCGATGATAATCGCAAGGGAATCATTGATAATGTTTTTGTAAAAGAGGGGCAACTAGTCCAAAAAGATGATAAATTAGTTAATGTTGTTACACAAAGCCGGGTTTATGAAATTAAAGCTCCTGGTCCAGGAGTTGTAACTAATTTAAGTATTTATGAAAATAAAGTAATTAATACAGGTGATATTTTACTGGAATTAAATAATCAAGCTAGCCATTATAATCATCATGATCAAAAAAACATTTATAATAAATCAAATTTTACTAATGTTCGTTTTGATAATAATCAAAATAAAAAAACCGAAACAGAAATTTTTCGTGAAGAGTTAATTGAAACATTATTAGCTCGGAAAGTAGCAGGAGAAAATTCTGATTCAATTGAATTAACCGAAGAAATTATTGAGCCAGTATTAAATGAACAATCAACACCACCAATTACAGAACCAGTTGGACCAACACCACCAGAAGGAAATAATCAAACTTTTGCTTTTGGCGATGAAATTACGACAACATCAGTTTTATTAACAGAGGAAGTAAATAATACTTCCCAACCAGTTGCAGCGGACAAAGATTTTATTTCAAATATGAATAGTTTACGTAAAAACTTACAAAACGTTGAAACAGCAACTAATACTGTTGATATTCAAGAAGAAATTATTAACAATTTAATTTCCGATGTTGATGTTGACCAGTTATCAGAACATTCAAGCTTTAAAAAACAACAACCTTTCCGTGATGAATTATCAAAAACATTTGTCCATCGAATGTATAGTGATATTCAAAATGATTTAAATCATGAAAGTAATATTGAACCAGGGCAAGTTGAAATTGAACCAACTCCAACGGAAATTATTTATTTTAATGAAGAATTAATGGAACAAGAATTAGAGGATAATAATATTGTGCAAACCCCAAGTCCCGAAGAACCAGGACCATTAAGTTCAGAACAACCTAGTTTTGAACAAGGGGAAATTATTGCTGATTTAACAAAAAATGTTGAAGAACCACATGATATTCGTCAGGAAGACAATGATAATATTAGTAGTGAGGTAAAATTAAGTCCGCATGCTTATCGCCGTGTTGCACGATTATTAAAAAATCCTAATAAAAATGCCCAAACTTTTTTAGATATTGAAGTTGATGTGACTGAATTGGTTAACTTATTAACAATTATGCGCGAAGCTTATTTACAACAAAATATTGAGTTAACATTATTACCATTTTTTGTAAAAGCAGTTCACAGTGGGTTAAAAAAATTCCCGCTGTTAAATGCTAGTTTTAACTTAGGAACGCAAAGTGTTATTTTTAAATGAATTTACAATATTGCTGTTAGTTTAGACAATGATACAACAATTTCAACGCCAGTTTTATTTGATTTAAAAGATGACACAATTAAAGAAATTGCAACAAAATGTAATGCCTTAGCTGTAAAGGAATATGATGATAATAGTGAAGCCTTTGATTACGAAAATTCAACTTTCTCAATTTTTAATTTTGGCGATTTTGGCGTAACAAGAGGGACTTTAACAATTCCTGAACATCATTCAGCCGCAATTGGGATGGGCATTATTTTCAAAAAGCCAGTAGTTGTTGAAAAAAATGATATTGCAATCCGTGATATCATGGTAATTACTTTAGCATATAATGAAATGATTATTGATATTACCGAAGCAAGTAAGTTTGCCCATTATGTCGCATACTTATTATCAAATCCAGGATTATTATTGTAAGTAATTACAGAAAGAAGGTGCTGTATGCAAATTAAGGATTTAACAAAAGAAGGTTCAAACTTACAATTAACAGTTTTAGCCGAAAAAGTTGCCCAAGGAGTGGCAACAAATGGGACAACATATTTATCAATTACCCTAAAAGATAAAACCGGGACAATTGAAGCACGATTATGAGATGCGAAACCCCTTGATTTAGAAACATGAGTTAAAGGGAACTTTTATGAAGTTAACATAAACATTATTGAATATCGTCGCATTTTACAAGCAAAAATTAATAGTTATAATATTGTTGATCCAAGCGAAATTAATTTAGATGATTTTCTAGAAACAGCACCAATTAATGCCGAAGAAATGTATCAAGAGATTACTAATTTTGTTAATAATTTACAAGAACCAGTTTATAAAAAAATGATGGAACTAATCTTATTACAATATGGGGAAGATTTTAAAGTTTGACCAGCTGCCATCCGTAATCATCATGAAATTAAATCAGGATTACTATGACATAGCTTAACAATGCTAAAAATGGCCGAAAGTTTACGAACAATTTATTCTGATCGTTTAATTGATTTTGAACTCTTAGGGTGTGGTGTAATTTTACACGATTTAGGAAAAGTAATTGAAATTAGTGTTGGAACTGTTAGCGATTTTTCTTTAGCGGGAAAACTGCTTGGTCATATTTCAATTATGGGTAATGAAATTCATCGTATTGCCAAAGAAAATGGGATTGTTGATGATAAAGTCTTATTACTAGAACATTTAGTTTTAGCAAGCCATGGTAAATTAGAATTTGGTTCTCCCGTTGAACCCCATTTATTAGAAGCAGAAATATTGTCGTTTTTAGATAATTTGGATGCGCGGATTTATCGCATTGACCGTGAGTTAGATAAAATTAATGCTAATGATCAAACTCCGCGCTTATTACCAATCGAAAATCGCTGATTTATTAAGCACTTTGATAAAAACAAATAATTAATCATTCTGAGCCTGTTAGCAGGCTTTTTTATTTTGAACTACCGGCAAAATTAGCCAAAAAATGGAAAGAGATTTTTTTTATTAAAATAACTTTTTTATAAAAAAAATTTAAATAAAGTATATAATTATACAAGATATAACTTATCTTATTTTTTTAGTTAAACGATGAAAAGCTAAAAGTAGGAAAATTATCGAGATATTAGAAAGGAGTTATATCAGTAATGAAAATTATAGTAGTAGGAGCAAATCATGCCGGAACAACAGCGATTCGAACTTTAAGAAGGTTAGATCCAAGCGCTGAAATTGTAACGTATGATCGTAATAACAACATCTCATTCTTAGGGTGTGGAATCGCCCTTTGAGTTTCGGGGGAAGTACAAGATCCGCAAGGATTATTTTATGCTTCACCAGAGATTTTAGCAAGTGAAGGTATTAAAGTTAATATGGAACACGAAGTAATTGGGGTTGATAACAAAAACCAAAAAATTCGTGTTAAAAATCTACAGACAAATGAAGAATTCGAGGACAATTATGACAAATTAGTGTTAGCAATTGGTTCATGACCAATTATTCCACCAATTGAAGGAATTAAACAAGAAGGTGTTCATATTGTTAAATGATATCAACATGGGGAGATTGTAAAAAATGCCAATGAAGATGATAACATTAAAAATGTTGTTGTTTGTGGAGCTGGTTATATTGGAATTGAATTAGTAGATGCTTTTTATCAAAAAGGTAAAAATGTTACTCTAGTTGATATTTCAGATCGTATTATGCCACGTTATTATGATAAACCATTTACTGATTGTGTCGAAGGCGCAATGCTTCGTGATGGTGTTACTTTCCGTGGTGGAGAAACAGTTGTTAAATTTGATGGAAAAAACAATGTTGTTAGTCATGTTGTGACTGATAAAGGTTCTTATCCAGCTGATTTAGTAATTTGAGCAGTTGGTTTCCGCCCAGCAACAAAAATGTTAGAAAATGTTGTTGATTTAAATAAAAATGGCGCAATTATGGTTGACCAATATATGCAAACATCTGATCCAAATATTTATGCGGTTGGGGATTGTGTTGAAGTTTATGACAACGCTAAACAAACATCAGCATATATTGCTTTAGCAACAAATGCTGTTCGAACAGGAGTAGTAGCAGCGGTTAATATTATTAAACCAGCTGGCCTAGAATCACCAGGATTCCAAGGTTCAAATGCTATTAATGTTTTTGGATGGTGTTTAGCTTCAACAGGGGTTACCGAAACTGTTGCAAAAGATTTAGGGATTGATTATGACCAAATTACTTTTAGTGATAATGATCGCCCAGAGTTTATGTCATCGTATAAAAATGTAATTATTAAAATTGTTTGAGATAAAAAAACAAGAAAAATCATTGGAGCCCAAGTTGGTTCAGAAAATAATCATACTGAAGTAATGTATATGTTTTCATTAGCAATCATGAAAGGAGTAACAATTGATGAGTTACCATTAATTGATATTTTCTTTTTACCACATTTTAACAAACCATATAATTTTATTACCCTAGCTGGCCTAGAAGTTTTAGGACTAAACTATTTTAAAAAATAGTGAGTTAGGAATTAGCTATGTTATGCTTTAAAAGCAATGATAACGATGTCTATTTTAATCTAGCATTAGATGAGTATTTATTAAAAAGTGATCTACCAACGCCAATTTTGTTTTTGTGAAAAAACCATAACACTGTAATTGTAGGCAAAAATCAAAACACTTACGAAGAAGTTAATCAAAAATTGGCGAATGATGATCATGTTAAAGTGGCCCGACGAGCATCTGGGGGTGGAGCAGTTTATCAAGATGATGGAAACTTATGCTTTTCAATTATTTTAGATAAAAATAGTGCGATGGCTAAAAACTATCACACAATTTTGCAACCATTTATTGATGTGTTAACCAAATTAGGATTAAATGCTCAGTTTGCTGGCAAAAATGACATTGAAATTGATGGTAAAAAAATTTCAGGGAATGCGCAATTCCAGTATAAAGAACGTTTACTTCATCATGGAACCTTTTTATTTAATGTTGATTTAAGTAAAATGGGAAAATATTTAAATGTTGATCAATCAAAGATTATCTCAAAAGGAATTAAATCAATTCCAGCCCGTGTAACAAACATTAAACCATTATTAAAACAAGATCTTTCAATCGATGATTTCATGGATTTTATTATCCAAGAACTTATTGAACAAGGAACAGTTGTTCAAGCAATTCCAGCAGATATCATCTCAGCAGCTCATAAGTTAGCAGAGGAAAAATATCGTACTTGAGAATGGATTTATGGTAAAAACCCCAGTTTTGTCTTTCAAAACAAAATTAGGTTTGAGGGAAAAGGGACACTTGATGTAAGAATGAATGTTGAGAATTCAATAATTCAAGAAATTAAATTTTTTGGGGACTTTTTAGGATGAGAAGGAACCGAACAATTAGAAGCAGCTTTAGTTAACTGTAAGTATCAAATTGAAGATATTAGCAAGGTCTTAGAGCACTTTGATTTAGCAAAAATTTTTGGCGACAAATTTACACGCGCCGAAATTTTAGAAACAATCGTTCATAAATAAGAAAGGAACAGAAAACTATGTATTTTGATAAATTTGATGCATTGAAAAATGAAAAATTACAAATCATGGATAATACTGGGAAAATTCTAAAACCAGAATTAATGCCAAAAATTAGTGATGAAGATGTCTTAGCAGCTTATAAACTAATGTGTTTATCACGCCGTCAAGATGATTTTCAAAACAAAGTGCAACGTCAAGGAAGAATGTTATCATTCTTATCATCAACAGGGCAAGAAGCCACTGAAGTAGCCTATGCAATGCAAATAATTAAAGGAAAAGACTGATTTTCACCAGCATATCGAAATAATGCCGCATGATTAACAGCCGGAATTCCAATGCGTAATATTATGTTATATTGATGTGGAAATGAAATGGGAGCAAAAACACCAGAAGGGGTTAATGTTTTACCTGTTAATATTCCCATTGCAACACAATATTCACATGCAACAGGGTTAGCTTTTGCTGAAAAATATAATAAAACTGGGGGAGTTGTTTTAACAACAACTGGTGATGGAGGTTCTTCAGAAGGAGAATTTTATGAAGCAATGAACTTTGCTAAATTGCATGAAGTTCCAGCAATTTTTATTGTGGAAAATAATCAATTTGCGATTTCAACCCCACGAAAAAAAGCAACAAAAGCAATTAATTTTGCTGTTAAAGGAATTGCTGTTGGAATGCGTAACATTTTAGTTGATGGAAACGATTTCTTTGCTGTTTATGGGGCTGTCCAAGAAGCAATTGCTTTAGCTCGTAAAGGGGAAGGACCATCATTAATTGAATGTGAAACATATCGAATCGGAGCTCACTCTTCCGCTGATGATCCAAAAGTTTATCGTGATGAAGAAAATCATCAAGAACAAATTAAAAATGATCCATTAATTCGTTTAAAAGCATATTTAATCGCAAAGAAAAAATGATCAGAACAAGAACAAACAAAACTAGATGCTGAACAAGATCAGTTTATTAAAGATGAATTTGCTTGAGTTGAAGCAAATAATAATGTTGATTTAAAAGATATTTTTGCTTATACATATCAAGAAATGCCAGATTTTTTAGCAGAACAATATGAAGAAGCAAAAGCATTTTTTGAAGCATATCCAAGTAAAGGAGGACACCACTAATGGCAGTTTTGAATAATATTCAGGCGTTAACACATGCCTTAGATTTAGCAATGGAAAAACACCAAAATGTGATTGTTTATGGTGAAGATGCTGGATATGAAGGGGGAGTTTTCCGAGCAACAGTTGGATTACAACAAAAATATGGTGAAGAACGCTGTTTTGATGCGCCAATTGCCGAAGCAACTTTAGTTGGGACAGCAGTTGGAATGGCAATTAATGGTTTAAAACCAGTTGTGGAAATTCAATTTGAAGGATTCTCATATCCAATTATCCAACAATTATTTACCCATGTTGCGCGTATGCGTAACCGTTCACGTGGTCGTTTTTCTTGCCCAATGGTAATTAGAATGCCAATGGGAGGAGGAATTCGTGCCTTAGAACATCACTCAGAAGCAATGGAAGCAATGTTTGCTCATAATCCTGGGTTAAAAGTTGTGATTCCTTCAACACCATTTGATACAAAAGGACTATTATTAGCCGCTGTTGAATCACCAGATCCAGTGCTATTCTTAGAACCAACAAAAATTTATCGGGCATTTAAACAAGATATTCCTGATGAATATTATACTTTACCAATCGGGGAAGGCTATAAAGTACAAGAAGGAACTGACGTGACAATTGTGACTTATGGTGCCCAAGTTGGGGATTGTGAAAAAGCAATTGAACAATTAAAAGGAGAAGGCAAAAACGTTAGTGTTGATTTAATTGATTTACGAACAATTCAACCATGAGATCGTGAAATGGTAATTGAATCAGTTAAAAAAACTGGTCGTTTAATTGTTGTTCATGAAGCAGTTCGTTCTTTCTCAGTTGCCGCTGAAGTAATTGCAACTGTTAATGAAAAATGTTTTGAATATTTAAAAGCACCTTGTGCTCGTGTAACAGGATATGATATCATTGTGCCATTTGATCGTGGCGAACATTTCCACCAACCATCAGTTCAAAAAATTGTTGTTAAAATTAAAGAAGTGTTAGATTATCAATTCTAATTGGGAGGAAGAGGAAAATGGTTAAATTTAAATTTGCAGATATTGGGGAAGGTCTAACGGAAGGAAAAGTTGGAGCCATCAATATCAAAGTTGGAGATAAAGTCAAAGATGGCGATGAAATGTTTTCAGTAGAAACTGATAAAGTTAATGCCGAAATTTATTCACCATGTGATGGTATCATTACAAAAATTAATATGAAAGTTGGCGATGTCATCTATGTTGGTGATGTTGTTGTTGAAATTGATGATGGGAAAGGCGATGCGCCAGAAGCATCACCAGCCCCAGCGTCTACTCCTGCTGAACCAGTTGAAGAAGAAAAAGCGGCTGGTGTAGTTGGAGCGGTACCAATTTCAAATGCTGTTTTACCATCACGTGGTTTACCAGCAACAAATAATAACGCAGTAAATAATGAACATATTTTAGCAACACCAATTGTTAGAAAAATGGCCGCTGATATGAAAATTGATTTATCAAAAATCAAAGGAAGTGGTCCAAATGGGCGAATTATGAAAGCTGATTTATTAGCTGGACCAACCTCAGCACCTAGTGCTAGTGGGCCATCAATTGGGGGAGCACCAATTACAATCCCTAACATTCAAGTGTCAGGAAATGTTAAACGTGAACCAATGTCATCAATTCGTAAGGCAATTGCCAAACAAATGACTTTGGCAAAAACAGTGATTGCTGAAACAACATTAATTAAAAATGTTAATGTCACAAAATTAATTGAAATTAGAGCGCAATTAAAAGGGCAAGCGGAAAAACAAGGGGTTAAATTAACTTATATGCCATTCTTTATGAAAGCATGTGCAATTGCCTTAAAAGAATTCCCAATTATAAATTCTTCATATGATCAACAAAGTGAAGAAATTATTTATAAAGAATATTACAATATTGGAATGGCAACTGATACGGCTAATGGTTTAATGGTTCCCGTTGTTAAAGGCGTTGATCAATTAAATGTCCTACAAATTGGGGCAGTAATTAATGATTTAGCAACTCGTACCCGTGATCGTAAATTAAAAGCCGATGAAATGCGCGATGGAACTTTTACAATTAGTAACTTTGGGTCAGCGGGAGTTGAAATTGCAACACCAGTAATTAACTTCCCAGAAGTAGCCATTTTAGGAGTTGGAACAATTGAAAAAAAACCAGTTGTTAATGCCAATAATGAAATTGAAATTAGTTCAATCTTACCATTATCATTAACAATTGATCATCGTCTAATTGATGGTGCTGATGGAGGGCGTTTCTTACAACGAGTAAGTGCGTTACTTGAATCACCAGCCTTATTACTATTATAGAATCATAAAAAAATAGAGAGGTAACAAGAATTATGGATAAATTTGATGTTATTGTTGTTGGTGCTGGTCCTGGTGGATATGTTTGTGCAATTAAAGCAGCCCAAGAAGGGTTGAAAACAATGATTGTCGAAAAAGAATATTACGGAGGAGTATGTCTAAACGTTGGTTGTATTCCAACAAAAGCATTATTAAAAAGCTCAAAAGTTTATGACATTATTCAGCATGCTGACACCTATGGAATTGATATTGGGGATTTAGGTAAAATTGCCCCTAATTGAGAGAAAATGCAAGATCGTAAAAGTAAAGTTGTTAATAAATTAACAAGTGGGGTTGAATTTTTATTAAAGAAAAATAAAGTCACAATTGTTAAAGGAACAGCTAAAGCGCTTGATAAAAATACAATTGAAGTTGATGGTAAAAAATATAGTTGTGACAACTTAGTTATTGCAACAGGAAGTACAAGTCGAATGCTACCATTACCTGGTTTTGAAGAAGGTTTTAAAGCTGGTTATGTTATTTCTTCAACCGAAGCTTTAAAATTACCAAAAATTCCCAAAAAACTTGCTGTTATTGGGGGTGGTGTAATTGGCGTTGAATTTGCTTGTTTATACCGTCGTTTAGGAACAGAAGTAACAATTTTACAAGGGTTAGATACAATTTTAGAAATTCTGGACAAAGATGTTCGTGATGAAATGACAAAATTATTAATCAAAAACAAAGTTAAAATTGAAACAAATGTTAAAATCAAAGAAATTAAAGATAAAGCAGTTCATTACACTAATGATAAAGGTGAAGAAGTTGTTTTAAAAACAGATTATTGTTTAGTATCTGTTGGTCGTAAACCAATTATTAATGGTTTTGAAAATATTGGGCTAAATATTAATGAACGCCAAAGTATTGTTGTTGATGATGGTTGTCGTACTAACTTACCAGGAGTTTACGCGATTGGTGATGTTGTTGGGAAAGCAATGTTGGCCCATGTTGCCTCAGTGCAGGGGTTAATTGTTGTTGACAACATTAAAGGGCGTAATCAAAAAATTGATTATAATAAAATTCCAGCTTGTATTTATTCATATCCGGAAGTTGCCGTTGTTGGAAAAACCGAAGATGAATTAATCAAAGCAAAAATTCCCTACAAAGCCTTTAAATTCCCAATTGCCGCAAATGGAAAAGCCTTAGCGGATGGGGAAACTGATGGATTTGTTAAAATTATTTGTGAACCAAAATATGGTGAAATTTTAGGAGCTCATATGATTTGTGGAACAGCCACTGACATGATTTCTGAAATTACAACATGTATGGAAATGGAAGGAACAATTTATGATTTAGGACGGGCAATTACTCCCCATCCAACTTTATCAGAAATGATTATGGAAGCTGTCCATGGTTTAGAAGGACACGCAATTCATATTTAAATCTAACATTATGTTAGATTTTTTTCTTTTTCGGTTAATTTTTTTTCCATTTTTTGATAAATCAAGAGAATAATAATGGGAATTAAAAATATTTGCTATAATAATCTATAGATAGTAAATTTATACTAATTCAAAGGTGGGGTGCTAATGGCGAAAAATAAGGGCAAAAATCGCGGAACTTGAAGTAATGTTAACAAAATAACAAAGCACGTTAGCGTTCATTCAAAACGGAAAAGTATTATTATTGCTTGTTGTGCAGCCTTATATTTAGGGGCTTTAATCCCAATGACTTATTTAGCCGCTTGATTTTTATCAGAAGTTTTAAGTTATGGGGGAATTGAAACGGATGGAACATTACCAAATTTAGATAAGGGTGAATATTTTCAAGTTGACTTTGCCTATACACCGTTACGAGATAACCCTCTTAACCAACCAACATTTGAAAAACAAGTTATTAAAAGGGATTTAAATAATAAAACCTCTGAGCGAATCGTTGTTAAATCAACATCATTACGTTTAGAGTATGCCTATAATTATATTTTTGAAACAGCCCCTAAGGCTTATATTAGTAAAAATTTTCTTTATAAAGATAAATATCCTGAACCAGACAAAATTGAAATTGTTAACATCTATACTAATCCCTTGCGTACGAAAACGTTAGAATTAAGTGATGTCCAAAATAATAAGTTTAATATAATTAAGAATTTATTAAATTTAGAAATTAAATATAATGGAGAATTACAATCACAATTAATTATCATGCCAACAATGTTTGTGGGAATGGAATCATTTTTATCAAACTTTTTTGAATTTAAATTAGGTAATTCAATGCATAAAAATCTTGCTGATAATGTTATTTGAGAAAATCAAACTAACATTGTTGGAGATCAAGCTAATGGTTTAATGGTCCCGGGGGAAAGTACTAATCCGCTAAACTTTGCTGATAAAGTATATCAAAGTTATGAACAATATTTTGATAAGTTTTATAACGCTAATAAAGGTGAAGACAAAGAATTTGTTGGTAATTTTAATCCGTACAGTAATTTTGTTATTTCATCAGTTAACACAAAAGATCCAGTATTTGAAAACTTACCGGTCTATTTGAATAGTTATAATTATTTGTTTGATATTGACACAGTTTTTAGTGAATCAAATAATAAAGCCAAAATATCACCCTTGGCCCAATATGCCGAAAAGAAAAAGTTAGAAAGACATACAATTAATATCAAAGAAAAATATATTGCCCAGTTATTTGTTTTTTTAAAAAATGTTATTGAAACATCAAAAAATCCAGGGTTAGCCTTGCCTGTGGAAAGTGTTCCTAATGATTGAAAAGAATGATATCAAACAATTAAACCAAAAAAACTAGATTTAACAAAGCCTGAAGAATTTTACTTTATGTTTTTACCAGAGGGAGAAACTTTACAACATATTTTTGGAGTTGATTTAAAAAAATATATTGCTCAAATTTTAGATGGTAAAGAGCCGTTACGAGACGCAATTCTTCGCATTGGAAATGATATTTTAGCGAACCCAACTTCTACAGAAAATAAATGGCTATTTAAGTGGAATGCCTTACCATTCCAAACCCATGCGCGTTTTGAAGACAAAGATTATCAAATGTTTAAAAGAAAAATACAAGAGCAACAAGATTTAGTTCTTGATTTTGGCGGTTTAGGAACAAAACAACCAAAAGCCCAAAATTATATTACAATTAACCACCCTAATTTACATTATGTAACAAATTTAGCAACAACAACGGAAAATACCAAATATGCTATTAATGATTTACGAAAACGTAATGAGTTATTTGTTAATTATTGAAGTAGTAATTTGTATAATAGTGCAAACCTAAACACAATTACTTTAAAGCAAAATTTTACAAGTGCAAGTGAAATTAGTAACGCGATTAAAGAACAATTAATTAATCAAACATGACAATTTGCTGTTAATTTAGATAAAGTTACTAAACCAAAATTAGATATTTTAGCAGGAATGACAAAAGAAAATTATATATCAGCTTTTACAAGTGATTATAATATTGAGATTTTGCCTGTTAATAAAACACATTCAGATACTGGGAATTTTAATAATTGAGCGCAAGCTGTTATTAATCACAATGTTGATAATTATCAAGATTATACCGTATTAGATATTCGCATTACCGCACAAACAGGGCAATTACCACCAAATTTACAAATAATTACTTTCCGCTTTAATACTATTTATTCTAAATAAATTATCAGATATAATATACTTATATTTTATTATGCAATCGAAATGAGGTGAGATTATGAAAAAATTATTAGGTTTTTTAACAAGTATTGTGGTAGCTGGTTCAACAGCAACAACAGTTGTGGCTTGTGGGGGCGAAGATAGCACTTCAATTACTCAAGGTAAAATTAATGCTACCACTGACTTTACTTTAACTGATCTTGTTAAAGTAAAAAATGCAGGAACCGATATTAATCAATTAATCTTATCCACAGCGATTAGTGAAGGCCGTCTTAAAGATGATATTAATTTCAACATTTTAGATATTACCGACCAAAAAAATAATGAAGAACCAACAGTTAATGGTCAAAAAAAGGAAGGTTATCTTGTTTTAACTTTTCGTGATGATCCATCGATTCGCTATACTGGGGTAATTACAATTCGTTTCACGATTGTTAAAGAGGCAACTTTTGATATTAGCCAAGAGGTTAATTTAGATGCTGAATATTTTGATGTAACAGAATATCAGTATTATTCTGGTAAAGGTTTTGATGATTTCATTTGAAAAAAAGTCGTTGAAAAAGGATTAACAAATAATGCGCCAACAGAAAAAAGCGCGTATAATTTTTCTCAACTAATGTTTCCCCCAGAAAATAGAATGGCAAAAGCAAGTTGAGTTTTAGAATATAATGGTGGGGCCGATCAACCTGGACTAAGTTATAGTGGTAAAATTACGGTTAATTTTAATTGAATTAGATACCAAGATAATATGGCTGTTGAATTACCGGCTGTTAATTTTACTCCAGATTTACTAAAACAAACAGTTTGAGATAGCGTTCAAAGTACAATGGTTGGCGTTGAAAACTTTAAAATATCTGAGCAATACCAAAATTATGAGATTAGTTGAGAAGAAGTTAAGGAACCAGATTTTGGAGGGTCAACATCTTTTGACATTTTAGCAAAACCGCGCCAAGAAAATCTTAGCTTTTTACGTATTAAAGGAATAATTGATAAACATGCGATTGAAATGCCCGCAACATTTTTAGGACCATTGGAAATTAAGGTTGTAAGGGCTGATCAAGAAAACATTGATAAAATTATTGATCAAATTTGAACTGGGGCAGTTGATTTATTAAAAAATGAAAATCTACCACTTTTACCAGATTTTAGCATTTTTGATACAACAAATTGAAGCATGATAATTAAAGAAAATTGACCACAATTAGGATTAAGCAATGATATTAATTTAATTGGGATTAATAAGCATAATGATCCGCGTTTTAATGGGGACTTAAAAATAACAGTAAAATTAATTAATGAAGGTTTTTACCAACCAAAAATCACTTTAGACTTAGTATCTATATCACAAGCAGATAGTCAGAATCAAGAAAAAGTTCTTGATGATATTTGAAATATTTTAATTCAAAATAATCTTTGAGATGATAATGTTTCAACTGATCGCTCAAAATATGTAATTGATTATACCGAGATTGCCACAGCAATTAATCGTTCAAAACAATCTGGTAAACAGGAATATTATTCTTCAAAAATTACCGCCGATGCTATTGATGCTGGCAAAGATGTTCAAGTTACATTAGATGGTTATCTACAAGTTATCAAATAAAAAATCTTATTTAAATAAGATTTTTTATTTTCTGAAATAATGGCAGATTATTTTAATGGCTATTTACCGATAAAATGTTATAATCTACCTATAATTAAAATGAGGTAAAGTATGGGAAAAAAACAAGGAGCAACAATTTCAACAATTGATTCAACACATAATCCAGCGCTAAGCAGAATGTATTTTAGCAATGGTGGTGAAATAATTGGTCGCTTTTGTATTCTTTTTTCACAGTTATTAATGTTAGGAGTAATTATAATTATTTCCGCTTCATTTGGGGCTTTAGCGGCTAGTAAATTACCAATTCCAGCTATTTTTAATGAATTTGGGATTGCTGATGGGGCTTTTCGAGCAATTACTGTTGTGATTGCCTCATGTGGAGTAATTTTCTCATTAGTATTTGTAATTCCAACATTAATTGTTCGTAACATTAAACTAGTTAAAAGAGTTGGGATTATTTATAATACAATTGGTATATTATACAGTGTTGTTTTATTAGGTTTAAGTATTTTTTGTTATTTTTATTTACCAGTCAAACTTAATTTACCAGGAATAATTTTAGCTGGGGGAACAGTAATTTTCGTTTTTATTGGTAGTTTATTATTATGAACATCAGCTTTACATCAACAACATCGTTTAAATAAAGCCCTTACAACAAGTATTTTATTTAAAAATAATTTAAGTGATAAGGAGTTATAAAAATGGCACGAGGAGAAAAACAAAATAAAAATAGTCAAAAGGATGGTGTAATTAATCATCATATTGAATTTGTCGAAGATAACCGCCCCAATCATTTAAAAAAAATGGAACAGCCAATTCCTAATCGCGCAGTCAGAAATTTAGGAACCTATAATTTAAAACAGCGCGGAGCTAATCAAAAGTTGCCATATTTTTATGATGTTGAAGCTACTAGTTATTATTTTCAAGGCAAAAAAGAAATTAGCGCTCGTATTTTTATTATTTTTGGTCAACTCTTGATTTTAATCCCAGCGTTAATCTATGTTCAGTCATTAGCCCAAATTGCCGCCCAAACAATTCTTGCCTTACTACAAGGTTTAACTGGTGGGTTTGGTGGGGACTTAATTAACCAAAACTCATGGATTGTTGTCTTATTAATTGTAATTTTTGTTATTGCTTGAGTTTCGCTTTTTTTCTTAACAATGTTACCAATGTTTTTAGCTCGAACAATCAGAACTGTCCGGATTTGAACTAAAATTATTTTGATAATAGGGACAATTAATAATGTTATCGTTATTGCAATGGGAATTAGCCAACTAATCTATTTACAGTTAAATAACGCAGTTATTAAGGATACGATGATTGCCAAAATTATTCTGTTAGCTGTAACTGTTCTTGCAACTTTGTGTTTTACATTAGGATGTTGATCACTTATCAGTAATAATAAAAAATACTATCGCAATGTGGAAAACCAAATTGCGGAACAAATTCGGGAATTAAGAAAATAACAACGGAGGTAAAAAACAATGATTGGGAAAGTAGCAGATAAACGCGCAGGATTAGCGCTTCAATGAAATACCAAAACAGAAATTATGGCTCGCTTATTAATTTTTGCGTTTTCTTTTTTAGCAATGATAATGGGTTATTTTGTTGCCGCGGGTTGTGCAATGGCGTATAATCATTTGAAAGATGTCATTGGAGCAATGGACCATGGAGCTTATAAAATAAATTATATTATTGGAGGTGTTTGTGGCCTTATTGTTGGAATTTTCTTTTTTGTCTTTATTGGAATTCCGGCCATTAAAGTACGTCGAGCTGAAAGTGTTAAACCGTGAATTATTTTGGCCACAATTTTTAACAGTTCTTATTATGTTTTAACCTTTAGTCTGTTAGCTTCTTTTGCCATCATTTATCACAATTTTAATCAATACTTTTTAACAGCTGTTATTATTTTACCGCTTTGTTGTTTAATCACTTTTGTGATGTATTTTTTCTTTTGACGAGAAGTTAAAAAACAATGGAAAATGCGTAAAGGGTTTGAATATTTAGCAGAAGAAAAATCATTTCAAGCAAATGAAGCAAAATTAGAGGAATTAGAACGTCGTCGTCAAATCCTCTATCAAGCTGAAGTTATTAAACATCAACACGATAAGCACAGCTTAAATGAACAAGCAAATCAAAAAAATCATGTTTTACAGCAAAAACATGTATGAACCGAAGAAGAACGAGAAGAAGAATAGTAATTTTTAATTAGGAGAAGTGTAAATGACAAGCGAACAAAAACCAAAACCATTAGCAAACCGTTCACGGCGTAAAACTAATTTAAAAGTTATGATTTCTTTGGCGGCAATTATTATTTTAGGAGCCCTTGGGGGGATTATTTATGCTGTTGTCGTGGAATCTTCATTTTATGATAAAGATCCATGAGCTAATGCGATTCCATTAGATAATGCTATTGCCAGTGAAATTAATAAGCGTCTGTCAAAACCACTACTTAATAGTAATGGGACAGCTAATCCTGATAATTTAAAATCCTATCTTCATTTTACTGTTCCGGAAAAAAGTAGTTTAACTTCATATAGTAATAAACAAGATAGTGATTTAATTCGTAATTGATTTGCTGGGGAAGAGTGAATTTTAAATAATTATAGTGCTGTTAATGAAATGTTAAATGGAACCGGCGCGGAATTATCTGGTACGCAAGTGATCTATAAAAACCAAAAATATAAATTGGAGTTAAAACCAAAAATTTTAGCTTATCCATATGATAATGGGGATGATAAGTATGGGGAAGTTTCTTTTCAACCCCTAGATTTATCCTTGGGATTATTTTCTTACCAAGTTCGTTTTGCGTTACAGTTAGTTGGTAAAGACCAAGGGGGTAATTATCTTGATTTTTATAAAACCTATGATTTTTCTTATAATGCCGGCTTAGGTACAGGTTTTAGTCCATTAACTGTACCACAATTATTATTTTTAATTAATAATCAAGAAGTGAAAAATTTTATTAGTAGTGGGGCCATTAACTTACAAACAAAGAATAATGAATTATTGGATCGCACTTTACAACAATATTATTCAATTCGTGATAATAATGCTCCAGATAAAATTATCTTTACTGAAGAAATTAAAAATAAAAATAATGAAGCATTTGCTAAACTTGGTGCTAACCCAAATGCAAGTGATCAAAATCTAAATATTAAATATGATTCTCGTCATTTTACAACTTTAGATGCTTTTGGGGCGAGCCTTTTTACAAATCATAGTCCGGGTTATAGTACGATTAATGCTGTTTATCAAGCGTTAGGAATTGGGATGCCTCGTTTTAGTAACGTTGGTAATTATGATTTATATGATAGAACAACAAGTTGAAATTTTTTACCAAATCAAATGATTAATGCCCGGGTTAATTCTTACCAAGGTTATATTAAAGAATTAGGAATTAATTCAGATAATATTGCTGATAATGTTAATTATCAGCAAGGTACCGCTGGTTATCAACAGTACATGTGGGGTTCTGAACATCAAATTTTCCGGAATCAAGTAGAAATTAAATTCTTAAATATTAATACCGGGGGTGCTAATAATATTGTTCGCCCAGCGACAACAATTTTTTATGACCAACAAAGTTATACCAGTCGTTCAATTAATTTTAGTGATTATAATCTTAGTGCTGATTTAACCCCTGCACTGCAAAAAATCACTTATCAGGATGGTGTTAACGATGTTAATACAAAATTAAATCAACAACAGGCTACTATTCAAAATAATGTTAAAAATTTTATTGTCCGTAAATTAAATAACAATCATATTATTGCAAATAATATTATTCAAAGTGTTAAAGTTGGTTGAGGTTCAAATGAAACAGTAATTGGGGGAACAACAACAAGCTGAAATCCAATTGTGAATGGAGCCGAACGTGGTAATAGTAGTGTTTATTATCAAGACAAAGTTTTTGCTTTTCCCGAAATTAGTGTTAAAGTTACTTTTACCCAGCCAAACCAAGCTAATATTACTAATAAATTTAAAGTAAATAATTGAGTAGTTAAAGACCCATTTGGCACACCGAAAAATAATCTCCAAGTGTTTACAAATGACTTAAATTTAACGCGCCAATATACAACCTTAGATGGCATTAGTAGTTTAAAAAATAATTATAGTACGTTATTCCTTGAAAAAGCTCAGCAATGAATTAACAATAATCCTCAAGGCCATAATAATGAAAAACCAACACAACAAGGGAAAGATTTTACAACGCAATTAGTAGATAAAACAACGGGACGAACTAATGGTAATAATTTAAAAGTTGGCCAATATCAAGGACAAATTACAGCCTTAAATAGCTCGCTTAGTTTTCAAGGAACAGTTACTTCTAACCCAATTGTCGTAAGCCAAGCCCCAATTACAGCAATTAGCTTATCATCAATGTCCCTAACAACCCGGGATAAAGAACAGGCGATTTATAATCGGATTAAAAATGAGGTTTTAACAAAAGCCCATAATATGGGGCTAGCTTTAAACCAAAATGATTTTACGATTGAGGGAATTACAACAAATAATGTCAATTTAACTGCTGGAACCCATCAAATTACGATTCGGGCTAGTGGGGGCGATAATCTAGTAACTGGAATAGCATCATTTAATTTAAATGTCCAAACAATTGATTTAGACAGTTTAGCTGGTAATCGTATTACTCCTAATAATCAAACTATTAATAGTTCAGTTGCAGGGGTTGTTAATAGTGCAAAAAACCAATTAAAATCAGTTTTTAATGAGAATGATTTTGGATCAATTGATCTTAATAATTTTGATATTTATATTACTGATGCGAATGATCAGCGAGTATTAAGTTCAACCTTTGAAACTGCTGGCCAATATTGATTACGAATTGAAATAATTCATGAAGGGTCAAAATGATTCCGTGGTTATATTAAAAAAGGATTTATTGTAAACTAAATTTATACTTGCCTAATTTAATAAAAAAATGCTACAATTATACCAATGATAAAGAGGGATAGAAATGAAACAGAAACCGACATATGGTAGTGATTTTCCAGATTTGGAATTAATTAATACAGCGTCTGAGCGGAAAAAAATTGAAGATGAAATGGCACAATTGGCTCCGGAAGAGGAAAAACGTTTTAAATTTGTTTCCCCAATTCAGCATAATGATTTTTCCCAACGAAAAATGTATTGAAGTAGTCCCCTTGAAAAAGTTGGCCGGGCTTTTATTATTATTGCCCAGCTATTAGCAATTACACTCGCTTATTTTATTGGTCAAAAAGTTATTGTCCTTGTCTTAGGGGGAATGATTAATCCTGATATTAAAGTGTTTGGAACAATTTATGTTCGGGACCTTTTAACATTTGGGTTCTTATTTATTACCTTGGTTTTTGGGTTATTATATTTTATTCCGATGGCAATGGTTCGAACAGCGGGAGGAATTTATGGTTGAGCTATTACTTACATTGTTTTAGCCATCTTGTATTTTTTCTTTATTGAAATAATTTGCGCTGTATTATTAATTTTAGGAAGTGTTAAACAACTTTCTGGTCTTGAATCAATTAGTATTTGACTATTTATTTTTATGGCGGTTGTTTTAGCAATTACTTCCCTATGAATTATTGGGGCGTGTTTATTAATTGTTAAATCAGATGACATTAAACGAAAAATTAACTTGGAAGTATAAGGAGAGATAAAATGAAATTGACAGAACGGTTAGAGAATTTAATACAACAATTACAAAAAGATGTCTATGAAAAAGATGAAATTTTTCGTTTGGCTTTATTAGCAATGCTAAGTGGAGAATCAATTTTCTTATTAGGAAAACCAGGGATTGCGAAGTCGTTGGTTGCGCGACGCCTAAAATTTGCTTTTAAAAATGGAACCATTTTTGAATATTTAATGAACCGTTTTTCAACTCCTGAAGAAATTTTTGGACCAATTTCAATTGAAGATTTACAACGGGGAGTTTATCGCCGTTTAATTGATAAATATCTCCCAACAGCCGAAATTGTCTTTTTAGATGAAATTTGAAAAGCTGGACCATCAATCCAAAATACATTGTTAACTATTATTAATGAAAAAATCTTCCGTAATGCGGGAGTTGATATGAAAGTACCAATGAAACTATTAATTTCAGCATCAAACGAATTACCAGCCGAAGGTCAAGGATTAGAAGCCTTATATGACCGTTTTATTATTCGTTATATTGCCCATGGTCTAGAAGACACTGGTAATTTTAACCATATGTTAGCTGGGGTAACAGATTTAGATGTTGAAGTTGATGAAGATTTACAAATTAAACATGACGAATACGATATATGACGTAAAGAAATTAATAAAGTCCAATTTAGTCAAGCAACTTTTGATTTTATTGCCCGTTTCCGTAAGGCAATGTATTTAGCAACAGAAGGAACATATTATATTTCTGATCGTCGGTGAAAAAAATCGCCCAATTAATGAAAGCATCAGCTTATTATAATGGACGTAGTGTTGTTGATAAACCAGATTGAGTTGTTATTCCATACTGTATTTGAGATGATGAGCAACAAGAAGAAGCCTATAATGCTATTTTTAATGAGTTTTATTTAGATGCTTTAACATTTGATGTTCGTGATAAAAAGAATCGGTTAAACCGCGAATTAGAAGAATTATCACAACAATATGATAACTTACAAGAAGCAATTAGTAATAAAAGTGAATATTACGATGTTTTTGATGGTAAATTACAAGGAACTTTCCACCGGATTTTATGAAAAGATGTGACAAAACCAATTTGTTTTCTTCGCGTTGAGGATTTAATTGACGCACGCCAAAATAAAGGTCAAGCAACTATTGTTGAATTTTATTATGGAGAAGACTTGGATAATATGCAAGATGTTTTACAAACAGAAGTATCTTATGTTAATGATCGCACCTTAAAAATTTTAAAAACTGGGGAAAACGTCACAGTTGAAGTTAAAAACTTAAAAGTAGACCAAACAGCTAGTCAATTAGAACGCCGAATTTTAGCCGTTGAACAAGAAATTAACCGCTTAGAAACAGCGTTCCCTGATGAAAAAGAGCGCTTGCTATCATTAAGTTGTTTATTCTTTAATAATCGTTATTATTTAGCAGTCAATAATGCTTTTAGTGATGAAAACTTGAGTTTTATTAATGAAGAACAAGGTCATTAAGCGCAGTTACTAAAGGGGAGTTAACATGCAAAATTATTTAGAACATAAAACAATGGAAAAATTAGCGAAAAAGCTTGATGATTTAAAACAAGAGGATTTAAAAAATCCGGCCATTGTTTTAAAAACGAAATCAAATCGTTGATTAGCTGATTTATATAATGATTCTGTTAATAATTTTTACGATAAAGAATTAGAAAATGAGTTAGCAAAGATTCCTTTACCCCCAACAATGGAAAAAGAAATTTATCTTTTTAATTGGATTAAAGTTAATGGTTATGAAGGTTTAAAACAAAATTACCCAAAAACACAAGATTTTTTATTCAAGGTTAATTCACCATTTTATGATCGCCTAAATTTTTATCGTTATGAATTTAATAAAGAAAATAGTAACCCTAAGTTATTATTTCGGGACTTTATTAGTACATGAGAAAATATTTTAATTAAACGCTTGATTGATTATCGCTTTGCTAAAATTGAGGAAATCAGGGCAAAGTTTTCCCAGCAATTATATAATCGTTTGGAAATTATGAACAAATCAAATAAATTATTAAAAACGACTTGAAATTTCTTTGGTAAACTATGAGACCCCGAAAAGGCCTTAAAAAAAGGGGTTGACATGGCCGCCATTGAAAAGTTTGCCCTTTTTTTAGAAACAAATCCAGCCATTATGGAAATTGCGACTTTATTAGGACGCTATCAAGGGGAAAGTAAGTTAATTGAAGAACGAATTCTTGACCAAATTGTCATGGATTTTGAATGACAACCGATTGGTTCTTCACCCGAAGAAATTATTGGGGCGACGGAGTCAAAAGATTTAGAACATTTATTTCCAGCGGAATTAGTTTTTTTGCGTGACCCGGTTTTAAAATACATTTTTTATAAAAAATTTATTGAAGGGAAATTAACAACTTTTGAATTTATTTCCCAAGATCAAGTTCCAATTGAACAAGTAAAATTAGAAACAGTTAAAACTCGTGTGCCTGAAGAAAAGGGGCCAATTATTTTATCAATTGATACTTCTTCGTCAATGCAAGGTAGTCCAGAACAAATTGCCAAAGCTTTAGCCTTAGCGATTGTTAAAATAGCTGGCCAAGATAAACGGCCATGTTATATGATTAATTTTTCGAAATCAATTGATGCCTATGATTTATCCCATTTAAAAAATTCAATTCCAGAATTAGTTGAGTTTTTAGCAAAAAGTTTTAAAAGTGATACTGATTTAGACCCAGCCCTGATTCATGCTTTGGACGTGATGGAAACTAATCAATATTTCAATGCTGATTTACTAGTTATTAGTGATTTTATGACAGGAGAATTATCCGAACAAGTTGCAATGAAAGTTGAGCATTTAAAGCAGCGTCGTAATCGGTTCCATGCAATTTTGATTGGAACAAATAGTAATGAAAACGCCGCGAAAGTTTTTAATAATGCTTGAGTTTATGACCCCCGTGATCCGTTTGCTTCCGAACGGATTCTAGCGGCGTTAAGTGAGGAAGTGAGTGAACATTATAATAATGTTCCGGGAGCAAAGGAAGTATTAGCCCAAATTCGTACAGGAAAGGAATTTTAAAAAATGATTAAATTAGATAACTTAATGTTTTTAGCAACAAATCAACATAAATTAGACAATTATATTTTAGAAAAGCATCAATTAACTGCCCAAGCAACCTTTCAAAAAAGATTATTAGCCTTTTTAATTGAATTAGGGGAGTTTATTAATGAACAACGCGAATTTAAATACTGAAGTACAAAACCAGCTTCAGAAAAAGCAGTTTTATTAGAGGAATTTATTGATGGAATTCACTTTTTAATAAGTTTAGGTAATACTTTACAAGTGCAGTATCACAAGTATCACTATCAAGGATTAAAACCAAACAAGGAAGTGAGTTTAATTGATTTATATTTAAACTGTTTTGTTGTTTTTCCAAAACTAATTAAAAAACCAACTGAAGGTAATTATTTTAAAGTTTTAACGAGTTATTTCCAAATTGCTGAAAAATTAGGTTTTAGCGAAGAAGAAATCTTAGCAGCGTATATCGCTAAAAATAAAACAAACTTTGACCGCCAAGATAATAATTATTAAAGTTAGTAATAAAAAAGTTTAGAATCTTATTTCTAAACTTTTTTATTGATCATCAGCACTACTTTTACGATTTTCTTTAAATTCTTCCAATGTTTTAATAAAAATTGCGGCGGTTGGACAAACCATTTGGGCTTCAACAATTTCTAAATCATTATCTTTAGTATTTGCAAAACCATCATCGTCCATAAAAAAAGTCTCACTATCATCAATCATTACACAACTACCACAAGCAATACATAAATCGGTATTAACATATGTTCTTTTTTTTGAAATATCGCGCTCTGCCATCTTTTTCACCTCAATTATTTTTATTGTATATAAATAATACCAAAAATATTGAGAATAATATATAATTTTAATGTAGTTTAAAAGATGAGGGGTATTTTAGTGGAAACAAGAATTGAGAAGTTTTATCAATTGCGGGAACGAATTAAAAAAGAAATTGAATTAGATCAAGAAATTAATCAAGCTAATCAAGTTATTACAAATTATATGAATAAATTAAATTTAATTGATAATAGTTTTTTTGTTAATGTAAAATCAGCTTTTGAACAAGAATTTAACTGAGAAAAAGTGTATCTTGATAAAAATCCCGATGAACAACCATATCCCCCAAATTTTAAATATGATTTGCAGAACTTATTAGAACAAGTGCAAAAGGCAACAAATATTAGTGCGACAATCAAACCAACTGTTAATCAAGAGGCAACAGATGTGATGCATAATATTTTAATTTCGGAAACACTATTAAATAAGCCAACATTTCAAAAATATCAAACTATTTTAGAAGCAATTTTAGAGGATAAAATTGTCTATCGTAGTTCATTAGAACAAATTCGCCAAGAAAACAGTACTTTTAAAATTAATTCATCAAACATTGATTTTGCTGTTGTGGCGCAAATGCGAAAAAATGATGAACGACCAGTGAATATGATGCTAAAAGATGTTAATAACATCATTGAAGAAAAACATAATGTTTTATTAACAGCATATCGAAAAGTAAAACCAAAATACAAAATTTTGTTAGGAACAATTTGCACTTTACTTGTTTTAATAGCGATAATTTTGGGATTATTTTTTCTATTGTAAGGGGGAAACAAAATTATGAAAATAAATATTGCAATTGATGGACCAGCAGGAAGTGGTAAATCAACAGTTGCTGAACAATTAGCACAAAAACTAGGGTATCAATTTGTTGATACTGGGTTAACATATCGTGGTTTTACATATTGATGTTTGAAAAACGAGATTAATTTCACCGATCAAGAAGCTGTCAAAAAACAATTAACAACATTTAAATATCATGTTGTTGGGGGTAATGTTTTTGTTAATGATGAAGATGTAACCAATAAGTTACAAAATACTGATATTATTGATAATATTAATAAAATCACTGGCCTTGATTTTGTCCGTGAGGCAATGGTAAAGTTACAGCAATCGTTAGGCAATGATAAAGGTGTCGTGATGGTTGGTCGTGATACGACAACTGTTGTTTTACCAATGGCGGAAGTTAAAGTTTATTTAACAGCTAGTTTAACTGTGCGTGCCGAACGACGATGAAAACAGAATGCGGCTAATGGTATTAACCCTAATGATTTAAACGAAATCCAAGAAAAATTACGATTACGTGATTATGCTGATGAAAATCGAACAGTTGGCCCATTACAAATTGCTGATGATGCAATTGTAATTGATACTTCTGATCAAACAATTGACCAAGCGGTAACAGCAATTTATAATTTAGTTATTAAGAAAGTAGGAAATTAAATGGCGCGAAAAGGAACGGTGGCAATTGTTGGGCGACCAAATGTTGGTAAATCAACTTTATTTAATCGAATTATTCGTGAACGCTTATCAATTGTTGAAGATACCCCAGGGGTAACGCGTGATCGGATTTATTCATATTCAGAATGATTAACAAGAGAATTTTTAATAATTGATACGGGGGGAATTACCTTAGATCATAACGCACCTTTTGCGCAAGAAATTAAAGTTCAAGCGGAAATTGCGATTGAAGAAGCCGATGTGATTGTTTTTGTTGTATCTTATAAAGATGGAATCATTTCTGATGATCAGATGATTGCCAAATTACTTTACAAAAGTAAAAAACCAATTATTTTAGCCGTTAATAAGTATGATAAACAAGAAAAAGATAGTGAATTATATGAATATATGGCTTTAGGGTTTGGCGAACCAATCCCAGTTTCTGCGGCGCATGGAATTGGTGTCGGAGATTTATTAGATGAAATAATTTCTTATTTAGATGCCATTCCTGTTGTTGAAAAACCACCAGGAATTAATTTCTCATTAATTGGCCGTCCCAATGCTGGGAAATCATCATTGGTTAATGCTATTTTGGGTGAAGAACGAGTAATCGTTTCGCCAATTGCCGGGACAACTACTGATTCAATTGATACTTCTTTTACCCGTAATCAAGAAAAATATACCGTGATTGATACCGCTGGGATTCGTCGTCGGGGAAAAGTGTATGAAAAGTTAGAAAAATATAGTGTTTTACGGGCAGTTAGTGCGATTGAACGTAGTGATGTTGTTTTAGTTATTATTGATGGAACGGTCCCAATTACTGACCAAGATACTAATATTGCTGGGTTGGCCTTTGAACAAAATAAACCAATTATTTTGGTTGTAAATAAATGAGATGCGATTGCCGATAAAGAAACGCAAACAATGAACCAAATTGAAAAGCATATTCGGAGTTATTTCAAATATTTAAGTTATGCCAAAATGGTTTTTGTTTCCGCGCTAGAAAAGAAACGATTAAACCAATTATTTGATACAATTAAAACAGTCTATGAAGGCTTACAAATTCGGGTTAAGACAAGTGTTTTAAATGAAATCTTAGTTAAAGCACAGCTATTAAATCCTCCGCCAGACTTTAATGGGGGACGGTTAAAAATCTATTATGCTACCCAACCAGTTGGAACAATCCCAACATTTATTATGTTTTGTAACGAACCAAAGTATCTTCATTTTTCATATAAACGTTTTATTGAAAACCAAATTCGGGAACATTTTGGATTTGAAGGAATACCAATTAAAATTCTATTTAGAAAAAGAAAATAAAGAATTGAGGGAAAAAAAATATGTTTAAAAATGAGTCAAAAAATATTACAATCATTGGAACAGGAGCCTACGGGACTGTGTTAGCCAATGTTTTAACGGATAATGATCATCATGTGACAATGTTTGGAATTGAAGAAGAACAAGTAAACGATATTAATAATAATCACTTAAATAGTCGTTTCTTTCGTGATGTAAAAATTAATTCAACAATTAAAGCGACAACTAGTTTTAGTGCGGCAGTTGAGAATGCTGATTATATTATTTTAGGAATTCCTGTTATTGCAATTAAAACAATTATTGCCAAAATTAATGAAGTAGTCAAACACCCAGTTGTAATTATTAATGTGGCAAAAGGGTTAGACTGAGACACCCATGAAGTCCTATCAGTTGAAGTTAATCGTACTATTAATCCTAAAATTATGCGTGCTTATGCCGGGTTATATGGTCCAAGTATTGCTCAAGAAGTGTTAGAACGAAAACCAACTTGTATGATGGCAGTATCAGACGATTTAGCGGTAGCAAAAGAAGTTCGTGATTTATTTAGAAACGAATACTTTATTGTGTTTGCTGATAATGATGTTGTTGGGGCTGAATATGGGGTGGCATTAAAAAATTCCGTTGCGATTGCCGCTGGAATGGCATCAGGTCTTTATGCTTCTGATAATGCCAAAGCCTCATTAATTACAATGGGTTTAAATGAAACAAAAATCTTTGCTAGTCAAAAGAAAATTAAAATTGAAACTTTCATTAATTTTGCTGGTTTAGCTGACCTTATTTTAACGGCGACTTCACCAAAATCACGGAATTTTAATTTAGGATGAGAAATCGCCCAAAGTGACGATGCCAAAACAGTGTTAGAAGCTCATTCAACAACAGTTGAAGGAGTATTAACTTGTAAAACTGTTGTTCATAGTGCCCGAGAAAATAATCTTTATTTACCATTATTTGAAGCACTTTACGCCATTTTATTTAATAATAAAAAACCAAGCACGGTTATTAATAGTATTTTTGCGCAAGCAATTATTTAGAATTAAAACAGAAAAGGAGGTAAGAAATGCGTAAAACAACGGCAAAAAAATATGGTTTCTTTATGTGCCTCTCAATGGCAATTGGAACAATTATCGGAACCGGAATTTTCTTTAAAAATGAAGCGGTTTATGGTTTCACAAATGGGAATGGAATTCTGGGATTAATTGCCTGATTGATTGGGGGAATTATGGCCGTTTCATTTGGTTTATCGTTTATGGAAATTTCTTCAGCGAAGCAAGATTCAAATTCAGGAGTTTCTTTATACGCTAAAATTTTTGGGGGAAAAAGATTTGGTCATGTTGTTCGTAGTGCAATGAACCATGTCTATTTACCGATTACAGCAGCTGTAATTGCTTATTATACAACAAAAGCCTCGATTTGAGCTTTTGGTGGTGGCTTAGTGGCAGAAGAAATTTTTAAAGCCAAAGTTGGGGGCCATTTAAACTATGAATTAATTTTAGCAACGTTTTCAATTTTATATAGTTTATTATTAGTCTATATTTGTTCATACCAAGAAAAAGTTGGTAAATGGATTCAAATTGTGACGGTGATATTAAAAGTTTTCCCATTAATTCTTATTGGCTTAATTGGTTTATTTTTTATTAATAATGATCCTAATGCTTTTAGTGAAAGTGGTTTAGGTGATCATAGTAAGTACCCACTAGTGGCAGGGAAAAGTGGCTTTGAAATGATTTTAATGGCAATGCCAGGAATTCTTTTTGCTTTCGATGGGTTTTTAGCAACAACATATATTCAAAAAGATGTTGTTAAGCCAGAAAAAAATATTCCGTTAGCCCTTGTTGTTGGTTTAACAGCAGTGACAATTTTATACTTATTAGTATCAATTGGAACCCTAAACTTAGATGCTAGTGGGAGTGTTGCTGCGGCAGCTGGAAAAATCTTTAATAGTCCCTTAGCTAATAAAATCTTCGAACGAATTATTTTCTTCTTTATTTTTATTAGTGCCTTTGGTGCCTTAAATGGTTATCATTTTTCTTTAACTAAATTAAGTCGTTCTTCAATTGAAGATAATTTTGGTTTTGTTGGAAAAAAAGCTAATAAGTTGGCAACAAAAACTAGTTTTGAACGCGCAACATTCCTTTATGCAATGGTAATAACATTATTTTGAGCAATTGTGATGGCAGTTCCAACAATTTTTACTGATTTAGATTTTTATGGCTTTATTAGTGATGCCGGAGTTGTATTAGCCTTTTTAATGTACGGGTCCATTATTGGTTTAGGATTATATAATCGCTATACGAAAAAAGTTAAGGCGCGCCAGTATTGGTATTTTATTCCAACGGCGATTATCAGCACAATTTGTATTGCTTTTATTATGGGCTATAATATTTATTCGTATTTTTTAAACGCAATTGAAAGTGGGGCTAGTGCTGGACCAATTATTCGAATTATTTTATTATTATTTATTTTAATTTGTCCGTGAATTGGATGATGAATGAAGGAAGGTTCACCATCGGTTGTTATCCCGATTACTAACTCAAGCGATAATAACCCACCAGTTGCAGAAGCAATTGCTAATGTTACCGGTCAGGAAAAACCGGCAGTTAATAACCAAAAAGAAATTAAACAACGAAAATAGCAATTGAGGGGAACCTCAATTTTATTTTGCCGACCTTAAGGATTTAAAGGGCCCCTAAAATGTGGTATAATATAATCATAATCAAACAAAGGGGCAATACTAAATATGGACAGAAACAATAGACGACAAAACAATAATTTTGATGGCAGTGATTGGGATGCTTTTACGAATAATAATCAATACCGTGGTAATGGTTACAATCAACCACGCCAAAATCCCAACCGATCAAATAATCCTAATTTTTCAAATCAACAACGGCAATTAAGAAATAATAATCAAGCGTTCTCCGGACCAGGACAAGATTATTTACAAACTTGTATGTGTAAAAATTGTACAAAAAAACGTCATCCAGTCATTAAAGCGTTTGTAATTATTTTTGTAATTTTAGCAATTTTGGGAGGAGCGGCAGGAGCATTATATGCTTACTTTCCAAAAATTCGGGATTGAGTAGTTAATCAAATTAAAGATAATGTTAAATTACCAGTTAATTTATCATATAAAATGATGAGTTTAGATACAAATACAAATGAACCAGTAGCAGTTAAAAACGCAATTAGTAAAGATGGTCAAGCGGAATGAAAAACTTTTGCTTATGGGCAATTTACAGTTTTTATCAAACAGCAATTAAACAACAGTTAGTTGATAAATATTATGCCGCGCCAAGTGATGTGGACAAGTCATTTAGTTTATTATCATTGGGATTATTAGATAACCAACAAAAATGAACAGCATTGCCTGATTTTGCTAGCCTAGAAACAGCAAGTTTAGCAAGTGATAGTGGAATTAATGGCCCAATGTTTGTTAAATTAGCAAAGAGTGCTGAACAAAACATTGATAGTGATGAATATATTAAAATTAAAGCTGATATTGAAATTAAATAGCAGCTTTTTTAAGTTATAATAAATTAGAATATTAATCATAAAATAGAAAGAGAAAATATTAATGGATAAAATCAAATTAGTGGCGTTAGATATGGATGGGACAGCTTGTGTCTTTCAAAAAGGGGTATTAGCTGCAAATATTGAACCAATTATTGCAACGCAAGAAAAAGGGGTTAAGGTTGTTTTTGCGACGGGCCGCCCAATTTTGACGTCGTTACAGGAAGCTTTAAAAGTAAAAATGGATTATTATCACCAATATTTTATTGGTTTTAATGGCGCATGTATTTATGATATTAAAAACGAGGAAATTGTCCATGAACAAACAATTCCAGCAAAAACATTGGAAGTAATTTTTGCTTTGGCAGCAGAACATCAAATTAAAATTTGATGTTATACCAATGATTTAGCAAAGGTAATTGTTAACTTTGACCCAATTTTAGAAGGAAATAGCGAATGTGCTTTTTTTGATGGTGAATTTGAACAATATAATCCTAATAATACTCTTATTCAAGAAGATGGTTATAAATGTTTAGGGTTTGATTTAACAGATGATCACCCTTTTGTTGTTGCTCTAACCGAAGGGCATAATATTGAAATTGCAATTGATAAAAATGGTGTCGCTGAAATTAATGCTCCCGGTATTAATAAATTATTAGGATTACGCTGAGTAACAGCACAACTAGGCATTGACCTAGCAAATGTAATGGCAATGGGGGATAGTATGAATGACTATCATATGTTAAAAAATGTTGGGGTTGGAATTGCGATGGGAAATGCCCAAGAAGCAGTTAAAGCAATTGCGACAGAAGTAACAAGTGATGCCAAAGATGGTGGTGTTGCAAAAATGCTAAATAAATATATTTTAAATGGCGAAATTTAGGTATAATACTATCGTGTTATAAAATTTTTGAAAGGAAAAAAGGTAGGTTATGAAGGTTAAACAACCAATTTTATTAGCAATTTTAGATGGGTGAGGAATTGCCCCAGATAGTGCTGGGAATGCGGTAACGCAAGCCCATATGACAAATGTTTTAGGGTTAATGGAAAAATATCCATGAGTAAAAGCCCACGCATCAGGAGAATGAGTCGGATTACCAGAGGGTCAAATGGGAAACTCAGAAGTTGGCCATATTCACTTAGGAGCGGGAAGAATTAAATATGAATCATTAACTTTAATTAATAAAGCAATTAATGATGGGACATTTAATCAAAATGCAGAAATATTAGCAGCAATTAAGTTTGCCAAAGAAAATAATGGCGCTTTCCATATTATGGGACTATTTTCAGATGGTGGGGTCCATTCTCATATTGATCATATTTTTGCCGCATACCGTTTAGCAGCGCAAGAAGGATTAACAGAGATTTACTTACATGCTTTTGGGGATGGTCGTGATACAAAACCAGAATGTATTAAAGAATATCTTGAACAATTTAAAAAATTACAAGCAGAATTAAAAGTTGGATCAATCGCAACAATTGGTGGTCGTTATTATGCTATGGATCGTGATAAAAAATATGATCGTGTCCAAGTGGCCTATGATGTATTAGTGTCTCAACAAGGGGCAGCATTTACTGACCCAATCGCATATATTGATGCTGAATATAGCGCTGGGCGTAATGATGAATTTTTAATGCCAGGATATAATGTTAATACTCCAAATGGATATATTAAACCAGGAGACGGAGTTTTATTTGCTAACTTCCGTCCAGATCGCGCAATTGCTATTGCCTCAGCAATTACAAATCCTGCTTTCCCAGGGGGAGAAAGTGATAAATATTTCTTACCAAAAGTTGATAATATTTATTTTGTCTCAATGATGAAATATGCTGACACAGTTACTTCACCTCATATTGCTTTTCAAGCAATTGAAGTTACTAATGGTTTAGGAGAATGATTAAGCAAAAAAGGATATCAACAATTAAGAATTGCTGAAACTGAGAAAATTGCCCATGTGACTTTCTTCTTTGATGGGGGGAAAGATTACTTTAAAAATGGTCTAGCAACCCCAGAAGAAATTACGCTACCAGGGTCATCGTTAGATTTAATTGCTTCACCAAAAGTAGCAACATATGATTTAATGCCAGAAATGTCAGCATATGGAATTACTGATAAATTAATTGAAGAATTAAATAAAAAAGAGTTTGATGTAATTATCTTAAACTTTGCTAACTGTGATATGGTTGGTCATACTGGTAATTTAGCAGCGGCAACAAAAGCAGTTAAAGTAGTTGATGAGTGTTTAGGGAAAATTTATCAAGCAATTAAAGCAGTTGATGGAATTATGATTATTACTGCTGATCATGGTAATGCCGAGGTAATGTTGGATGAAGAAGGGGGAGTAAATAAAAAACATACTTCTCAATTAGTTCCAATCATTATTACAAAAGCTGATTTAAAACTTCGTCAAGATGAAGTAGGGATTGCAAATGTCGCACCAACAATTCTTGAATTAATTGGGGAAGAAATTCCAGCGGAAATGACGGAAACTTCATTAATTATTAAATAAAAAAATAATAGTAAATAACTATTATTTTTTTATTTTTTTAAAATAACTATTATTATCACTTTTTTCATTATATAATAGAGCAAAGTTTAATTACAAAGCAAGTTAGGAGTCTAAAACGATGGATAATTATCAAAAAAGAGCATGATACCAAGTTAAACCAGGACTAGTTGATCAAGCATCACCATTTGATTTCAAATTAGTATCATTAAAATCAGTTGGTTATATTTTTATTTTAACGGCAATTATTGGACCATTTCTTATTAATATTTTGCTAAATTATTTATTTGATCATACTACTACAGCCCAATTAGGGGCATTAATTTTATCATGAGTTATTTCGGGGGTTGGTTCATATTTTGTTTTCAGCCGAACAAATGATAAAATGTTTCGATCAGGAGCGATAGCTTTTTATTTATTTTATTTTGTTCCAGCAATTGTTACTTTAATCTTTTCTCTTATTATTGGATCATTTTTAAACAATTTATCAACGGAAATCAAAGGGTTAATTAACATTATTGTTGGAATGATTGGTAATGCGATTGCGATTGGGCTAACTTATTATTTTTGTCCACAACTTTTTAAAAAAATAAAGTTAACTTTTAAAAAAGATTATTGAAGAGTATTGATAATTGTACCAATTGCAATTATTGCAGCTTTTGCTTTGAATTACTTATTTGGATTTATACAAGGGAAAATTACTGGGGGAACTTCAAATAATCAAGAATCATTAGTTAATGGCATTGATAAATGGTGATACGCATTAGCGCTAGCAATTTACACGATTTTATTAGCACCAGTAATTGAGGAATTTGCTTGTCGCCATGGTATTTTTAGTTTAGTTGGTGATCGCTGAGTTGCCCTAGCTTGTTCAACAATTTATTTTGCTGGAATGCATGTTAGTACAGGTGGGGATTGAGAGCATATTATTGGTTATTTAGGTGGAGCATTAGCTTTAGGAAGTTTATTTATGATAACCTGAGGGAATGTTACATATACAATTCTAACACATGCCGGAATGAACTTAATTTCCTTTATTTTAATAGTTAATCATGTTAATTAAAAAAAGCTAAGAAAATCTTAGCTTTTTTTAATTTCTGATAATAAGGTTTCCATAAAATGATCCAAATTATCTTGGTAAGTAATGTTTAAAAAGAATGGTGTTCCTCCCCCTGTTAAATTTAAAGCTGCCTTATTTGCTTGAAAATATTGGTTTAAATTAAAGTTAACACTATTAATTTTTGTAAATGATATATAAGCATATTTTAGGGTTGGGTTATTAAAGTAAATTAGACTATTTTGATAATCTTGGAAAAACTTATTAAGTTTACTACGCATTAACTCAAGGGTTAAAATCTCATCATTAACGGTGAAACTAACTAAATTTAAGTTATTGTTAATTGGTTCAATAATCGGTTCAAGTTCTAATTCATTTACTTTTTGGACTAGGAGTTTATTTTTTTCTTTACTAATTTCTGTTAATTCATGCTCGATTGTTTTAATCTCATTTTCTAGGGCCATTTTTTCAATAAAAGTAGTAGGGGTTGTTAAAACTGGTAATTGATAAGAAAATTGGGGATCAATTTTTTTAATTCGATCAACTAACTGTTGTAGCTCTGTAATTTTATTGTTAGTTCAAGTGGTAAAGTATTGAGCAGTGGCGACTTGGTTTGTTGAAGATTCCATGCGGACTTTCTTTTTATCAACTCAACAATCTCAAATTTCAAAATAATTAATTTCATTTAAATTATTAACATGTGTTCCCCCACATAAATCAATTGTTGCCGCTGGGAATTCAACTACCCGAACAATTGGGTCATATTCAAAACTAGGGTGGGCTAAATTCATTGCGCGGGCTTCGGCAATTGGCATTTGGTGTTCGATTCGCGCGATATCATGATTAATAAAGGTTGTAATGATTTTATCGCGAGCTTGTAGTAAAACATCTAGTCAATTATCAGTTTTATTCATTGCTAGTAAAAATGATTCTTCTTTAATTAAGACAGAATCGGTTAATTCTCCATCATTAACAATTTTTTCAATTGTATAAGATAAAATATGTTGCGCAGTATGATTTTTTGTTAAATTGTTACGACGAGTTGTATTAATTTCTTGCTCTAAAACATCATTAATTTTAATTGTCACATTACCAGTATCAACTAAGTGAACATAAACTTTTTTAAAAATTTGTTTATTTAAATCATAAACTGGGATTAAATTAGTTCCTTGTTTTAAATACCCTGTATCTGAGATTTGTCCTCCCCCGAGGGCATAAAAAACAGTTTGATCGAAAATAATAAAACCAACTCCTGTTAATTCCTTAACTGCTTGGCCATCTTTGTTAAATAAGCCAATGACAGTTCCGTGGTCGCTTGTTTTAGTATAGCCATTAAAGACTGTTAACGGGAAATTACCGTTATTTTGATCATTTTTCAGATTTTGCCATCAGGCATTAATTGTTGTGTTATCCATTGTTGTCTCCTTTTTTAATTAAGTTAGTATTATTTATTAGCATACCGGAATAAAAAAATAAAAGAAAGGTTTTTGTGACACTTTCTTTTATTTTTAATGATTTTTTATTTTTTATTTAAAATAACAGGAATAATTAACGGATTACGACGTTTGTAACGGTAAATGAAAGGGGATAGGGATTGTTTAATCGCACTTTTTAAAGCCCCAAAAGTTGGTTTTTGTGTTTTAAGAACCTCATTAATTGCTTCGGTTGTTAAACGAATTGATTCATTAATAATGTTTCCTGATTCTTTTACATAGAAACTACCACGTGAAATAATTCTTGGTGGTGATAGTAAACGATTATTTTGTGAATCAATTGAAATAACAACAGCAATTAAACCATCTTTTGATAAAATTTCTCGATCACGAACAACGGCTGTTGTTTGCCCTGATAAGTCTTTTCCATCAACATAAATTGCTTCTGCTTCAATTCGTTTTCCGATTTTTGCTTCCCCATTTAACAATTCAATTTGATCACCGTTTGCACAAATAAAGATGTTTTCTTCTTTCATATTAACACTAACAGCTGTTTCACCATGTTGTTTTAACATTCGATAATCACCATGCATTGGCATAAAGTATTTTGGTTTTAATAGGGTAAATAATAGTTTTTGTTCTTCTTGTGAGGCATGCCCAGAAGTATGAATTTGATTTAATGGACTATTTTCATGGACAATTGCCCCAGCTCGTACTAATTTATTGATTACTCGTTCAACATCAGCTTGGTTTCCTGGAATTGGTGATGATGAGAAAATAACTGTATCACCAGGAATAATTGAAATATGTTGATGCTGATTATTCGCAATTCGTGATAAAGCCGCCATTGGTTCACCTTGGCTACCTGTACAAATAATTAAGATTTCACTATCTTTATAGTTTTTTGCTTCATTTGCTTTAATAAAGGCTTTATCTGAAATTTTTAAATGTCCCATTTGACGAATAATTTTAATAATTCGGTCTAAACTACGTCCAAAAACCAGAATTTTACGACCATATTTATTGGCAATTTCAACAATGTGTTGAATCCGGTGAACATTTGAAGCAAAAGTGGAAATAAGAATTCTACCTTTTGCTTTAACAAATAATTCGCCAATATTTTTAATAATTTTTGTTTCTGTTTGGGTATAACCTTCAACTTCAGCATTAGTACTATCGGCCATTAATAACATAACACCTTCTTGCCCCATATTTGCCATTCGTTCAATGTCAGCACGGTGTCCTAATGGTGTTCAGTCAAACTTATAATCACCGGTTGAAACAATCCGTCCGTTAGGACTATTAACAGTTACCCCAAAAGCATCAGGGATACTATGGTTTACGGCAAAGAAATTAATTTTGAAGTTTTTTGTTTTAATAACACTCATATTATCAATTTCTTTAACAATTGTATTTTGTTCTAATTTTGCTTCTTTTAAGCGGTCACGAATTAACGCTGCTGCTAAGCGAGGAGCGTAAATAATTGGGACATTAACTTCTCTTAATAAATAAGGGATTCCTCCAATATGGTCTTCATGGCCATGGGTAATAAATAACGCTTTAATTTTGCGTTGATTTTCTTTTAAATAAGAATAGTTGGGAATAACAGCGTCTACTCCTAACATTGTTGAACTAGGAAATTTAACCCCAGCATCAATCATAATTAATTCATCTTGGTGTTCAATACAATAAGTATTTTTCCCAATTTCTTCTAATCCTCCTAAGGCAAAAACCTTTGTTGGTTCTTGATTTGGCGGTGTAACTGTTTTCCCTTGTTGGGGTGCTGAATCATCGCTATTAGCTTGTACGGCGGGATTCTTTAAATTCATTTGTTCATTATTCATAATAAAAACCTCTCTATACTGACAAAATTTAAAATTTATAATAAATTATTAAATATCCTTTTTCAGAACAATATCTCTCTTCTTTTAATTCTTAGGAAATTATAACATAGATTATTCTTTTTCAAGAAAAATTAGCAGATTTTTTCAAAATTAAAAAAGATTGAATTTTATTATAAAATAATTCAATCTTTTTCTTTTGCTCAAGGATTTTTTTTATTAATTAAGTCATAGTATAGTTTTCCTTCAAGATGTTCTTGTTCGTGTTGGAAAACGATTGCTTCATAACTACGCGCAGTAATTTGAACTTCTTTTTGTTGCAAATAGTCATAACCACTGACTAAAATCCGGAAACTACGTGGGACAAAACCTTCTTTGTCGCCATCAACACTTAAACATCCTTCGCCTTCTTCAATACAAGCTAATTGTGAACTTTTTCCTATTATTTTTGGATTCACCATTGCATGTTCGGTCACAATTTTTTCGCCCGTTTTTTCATCAGTTTCTTCAATACGAATATAATACATATTGAGGTTAGCCCCAATTTGCGGAGCAGCAAGACCAACAGCAGGACGAACAGTATGATTAACATTTTGTTTTGGATCTTGAGAAAAGCGAACAAAGTCAATTAATTGTTGCATTATTGTTTCATGTTCACTTGATAACGGCAAGGGAACAGTGCTTGATTCTTGACGGATGCTAGGAGTATCATCAAAAACTAACCATTCTTTACCTGGTTTTTTAGTTTGTAACATTGGAATTCACCTCAATAAAAATTATAACATAACATCTAATTTTCCTTAGTTTTTATGTATAATATTATAATAAAATAGATATTTGATAGGTTTTTAAAGCGAGGTTTAAATGCAAGTAATTAGTGGAAAATATCGGGGCTATCGGTTGAGGACGTTACCAGGAATGAATACAAGACCAATGACAGCACGAGTAAAAGAAGATATGTTTAATATTTTAAATAATTATTTTATTTTTGACAACAAAATTGGTTTAGATATTTTTGCTGGTAGTGGCCAGTTAGGAATCGAAGGGTTGTCACGAGGGCTACAATATTGTTATTTTAATGATGCCCATTCAGGAGCGATTGATGTTATTAAAACAAATTTAACAAATTTAAAAATTGAAAATGCTCATCTTTTTCAACAAGATTATAAACTTTTATTAAATACTTTTCTGACCCAAAAAATAACGATTGATATTTTATTTTTAGACCCACCATTTATTCAAATTAATTATTATTATGATATTATTTCTATAATACTAGAAAATAACATTTTAAATCCAAATGGGATAATTGTTTGTGAAGCAAATCAACCATTAGATTTTGACCAGTTTGATTTAAATTTATTAAAATTAAAGCATTATCAAAACAAGTATTTATATCTATTAAGGTTAGAAAGGGACTAAATTGTGAATAAAAAAGGATTTGTAATTATTTTTTCCGGACCAAGTGGGGTTGGAAAAGGAACAATCTGTCAAGAATTATTTAAACATCCAGAACTAAATTTAGCTTACTCAGTTTCAATGACAACCAGAGAGAAAAGAGCGAATGAAGTAGAAGGAGTCAATTATTTTTTTGTTGATAAAGCCCGTTTCCAAGAAGCAATTGCTAATGATGAATTGTTAGAATACGCTGAGTTTGTCGGAAACTATTATGGGACACCAAAACAATATTGTGAAGAACAAACAAATCAAGGGAAGAATGTTTTATTAGAAATTGAAGTTCAAGGGGCAACCCAAGTGTTAGCAAAAAATATTAATGCTGTTTCAATTTTTTTAATCCCTCCGAGTTTAGCGGAGTTGGAAAGCCGCATTCGCGGTCGCAAAAGTGAAGCGGAAGATGTTTTACAAGCACGCTTAGCAAAAGCGGCAGATGAATTACCACTACAAAAAAATTATGATTATGTTGTGGTCAATAATACTGTTGACCAAGCGACAAATGAAATTATTGCTATTTTAAAAAAAGAAATTGCTCAACGTTAAATCGTGGTTAAGCTTAAAAATAGTCCGCGCTATATTGCCTTTAATTTATTACGAGAAATATTTTCTCATCATAAATACAGTAATAAAGTTTTAACGGATTTTTTTCAAAATAATAGTGATATTTCTAACCGCGATAAAACATTAGTTTTTCAAATTGTCTATGGCACAATTAAGAATAAAATCTTATTAGAATATTTTTGTAAGCAGTTCATTAATCCAACTAAAACAAAACTACAATATCAAATCTTATTATGAATGAGTCTATACCAACTTTATTTTCTTGATCGCGTGCCAAGTTATGCCATTGTTAATGAAGCAGTTAATATTGTCAAAACAGTTGATCAAAAAGTTGGGGGCTTTATTAATGGGGTCTTAAAACAAGTTATCAAAAAATATCCTGATCAATTAGTTTTTACTGGAATAGAGGCCCGCGAAAAATTGCTCCTAGAAAATAGTATGCCTGCACAATTATTTGATTTTTTTGCCAAACAGTATGGTGTTGAGCGGGCTGAAAAAATTGCAGTTGATAGCCATCAAACGCCAAAAATTAGTTTGCGAGTTAATACTTTAAAAATATCAGTAGCGGAATTTATTAAAAAATATGAACAATATCAATTAACAACAAGTGCGATTTCACCAAATGCTTTAATTGCTAAAATGCCAGTCATTAATTCAGAACTTTTAGCAGCTGGTTTAATTTATTTACAAGATGAAATGAGTATGAAGATTGTTGAAGTTTTAGATCCTCAACCAAATGAGATCATCTTAGATATGTGTAGTGCTCCTGGGGGAAAAACAACTTATTTGAGTCAACTAATGAATAATACTGGTCGAATTGATGCGTATGATATTAATCAAAAACGCTTAGATACTGTCGCAATTAATAGCGAACGGTTAGGATGTCATAATATTGAATTGCATTGTTTAAATGCAAGTGAGATAATTAGTAATATCCAATATGACAAAATTTTATGTGATGTTCCTTGTAGTGGCTTTGGGGTTATGAAACGTAAACCAGAAATCAAGTATCAACCATGAGGGTCAGAACAATTAACAAATTTAGTGGAGATCCAAAAAAAACTATTAAATAAAGCTTATCAATTATTAAAACCGGGGGGAATCCTTGTTTATTCAACTTGTACTTTTAATCGTTATGAAAATGATGATCAAATTAAAGAATTTTTACACGCTAATCCAGATTTAATTTTATTGGAAGAAAAACAAGTCTTTGGCGATGAGAATAACACCGATGGTTTTTATTATAGTAAAATCCAAAAACAAATGACAACATAAGAAAGAAGGGAAGAAAATATGAATACAAATATTAAGATAATTACAAACCTATTAAATGATTTCTTAATTAGTAAGAAAATCACAAAAGATATTATTATTGAAAAACCAAAACAGGGTAATTTTGGCCATTTATCAACTAATTTAGCGTTACTATTAGCAAAAGAATTAGGTTGCAGTCCGCGTGAAATTGCTAGTGAAATTATTGCTTACCTTGAAGAACACAATAAAAACTACTTTCAGAAAATTGAAATTGCTGGCCCAGGATTTATTAATTTTACAATTGCTAATCAACAACTATGAGCTGTTATTAACGATGTGTTAACAAAAAAAGCATCATTTGGTCATTCAGCGCCAAAAAACTATACTTATAACTTAGAAATTGTTTCAGCTAATCCAACCGGATTTTTACATGTTGGTCACGCTCGAAATGGGGCAATTGGTGATAGTGTTGCTCGTATTTTGAAGGCAGCAGGATATAATGTCCAAACAGAATATTATACTAATGATGCTGGAAATCAAATTAATACGTTAGCTGTTACAGTCTTTGTTAGCTATTTAAATTTATTGGGTAAAACAACACCATATCCTGAAGAAGCTTATCGTGGGGAAATGTATAATGATGTTGCCCAATTATTTATCGATGAATATCAAGATCGTTTTATTGATTTAACTTTCGATGAACATTACAAAATTAGTGATCCGGAAGTACATGAATTGTTCCGCGAAAAATCGGTCAAAATTTTTATGGATATCATTAAAGCCCAGTTAGAATTATTCCGTGTTAATATTGAGTATTATTCATCAGAAAAAGCAATTTATACTGGTGGAAAAATTGAAGAAACATTAAAACAATATGAAAAATTAGGGAAAAGTTATCACAAAGATGGGGCTTTATGATTACGCACAACAGATTTTGGCGATGACAAAGATCGGGTTTTAATTAAAGCAAATGGTGATTTTACATATATTACCCCTGATTTAGCTGTTCATAATGAGCGTTTAATTCGTAGTAAAGCTGATAAATTGGTTAATTTCTGAGGGGGTGACCACCACGGTTATATTATTCGAATGTTAGCTGGTTTACAATTACTAGGGTATCAAAAAGATGTTTTAGACATTGATATGATTCAAATGGTTCGTTTAATCAAAGATGGTGCTGAGTATAAAATGAGTAAACGTAAGGGAACAGCAGTATGATTAATTGACTTAATTGAAGAAATTGGGGTTGATCCAATTCGTTATATGTTAGTTTCAAAAAGTGCCCAAAGTCATATGGACTTAGATATTGGCATTTTAAAAGAACATTCATCAAAAAACCCCGTTTACTATGCTCAGTATGCTTCAGCACGTTGTAATAGTGTTTTAAAACAAGGAATTGCTAATAATATTGATATTAGTGATGTCCAAAATTTTGACTTATTAGTTGAGCAAAAAGAGTTAGACTTATTAAATGATCTTGATTTGTTTAACCGTTGTATTGAAGGAGCGGCGACATTACGTCAACCACACTTAGTTTGTGATTATTTACAAAATATTGCCCGTCAATTTCATTCATATTATAATGAATTTAAAATTATTAATCTTGAACAAATTGAATTAACAAAGCAACGTTTAGTATTTGTTAAAGTAGTATATCAAGTCCTTTCTAATGCCTTTAATTTGTTAGGTGTTAATGTTATTGAAGAAATGTAAAAACTTGTTAATTTCCAAAAAAATTTAATTAATTAGAAGCAAAAGTGTTTTAGACACTTTTTCTTTTGGTTATCTTTCAGTTTTATCGCGGTTGGTTTTTTATTGTGTTATAATCTAATGAGAAAAAGAGAGGGTGTTCTTGCTTGCAGCAAAATTGAGATAATTTCTTATTTAACCCATTATTATTACTATTATTATTTTTATTTTATGGGCTCTTTATTTTTAAAAGTGGTAATATTAAAGCGTTAAGTCAAAAGATTTTTTTGATTGAAATATTTTGCTTTTGATTTGCCTTATTTTTAATTATTGGTAATAGCGTTGACTTAAGCTCACTTTTAAATAATTTTGGCTATACTGGCTTAGATAGCTTATTACTATTATTTGCAATTTCAATTGGTTTTTATGCCTTTATTTTTATGATTCCGTTTTTATTTTGACAAAAAAGATTATCGAAATTTAGCTGACGAATTTTTCATTATGTTATTTATAGTTTAGTGGCTGGGGGAATTTTAGTATTTACAGCTTATCCAAATATCGTGACAACAATTATTTTATCAGTTATCCTTGGGGCAGGGGCTACTATTAAAGGACTTAATTATTTATCATATAATGAAATATACGGGAAAAAGTTTTTTCCTTTTAAAACAGTTAGTTTAATTGCTCCGCTAATAACTTTAGCGTTATTGGCTGGTAATGATCTTAATTTATTAATTATTTCTTCAACAGCTAATGTTTTAAATAGTCGTGCCCAATTTTCAATTATTGGCTCATTAGCTTTTCTTGCTATTTTATCAGCTTTAGTATTATATTGGTTTTTTGCTCGTAAAAACTTTACGGCAACAAGTTTTACCGTTGAACAACAAAAAGCGTTAGAACCATTCCGTTGATATAAAGTATTAATAATTTTTGTGATGTTGTTCTTTATTATTGTTTTAAAAGAAGTATCCCAATCAAATATTTATTTATGATTATTAGGGCAGAGAACATGAGAAAAATACCATAATATTGATATTGTTAATCAATTTATTCGTTTAAACCAACAATTTTTCTTTATTCCGCAGTTTTTTGGGGCATATTTAGCTTGTCATGTTCTATATAATAAATTAGGAATTAAATATAGTTTTGCCTTAGGAATGTTCTTTTGATTTATTTTCTTTGCTGTTTCGGCATTTAATCACTCCCCAGAAGCTTTCCTTGTTTTACAATTAATTAATGGTTTAGCTTATGCTATGTGTTTCAATATTTTATTTGCGATGGTTTGTGAATGGAAATATCGCGCCCCAAATAACTTACCAATTGTTGGGCAATTTCAGTTATTATTTTTTGGTTCAGAATTTCTTGTCCAATTTACTGATAATATTTTCAAATATAAAAAAGTCGGGATTTTTGCTGATTATGTATTAGGACAAAATTTTATTGAAACACCAAACTTTGCTGTCAATATTGATAATATTACAACGATTATTTTTACAGTTGCAGCGATGATTATTTTAGGAATTTTAGTTGGATTTTATTTTACCTCTGATCTTATTTTAGCGGAATATCGTAATCATCTTGTTTTATTAGTCCCAAAAATTAACATTTTATTACGCGAAAGTCTTGTTGATAAAGTGCAATCACAAGTTTCAAACATAACAAGTTCACCTGAACAGCGCTAGCGGGTCAAAATACTCAAAAATTACTAAAAATGCATTTTTTGTTTTGAAAATCAAAATTTTTTGTTATAATACATTTAGATAGTGTGGTGTAAAAATGGGCATAAACTATTCAACAAATATTCAAATTCTAGATTTTAATTTACCAGTAATCGGGTTAGTTGGTATTTTATTAGGATTTGCAGCGCTATTGTTATTCATTTATTTTGTGATAACATTCTCGTTATTTCAAAATAAAAAACGAAAACAGCGGAAATTAAATACATTAAAAATGAAGGAAAAAGCTAGTTTAAAAGAAAATATTGAGGATTTTGAACAAGAAATTATGTTAGCTAAAAAAATCGGGTTAAAAGGCTAAGGTAATAACCTTCATTGTAAAGAAGAAATACTAGATCTATTAGGGCAGGTGTACAAAGTATGGGTTTTTTTAATTCAGTTAAAAATTTAGTCACAAATAATAATTCTCCAAAAGGGCAAAATAACAGCCAAGGAGATAATTTTCAAGTTGGCGTAAATGACCCTAGCGATCAAAATTTGTCTAATCCTAATGTAAACCCAAATATTCCCCCAGCCGCACCAACTTTTGATAATTCCCAAAATAATCCCCAGTTTATTCAACCAAATGTGGCATATAAACAAAATCAATTAAATAATACTAATATGTTATATAATACAAATCAAATGATTAAACCAGGACGAATTAATCCCTCTAGTCAATATAATTATTATCTTGATATTAATAATGAAGAAGCCGTTATTAGTCCCCAAGAAAATTTTGTTGCCCCCCAACAAGAACCAGCAGGACCAGTTGGTTATGTTGAACCATATTATAATCATGAAGTAGCTCAGCAATATCAACCAGCAGCGCCACAACCAATTTTGCCGCGCCGAATGATGAATCAAAATGGTAATCAAAATTATGGAGCAAATAACTTTAATGTTCCTCAACAACAAATGCCATCACAACAGCAATATTATAATAACGTCGCTAATGAAGGTTATTTTAATGATGAACATATGTATGTTAATCAATATCGTCGCCCATACCAACGTCGAATTATTAATCCGCATAATCAAATGAGCATGAACGAATTTTATGATCAACAACAATTTAATGATTATGGACCAAATAATTATGGGGGACCAAGTTATCCTTCACCAATTAACTCAACACCAGGATACCCAAACCCAGGGCAATTTAATGGGCAAGGATATCAAAATCCGAATTATTTCCAACCAATTGAATACAATAATGTTCCCGTCCCAACAGGAAACGTTGGCGCAGAAGTATCACGTTATGCGTATCAACCACAATTGAGTCCAAAGCAACATTCAAATAAATTAAGCAAAGAGCATGTTAATAAATTAATGCCATTTGAAATTGCACGGGAAATTCGCTCAGAAAAAGTTCGTAGTTTAGTAATGACAGTTATTGGCTTTTTTGGGACAATTTGTACAAGTTTATTTATTGCCTTATATTTTGTTACCCATAATAATGGAATGGAAAGTATTATTGGTATTAAAGCAATTTATATTCCACATCCATTTTTAACAATTACCTTATTAATTATTTCATTAGGAGTATTATTTAGTGGGATCTTTGATTTATCACGGGTTCGCCGAGAAGCTAATACTTATGTTATTAATTTAAACCGTGGTAATCATACTATTCCCCATTTTCTAATTAATAACTATAAAAAAATGACTGTCCGAGGAATTGTTTTAAATTGAGTTGCTTTTCCAACTTATGTCTTTGGGGCCATTATCTTAGGGATTTTATATGGATTCCAACAACATAAAGGGGAACAATTTATGTTTGGTTTCTGAAGCTGAGGAATTGTTGATGACTTAACCGCCGCAATTACCATTAATATTATTATTTTAATTACAATGTTAGGGATTCATATTACAAATATTATTTTAACAAAAAAACGGAAAGCAAATATTATTGGTTATTATGGTTATGAAATTGTTAAACCAGAAGAACTAGCAGCCTTACGTAAAAAAACAAACCGTATTTGCTTAGTTATCTTTATTATCTTTTTAATTATCTTAACCTTACTAATTTCTATCCCATGATTAATTGCTCGTCGTAAAAAATCCGGCAAAGGGGTTCCAATTATTGGCCGCTGATTTAATAAGGGATAATTGTTAAAAAAACGTTTTAAACGTTTTTTTTCTTTTGATTAAGCTATTTTATAATATAATAATAACAATATTAATTTATAAGGGAGAAAACGATGATTGAACATTTATATGTCCACATTCCATTTTGCAATCACATTTGTTTTTATTGTGATTTTTTTAAGATTAAAAAAAGCAAAGAAGAAATGGTAACAGAATTTTTAAATAGTTTAGCGACAGAAGTTGCGCGATTAGATCTAAGCAAATTTAATTTAAAAACAATTTATTTAGGTGGGGGTACACCAAATAGTTTATCAGATCAGCAATTAAGTGCAGTTTTAAAAATTTTACAACAGTTTGATCAAACAAATTTAGTCGAATATTCAATTGAATTAAATCCTGAGAATATTAGCCCGACACAATTAACTGTCTTAAAAGATTATAATGTTAATCGTTTATCAATTGGTGTTCAAACGTTTGATGATCAGTTATTAAAAAAAATTAATCGCCATCATAGTGTCAAGGATGTTATTGATAATTACCATTTAGCCCGAAAAATGGGATTTGATAATATTTCTTTTGATTTAATTTATAATTTGTTTGACCAAAATCAAACCCATATTATCCACGACTTGGCAGTTGTTGGGCAATTAAAACCAGACCATCTTAGTTGATATTCCTTGATCTTAAAAGAAAATTCATACTGAGGAAAAACAAAAACAAAATTACCAGATTATGATATTGAATTTGATGAAATTGTTAACAGGGAATTACAACAAATGGGATATGAACGATATGAAATTTCCAATTACACCTTAAATAAGAAATATGCTTTACATAATTTAGCATATTGAACTAATAAATCATTTTGACCGCTTGGACCAGGAGCAGCTGGTTTTTTAAATGATCCAGAATATTTGCTAGTTGAAAATAGTCGTAAATATTGTGACTGAACCCAACAAACGGCACCAATTTCACAACCAGATTATTATTTTCAAATTTTAATGATGGGATTACGCTTAACGCGAGGAATTAATTTAGCAACAGTTAAAGATGCTAAAGAAGCTTATCAGTATTATTTACCAAAAATTAATAGTGAAATTAGGCTTAACCGCTTAGAAGTTGTTGACAATCATTTACGTTGTACTCCGCAAGGCTATGATCTTTTAAACGATATTCTCGTAAATCTATTAGAATAGCGTTTTTTTGTGTTATGATAAAACCAAATAATTGATAGGAGATGAAAATTATGTTAATTGATGTGAAAAAATTACAAGAAGAGTATTTTCCATTAGCGTTAGAAAAAATTAAAGAAATTATCAAAATTCCCTCTGTTCGCTCAGAACCTGTTAGTGATGGACCATTTGGTCAAGGAACAAAAGATGTTCTAGATTTTGCAATTAATTTAGCAAAAGAATTGGGCTTTAAAACTTACCAGGACCCCCAAAATCGTTATGGGTTTGTTGAATATGGTAGTGGCGAAGAAGTTTTTGCTATTTTAGGCCATTTAGATGTTGTACCGACAGGTGATTTAACAAAATGAGAATTTGAACCATTTCAACCAATTGTAAAAGATGGTAAATTATTTGGTCGTGGGGCTTTTGATGATAAAGGACCAACAATTATTAATTTATATGCCTTAAAGTATTTAAAAGATCATAATTTTAACCCGGATTATCGCATTCGTTTAATTTATGGGTTAACGGAAGAAACAGACTGAACTTGTATTGAAACTTATATGGCAACAGAAGGTACGCCAGCATTAGGTTATACCCCTGATGGCGCTTTCCCAGTTGTTTACGCGGAAAAAGGAATTTATGATGGTGATATTTTAGGGTCAGGGGAACCGTTTACTTTAAAAGGGGGCGAAGCTTATAATTGTGTCGCTGATTTAGTTTATTATCATGGCGAGTTTAAAACCGAAATTGCCAAATGATTAACAACAGAAGGGATTGAAAATTACTTGGAGGGAGAAAACTTAATTGTCAAAGGAAAAGCTTCCCATGGTAGTTTTCCTGACCGGGGAATTAATGCCGCATTAGCAACATTAAATGCGTATGCCCAATTTAGTAACCAATCCCCAATTGCCAATTTTGTCAAAGACCATTTATATCAAGCCTTTAATTTTAGTAAAATCTTTCCAACAATGGTTGATGAAACAGGTCATTTAATTGTTAATAATGGGATCGTTGAAATTGATAAAACAAAAAGTCGTTTAACTTTGAACTTACGTGTTCCAGTTACATTTACGCAAGAAGAGATTGTTGCTGGTCTTAGCGCGGAGCTTAAAAAATATCAATTAGAATTGAAAAGTGTTGATTGACAAATTCCAATTCATATGGCGAAAGATAGTATGATGATTACAAATATTATGAAAGTTTATCGTGAAGTAACAGGGGATCAAAAAGCCCAACCAATTGCTCTTGGTGGGGGAACTTATGCTAAATCAATGCCTAATTGTGTAGCCTTTGGGGCTGAATTTGATTTGGAAGATTCAACGATGCATGCGTATAATGAATATGTGCGGATTAGTGACTTACAAAAAATGTTAGAAATATATACAAAATCTTTACCATTATTAACAAAAAAAGAAGTTTAAGGATAAACTTCTTTTTTAATAAAATTATTAAAAATATTCGCCAAATTACTTAATTATTATCAAACCCTATTATATAATTAAACTATAAAAAAACATGGGGGTTTATTAATGCCATCGTATTACGCTGAACAAATTTTGAATATGAAAAAAGATAAAATGAAAACATCGCTAGCTGAAAAGGATAAAACAACGATAATTAACCATTTTAAACATTTAGTGTGTGCTGTTAAGAAAGATGCTGTTGTAATTAAGCATTCAAAATATGGTTATGAAATTTTTAAAAGTGCCGTTGATAATAAATACTGAACTTATGCAGTTACTTTTACTGAACCAATTAATGCCGCAAAACCAGTTTATAAGCATCACTGAGTTGGTAACGCTTTTGTTGGTTATGGGTTTGAAACTTTAGCTGAAGTGTTAGAAAAGACAGCCGAGTTAATGCAACGAGGACCGACTGCTAATGTTCATTTTCGTGATTACTTATCATCTTGGGATGAACAAGAAGATCGAATTTATCTTGACTGAGAAGAAAAAGAATTTACTTATGAGGAATATAACAAATTCCAAAAATGATTTGCCAAAAATAAGATTAAAATTATGGCGAAACAAGTTGGGGTTAAAGATGCTGAAGACTATAACAAAGAAAAAGAACAGCAAAAAACCGGGTTGGCTGTTTTACTAGGAAAAATGCAAGATCCTCCTCGTCGCCCTCGGGCAATGGCGGTAATGATTCGACCAACAGCTAAAAATAAAACAGAATGACATGATCCAAAGTTAAAAAAATATATCATTGGCTTTATGTATGTAGAATAAACTTAGGAGCAGCAAAATGATTAGAGAAATTAATTCAACTGATAACGACCATATCAAAGCCTTAATTAAATTAAAAAATGGTGCGAAGATAAATGAAGATGCTAAGTTTTTAGTAGAAGGTTGAAATATTATTAAGGAAGCATTAAAGACTTTAGCGCTAGTAGAAATTATTACTACAAAAGAACACCAAGATTATTTTATAACAACAGCACCAACGATTCCTTTAACAATTGTGAGTGAACATGTTGCTAATAAATTAAAAGGAAGTGTTAATAGTCAAAATGTTTTTGCTGTTTTAGATTTAAATAAATTAAAAAATTACAATTATCTTGATTTTAGCACCGATATGTTAATTTTAGAAAATGTCCAAGATCCTGGGAACATGGGCGCTTTATTACGAACAGCCCTAGGGTTTAATTTTAATAATATTTTAATTCTTGGCGATAGTGTCAGTATTTTTAATGAGAAAGTTTTGCGTGCTTCGCAGGGCGCTTTTTTAAAATTAAATCTAAAAGTTCTGAAAACAAATTATTTGAATGTCCTACAAGAATTAGCCGCAGCACAAAACTATTATCTTATTTCAACTGGATTAAATCAAAAAGCAGTTTATTTAGACCAATATTCTCTTCCAACCAGCCAAAAAGTTGCATTAATGTTTGGCAATGAGGGTAATGGTTTAAGTTCAGAATTAGTAGCAATGAGTCAATTAAATTTAAAAATTAACATAAATCCTCAACTTGAGTCTTTAAATGTTAGTCAGGCTAGTGCCGTAATTATGTATGAAATTAATAAGCAAAAAGGAGGTCACAATGTTTAAATTTAAAAATGCCAAATATTTAACTTCTGCTGTAAATAAGGCTGGTTGAATCGATGATGATTTAATGGAAATTTGTGTTTTAGGGCGTAGTAATGTTGGTAAATCAAGTTTTTTAAATATGCTAACTAATAATAAACAACTTGCTAAAGTTTCTCAACAACCAGGAAAAACTAAAATGCTTAATTTTTTTAGTGTAAATAATAATACTTTTCGTCTTGTTGATGCTCCTGGTTATGGGTTTGCTCGTGTTAGCAATGATCAAAAAGATGCTTTTGGTCAATTGATGGAAGACTATTTAACAGCCCGGGATAATCTAAAATTTGTTTGTTTGCTGATTGATTTACGTCATCTGCCAACTAGTGATGACTTAGCAATGTATGAGTTTTTAAAGTATCATCATCTTAAAACAGTAATTATTGGAACAAAATTAGATAAGTTAAAACGTAATGATATTAATAAAAATGAAAAATTAATTAAAGAAGCTTTAGGGTTTAAAACAAGTGATGAATTTATTAAAACATCAAGTAAAGATAAAATTGGCCGGGAAGAATGCTGAAAAATTTTTGCTAACCTTTTAGGATTAGAATAATTTTTCATTTTTTTTGAGGATATCTTAATTCTATGTATATAATTAACATATCTTAATAAAAAAGGAGAGGAAACTAGCAATGTTATTTAATTTCTTATCATCACCTCTAGATCCTAGCACAATTACTCCTGAGAATACCCCGCATAATATTTTAGCCAATTATGGTTGAGTTCATATGTATGCAGTCTTTATGACATTAGGAATGATCGCGGCCATTTTGGTCAGTTACTTCCGTTTAAAACGCCGTCGCATTCCAATTGAACCATTAATTTGGTCAGTTTTCTTAATTATTCCCGCTTCCCTATTTGGAGCTAGCTTTTTTGGAAAAGTTAATACTTTTGTTGATGATCCTTGAATCTCATCACGAGGGGCAATCCCATTTTTCTCATTATTCGCCTTTTGAGAAGCCGGCATGAGTATTCATGGGGGAGTCTTATTTGGAGCAATTGTGGGGTTAACAATATTTGGTGTTGTTGGTCGTTCATCTCATGTTTCATTATGAGTTTATGCTGATTGCATTATTCCTAACATTTTACTAGGACAAATTATTGGTCGCTGAGGAAACTTTTTTAACCATGAATTATTAGGAAACGTCACAACTTATGATGCCTTATCCTGGTTACCAGCCTTTATCCGCGATAATGCTTGAGCATGAGATGGGATGCATCCTGAAACAGTGATTAATGCTTTAGGGCAAGCAGAAATTGTTTATCGTCAGCCAATCTTTTTATATGAATCATTCTTTAATTTCATTTTATGAGTTGTTATTACTTTTATTGTCCCAAACTTTGGGCAATGATGTTCAAAAAAACCATGAAAAAAAGATCCCAAACAATATCCATTTGATTTAAAATATTCGATGCAGCATTTTTTCCATCGGAAAGATGATTTAACAAAAATGACTTGATCACAGGCTTGAAATAAGGCTTACTTTAAAAATTATCCGAACCAAGCGCAATTAGAAACAATTGAACCAGTTAGTGTTAAGACTGGTAAATGTAAAATTAAAAATCGCCTTACTCATTGGTGAGCAAATGGTTCTCAACAATTAACAAAATTAAATAATCCGGAAGGTTATACTATTACACGTTCAGGTGTTCAAACTGGTTTTTACTTTTTGGGTTGAAATATTATTCGCTTTATTTTAGAAACTCAACGGGAAAATGAGACAGAGTTATTTATTAAAAATAATCGTATTGCGGATTACACTGTCTTATTATTAATTGCCTTTGCTGGTTTATTAATTATTTTATTTGCCCAGTTTGTTGCACCATATCACTATCGTAAAAACGGATTTTTATATGAAAAAGAATATGTTGATTATCAAACCCTTAATAATTGACATTTCAAAAGTTATTTAGAACAAAACCTTATTTTGGGAGAAGAAAATTATTATAATACTTTACCTGCAGCCATTAAAAAATATGCCATGCAATATTTAGGTTATTCACCCCAACAGTTTGATAAGTACTTTACATTTGAAAATTTCTTAGCAAATGAAAATCCAAAAGTAGAAGTAGTTAATTTTAGTTTTAAAATTAAAGCCATTAATAATCGGGAAAACTATTTCACAGATGAGCTTGTTGTCGTAATTGATAATAAGTTAGATTTGACCCCAATTTTTAATCAAAAAAGAATTGTTGTTAATCAACAAAATAATAAAGTATCAAAAGCAGAAATCATGGCGGCAATGACAGCAGTTTTAACAGAGCAAAGCATGAAGGAAAAAATTGAAACCTATTGGCGTAAAATTTATCCGCACTTAAATCCCGCTAAAACAAATGTTTTAACAGTTCCGCTTGAACAATTATTAAGCTTTGAAGAGTTAAATGTTGTGAATAATAGGCTTGAAATTTCTAAATTTAAGGTGAAAGAAACTGAATGCTATTATGCTAAGAAGAAAATAACTTTTAAAGTTTAATTTGATTAAAAAAGGATATTCCGAATTAGGTTTATCTTTTTTTATTTTGGAGTAAAATAATAGCATAGGAAAGAGGTGTAAAAAATGGTAGCAACAGATAGTGTAAAAGATTTACAAACATATTTAACTGAACATGCAAAAATGCAATTATTTTGTTATAACTTAAGTAGCAATGCAGATCGGTTAGGATTCCCTGGTTTTAGCCATTATTTCCAAGTGCAAGGTCAAGATGAGGTATTACATCAACGTCGAATTATGAATTTCATGATGCAATCTGATGTTCATTTTCAATTAGATAGCCTTACGTTGCCCGAATATAAAAAATATAATAACCTGAAAGAGATTGTTGAAGCATACAAAGAGAAAAGAACTTACTTTGCTGAATTAACTAATAAATTAGCAAAAGATGCATCAACTCGTAATGATTTAACAACAACAAAATTCTATGATTGATTTATTATTGATTTTTCGGAAGAATTAGGAGAAATTAAAGATTTATTAGATTGAATTGCAATGTCAAATGGGGATTATTATGATCTTGATAAAAAAGTTTTAAAACGTGAAGAACCAAATACGTTGTTAGTAATTGAACCATTTAGCCCTCATAAATAAATCATTATTAGGTAATTAAAAAAATATAATGACATTATTGTCATTATATTTTTTTTGCAAAATTTTGGAAAATCACCATCAAGATATGAATATCCCTAGTATTTTCGGTGAAAAAATAGTATAGTATAAGTAAAGAAAAAAAGATTAACAATTAAGTTTTGGCAACATATTTTAATTACTTCTGTTCGTCAAACATGGAGAGAGGAAAGTCACAACAATGGCAACATACCAATGAATAATAATAGTTATCTCAGTCGGCTTAAGTGGCTTAGTACTAGGATATATTATTGAGAAATATCTGCGTTTTCGTTTAAAACGGAAAATAAAACAAAAAGTATTAGAAGCTGAACAAACGGCAAAAAAAATTATTAATGTTGCCAAGGCGGAAGGGAAAGTTGAAGCAGCTTTAATTCGTCAAGAAGCGAAAGATGAAACTGATCGAAAAAGAAGTGAGTTTTTAGAACGCGAAAAATTTTCAGCAGAACGTGAACAATTAATTCATGAGCGGGAAGAAGGGTTAAATAAAAAAGAACAAGTTTTTTTTCGCAAACAAAATGAATTAGAAACAACAACAAAATATTATAAGCAATTAGTTGAAGAAAGTATTACTTTATTAGAAAAAGTATCAGGTTATTCTCGTGAAGCGGCTAAAGAAATTTTGTTTAAAGAAATTGGCGATAAATATCAATTAGAAATTGGGGCTTTTTTAAAAAATGCTGAAACAGCGGCGAAACTAACCGCCAAAAATAAGGCAATTGATATTATTACCACAGCAATTGAACGTTATGCCACGGATACTGTTATTGAAAAAACAACAGCGATTTTAGAGTTAGAAGATGATAATATGAAGGGGCGAATTATTGGGAAAGATGGCCATAATATTAAAACTTTTGAATTAGCAACGGGGGTTGATTTAATAATTGATGATACCCCAAACCAAGTGCAATTATCATCATTTAATCCGATTCGTCGGGAAATTGCTCGCCGAGCCCTAGAAAAATTAGTCCTTGATGGGAGAATCCAACCAAATCGGATTGAAGAGGTTGTTAAAAACGAGCAAAATGATTTTGATGTCTTAATTTTAGATGTTGGGCGTCAAACAGTTGAGGAATTAGGAATTACTAACATTGATCTTAGTTTAATTGAACATTTAGGAATGTTAAAATTCCGGACAAGTTATGGTCAAAATGTTTTACTCCATTCAATTGAAGTTGCAAAGTTAGCTGGTATTATGGCTAGTGAATTAGGGTTAGAACCAAGTATTGCAATTCGCGCTGGATTATTACACGATATTGGTAAAGCAATTGATTTTGAAAATGAAGGAAGCCATGTAACATTGGGAGTTAAATTAGCAACAAAATGCAATGAGAGTGACATTATTATTAATGCTATTCATTCTCATCATGGTGAAGTTCCTCCAACAAACCCATATTCAGTCTTAGTGTCTGCTGCTGATACAATTTCGGCCGCGCGACCAGGAAGTCGTAATAATACGTTAGAAAATTATATTACGCGAATGAAAGAATTAGAAACAATTTGTGAAAGTATCCCCGGGGTTGATCATGCTTATGCCGTGCAAGCAGGTCGACAAATCCGAGTTATTGTTAACCCAGTTCAAAAAACAGATGAAGAAACTCATAAATTAGCCTATGATATTCGGGAAAAAATTAAGGCTAATAAATCAGTTCCTGGTGATATTGTTATTACTATTATCCGTGAATTACGAATTACCGAAACAATTATTTAACAAGAAAAATCAAACTTTTAGGTTTGATTTTTTTTGTTATAATTAATACATATAAGGTTATTGATAAAGCAATAAAATTATATCGTGATGTTATGAGAAAATAGAAGGAGGTAAATTTAATGCGCCAAGTCTCTTACGGGTTAATGATTGCGGGAACAGTTTTAACATCTGTTTTTATTTTGCCATTAGCATGAATGATTCCATTAACAGTACTAACAAAAAAACAACTTAACAATCCAAAACCATCAATTGCTTTAGGAGTTTGCTGTATTCTTTTTGCTTTTATTTTTGGTTTAGTTGCCGGAATTTTATTATTAATACAAGATGATAGTATTAAAGTTGAAGAAGGCCCAATTATTAATACAGTCCAACCAAATATTAGTAACTAAAAAACTAGTTATTACTTTGTAGCAATATAATATCAATCAAACTATAACTTATTAATTATTAAATTATAAGTTATTTTTTTTGACTTTTTTTGCGATAATTCCTTTAATTTTCTTCTTGATTAGATGTTATTTTCTAATTTTTGGGTATAATTAACAAAGATTAAAAAAATAACAAAGGAGGAAAATAACATGATTGGAGATTTTTTAGCTAATCGCTTGAAAAAGTCAATTGAAAAGAATTTAAAAAAATCGACTTTAACTGATGAAACAGTGCAAGAAACGTTACGTGAAATTCGTTTGGCTTTACTAGAAGCCGATGTAAATAATGCCGTTGTAAAAGATTTTATTAAAGCAGTTGAAGCTAAAGCAAAAGGAGAATATATTAACGAAGGCTTAAATGCTTCGCAAATGATGATTAAAATTGTTCATGAAGAATTAATTAACATTTTTGGGAAAACAGCTTATGAATTAAATCTTTCAGCTAAACCAGCTGTTATTATGATGGTTGGATTACAAGGGAGTGGGAAAACAACCACAACTGGGAAAATTGCAAAACTAATTGAAAAAAAATATCATAAAAAACCGTTGTTAGTAGCTTGTGATATTTATCGTCCTGCCGCAATTGATCAGTTAAAAACAATTGGGCAAAATTTAGGGGTAGAAGTTTTTGAACGGGGAACCCAAAATCCTGTTTTAACAGCGCAACAAGCGGTGGAATATGCCAAAGAACATAAACATGATGTTGTCTTATTAGATACTGCTGGTCGTTTACATATTGATGAAAATTTAATGCAAGAATTAAAAGAAATTAAAAATAATGTTTCGCCAAGTGAAATTTTAATTGTTGTTGATGGAATGACAGGACAAGATATTATTAATGTTGCTAGTGAATTTAATGACTTATTAAAATTAACGGGAGTAGTTGTCACAAAGTTAGATGGAGATGCTCGTGGGGGAGCTGCTTTATCAATTACCCATTTAACAAAATTACCAATTAGTTTTATTGGGACTGGGGAAGGAATGAGTAACTTACAAATTTTTTACCCTGACCGAATGGCTGACCGAATTTTGGGAATGGGAGATGTCCAAACCTTATTTGAAAAAGCAAAAGATGTCATTGATGAACGGGACATGAAAAAAACGATGAACCGAATGATGATGGGGCAATTTGATTTACAAGACTTGTTAAACCAAATGCGCCAAATTTCAAAAATGGGAAAAATGGGGGGATTAATGAAATTAATTCCGGGGATGCCAAAAGTTAGTGATGAAAAAATTGCTGATGCGGAACGTAAGTTAAAAGTAACGGAAGTTTTATTATCATCAATGACAATTAAGGAACGTCGTGAACCACGGTTATTAAAACATTTATCACGAAAAAACCGTATTATTAAAGGTTCTGGTCGTAGTGAAAAAGAATATAATGAATTAATTAATCAATTTGAAAAAACAAAAAAACAAGTTGATGAAATTGCCCGTCAAATTAAATCAGGGCGAATGCCAAATATCCCAGGAATGGGTGGCTTAGGGGGCTTAGGCTTTAACTAAACAATATGAAGAACATTTAAGATATCGGATCATTACGATATTACAATTAAATGTTCTTTTTTTAAATATTTTATTTTTTTACTTTAATTATTGTCGTAAACAATTTATAATAAGATATGATAATTGAGAAAATTGAAAAGAGGATATTAAATAATGGGATTGAAATATAAGCGCGTTTTATTAAAAATTTCTGGGGAAGCCCTAGGAACAGAAGATAATATTTATGATTCACAAAAAATTCATGATATTGCCAAACAAATTGTTAAATTGCAAGAAGAAGGCTTACAAATTGCCATTGTTGTTGGTGGGGGAAATATCTGACGAGGAAATCAAGCCGATACAATTAGTATGAATCCAATTAGTGCTGATTATATGGGGATGTTGGCAACAGTAATGAATGCCTTAGCATTAGAAGCAGTGTTAAAAAATGAAGGAAGTACGCATGTTGTTGTTACTTCAAAAGTACAAGTGCCAGAAGTAGCATCACCATATTTATTTAAAAAGGCAAAAGCCTTATTAGAAAAAGGGGCAATTGTTATTTTAGCCGGAGGAACAGGGCAACCTAAATTTACGACTGATACAGCAGCAACAATTCGAGCAATTGAACTTGAAGCTGATGTCTTACTAATGGCCAAAAATGGGGTTGATGGAATCTATGATAAAGATCCAAAACAAAATAAAGATGCTGTTCGCTTTGAACAGATTAGTTTACGAGACTTACAACAAAAAAACTTAAAAGTAATGGACTTAACAGCATCAAGTTTAGCAATGGAAGATAATGTTGATATTGTTGTCTTTGATATTAACGATGCCAATAATATTTATAAAGCTGCCCATGGGCAAGCACGCGCAACAATTGTAACAGGAGGAGAAAAATAATGGCTGATATGATTATAGAACAAACAAAAAATAAAATGGAGAAGGTAATTACTGCCTTAGAAAATGAACTAGTTAAAATTCGCACTGGACGTGCTAATCCAAATATGTTATCACATATTGTTGTGGATTATTATGGGACAATGACTCCAATTACGCAAATGGCAAATATTATTGTCCCTGAAGCGCGTCAATTGGTAATTAAACCCTATGATCGCTCAATTATTGCTGCTATTGTTGGGGCAATTAATAAATCTGATTTAGGAATATCACCAATGGCGGAAGGAGATTTAATTCGCTTAAATATCCCGGCTTTAACAGAAGAACGTCGTAAAATTTTAGTAAAAGAGATGTGAAAAGAAGTTGAAGGGTTTAAAGTAGCTGTTCGTAACGAACGTCGTGATGCTAATGATACCATTAAAAAAGATGGTACGGGAACAGAAGACGATAAAAAATATTATGAAGGAGAAATTCAAAAATTAACTGATAAATATATTAAGTTAATTGATGAAAAAGCTATTGCAAAAGAAAAAGAACTAATGGAAGTATAATCTTCCATTTTTCATCTTTTAGGAGGAGAAAAAACATGAGTGTAAAAGGACCAGAACATGTTGCGATTATTTTAGATGGTAATGGTCGCTGAGCAACAGCCCAAGGATTAGCGCGTACCGATGGCCATGAACAAGGGGCTAAGCAAATTAAAACTATTGCTTTGGCAGCTAGTAAAATGGGGATTAAGTACTTAACAATTTATTGCTTTTCAACGGAAAACTGAAATCGCTCAGTTGGGGAAGTTAATTATTTAATGAACATGCCGCAACGTTTACTACAAAATAAGCAAATTAATGATTTTAATAACGAACAAATTCGTATTAACCATATTGGCCGAACAACAAAAATGCCACCCAAAACCCTTGAAATTTTGCAAGATAGTTTAGCAAAAACAAAAGATAACAAAGGAATGGTTTTAACTTTTGCCTTTGATTATGGGGCTGTTGAAGAAATGGTGTCTGCAATTAATAATATTATTGCTGAAAAAATCCCTGTTGTTGACGAAACAATTTTAGCAAACCATTTGTATACAAAGGATTTACCACTTGTTGATTTATTAATTCGACCGGGGGGCGAAAAACGGTTAAGTAACTTTTTATTATTTCAAAGTAGATATGCTGAATTATATTTCTCAGATAAATATTGACCAGAATTTGATGAAAAATGTTTACTAGCGGCAATTATGGATTATAATAATAGAAATAGAAGATTTGGGGGAATCACAGATAATGAGTAATGAAAATGTAAATGTACAAAATTCAACATCACCAAATACTGAAAATGTTGAAAAAGTGGCTAAGCCAAAGCACAAAGAAAAAGGAATGTTTCAAAAAAAATATCAACAACGTTATTTAACTTTTGTTGTTTTAATTGTTTTATTATTTTTCTATCTTTTCACTGGAGCAGTAGCAACAGAATGAACTGATTTAGCAAATATAGCAATTGCTGATTATGTTTTTATCGGTCTTAACATTGTTATTTTGGGTCTTGCTAATTTTGAAATCCTAAAGTTAGTTGGGGGAACAAAGTGACCAATTTATGTCCAAATTATTACATACATTTTAATTATTTTCTTATTTTTATTTCCAGTTGAAAGTGCTGGTCATAGTTTATCACAACTTAACTTTCCGTTTTATAGTTTAATTAGTTGAGAATGACTACATAGTTGAGTAATTTTATTAGTTTACTTATTTGTTGTATTAATCTACTTATGTTTAATTTTTGCGTCAAAAGAAATTTCTTTTACAAAAATGTTTATTGTTTTTGCCTTTTCATTATATTTAACTTTTGCCTTAAAAGGAATGACAAAATTCATGCTAAATCCAAGTTATGGATGAAGTAGTGTTGTTTGATTAGCACTAATTATTATTTTGACAGATACTTTTGCCTTTGTTGGGGGAATTAGTTATGGGAAACATAAATTAGCGCCAAGTATTTCACCAAATAAAACATGAGAAGGATCAGTAACAGGAACAATTGTTGGGGCTGGAGCGGCGATTGCTTATGCGATTTTAATGTTTCAATTTGCTCCTGAACAAAATTGAGTGTTTAACTTTTTCTCAAATGATGATGCCCAAAATACAATGCGCTATGTAATTTATGTTTTATTAGGAATTATTTTATCAGTTGTTTCACAAGTTGGGGATTTATCATTTTCATGAATTAAACGTCGTTATGGGATTAAAGACTTTAGTAATTTATTACCAGGCCATGGTGGGGTTCTTGATCGTCTTGATTCATTTTCATTAGTCTTCTTTGTAATGTTTATTATTTCATCAATTGTAATGGCTTAATAAATGCAAGAATTAATTTTATTAGGAGCTAGTGGTAATATCGGCGAACAAACCTTAAGTTTATTACGAGAAAGTCCCGGTTCATTTAAGTTAATAGCGGTTGGGGCTGGTCAAAACCTTGTGGCGTTAAAAAAAATTCTACTTGAATTTTCAAGTATAAAATTTGTTATTACTCAACAGGAAGCAGAAGTTAACAGTTTAGCAACCCAATTTCCTCAAATTACTTTTTTAACTGGCGAAGATGGTTATCGTAACCTTTTTGACCATTTTCCTAATGCTTATGTCATTAATGCGATTAGTGGTTTTGCCGGATTATTTCCAACTTTAGCAGCTTTAGCAACAAAAAATCGTGTTTTATTGTTAGCAAATAAGGAATCTTTAGTGATGGCGGGTCATCAAATTAATGATTTATTAACGGCCAATAATGGCACATTATATCCAATTGACTCTGAACATTGTGCCATTTTCCAATGTCTTGAGGCAAATAATCCAATTAAACAAATTATTTTAACAGCCTCTGGGGGAATGTTTGCTAATTTATCGCTAGAACAATTAGAAGAAATTAATGACCAAGAAGCTTTTAACCACCCAAATTGAAATATGGGGGCTAAAATTACGATTGATTCATCAACAATGATGAATAAAGCTTTTGAAGTAGTAGAAGCTTATCATTTATTTAAAACTGATCAAATTTTAACGGTCATTCATCCCGAATCAATCTTACATTCCGCTATTCAGTATCATGATAATACAATTATTGGCCAGATGTCTGTTCCCTCAATGCTGCAAGTACTGAGTTATTTTCTGTTTTATCCGGTGCGTCAAAATAGTCGACTATTTGAACCACTTAATTTTGACAATTTACTAACTCTGTCGTTCCAAAAAGCTGATTACCAGCGATGAAAAGCGTTACAATTAGCGCAAGAATGTTTAACTGAAAATAATTCAAAAGCGGTAGCTATGGTTAGCGCCAATGAAACGTTGCGAGAATTATTTATTAACAAGCAATTGCGGTTTTATCAAATTGTTAATTATGTTGAGTATTTTATGGCTCAAACGCCAGGCAAAAAACTTACTAATTATAAACAAATTAAAGAATTAAATGATAAGATTAGAATAATGATAGAAGCCTATTTTAAAAATAGGGTCCCGGGAAGTAATTAGCAAAGGAGTTAAAAAATGTCAGTTGGAATGATAATTTTAGGATTTGTAATTGGAATAATTATTTTATTAATTTTAGTTACAATTCACGAATTTGCCCATTTTATTATTGCTAAATTAGCGGGGGCTTATGTTTATGAATTTGCGATTGGTTTTGGACCAAAATTATTTAGCTGAGGAAAAAAGGAAACAAAGTACTCTTTACGGTTAATTCCTTTTGGAGGATATGTATATATCGCAAGTGAATTAGCCGATCCACCAAAGGGGCGCGAAGATGAAGTTGTCCCTGAGCAGCGAAAAATGGAAAATATTAAGCGCTGAAAAAAATTGTTGTTTATTGTTGCCGGAGCAATAATGAATTTTTTTATTGCTGTTTTTATTTTTACAATTTTATTTGCTTCGCTAGGTTATAAATCAAATGATATGACATATTGAGGAGCAACATATTCCCCACAAGGGGTAGCTTATCAAGCTTTCCAAGGAACACCGAACATAACAGAGGTTAATCAGGAAATTGTTATTTTGGATTATTGATTAGGAACTGATAAAGCTCAAATTGAACAAGCAGCAACTGACTATAATAATTGTCTTGCCGAAGGGAAAGAAAAATGTGATGATCCGGCAGGATTAACTGTTAGTCATTTGAGTAAAAATAATCAAATCCCGGATTATACAACTACAGTCTATAATTTTATTGATGTTTTAAAAAAACAATATGATAAAAATCCAGCACATAATGATGCGATTGTTTTTCGGATTCGAACAGTTAATGCTCATCACCAATTTAGTGGCCCATTATTGGAACCAACAGTTACTAGCGCTATTGGGTTTGATGCAAGTAAAGGACCTTATACTGTTGGGATTGCGGCCCCAAACCGAATTTTCACCTCAACATGACAAGGATACAGTTACGGTTGAAAAGAAACTTTTACCCAGTCTGTTTCAATCTTAAAATCATTTGGCTTATTATTTACTGGTCAATGAGGGCAATTATCTGGTCCAGTTGGGATTGCTAAAACAATGTCATCAATCTTAGATAATGGCGCGGTCCCATTTTTCCTATATGTCGCAATGTTATCAGCTAATTTATTTGTTTTAAACTTAATTCCAATTCCACCATTAGATGGTTATAAATTTTTGGAAACAGCAGTTGAAGGAATAATTATTAGTGGTAAAAAAGTTAATGGTCGCTATAAAATGTGATATTATCGTAAAGATGAAATAAAATTAGCGCAAGCAAAAACAAAATATCAGGACATTAATCCCAATTGACATTTACCAAATAAGGCGAAACTAATTATTAATATTACGGGCGCTGTTTTATTTATTTTATTATTTATAGGAATTACGATTAAAGATATCTTTTTCTAAAATACCAGGAGGACTAGCAAGATGGATCAACAATTAGAACGATTATTTTTAGCCAATAATTTAAAGTTTGATGACCAATATTTTATGGGGGCTAAAATTATTAAAAGTGAATATAGTACGACCGATAAAGTCTTTAAAGTAATCATTGCTGTCAATGATTTTTTGCCTGTTGATTTACTGCTAACTTTGGAAACAACATTGCTTAATAATTCGCAAATGCCAACCAAAGTAGGTTTTGAAGTTCTTAACAGAAGTTATCAATTAACCGACATTTTTAGCTATCTTGAATATATTCGCGTTAATAAATCAGAAGTTAAGCAAAGTTTTTTTGGAAAATTATCAAATGATCGGTTTACTTTAGTGGGGGAAGAATTATTAATTGCGGTTTACTCAGATAGTGAAAAAAAATTAGTAACAGAACATAGTATTTATTATCAAAAACAACTTCGTCGTTATGGTTTTGCCAATTTAACTTTAACTGTTAATCAAATTGAAACAGTTAATAATATTTTAGAACTTAATGAACAGGAATTACGCAAATATCAATCTTCCGCTTTAGCGTATGATGAAAAACAGCAAGATAATAAACCCTTAGTAACAGTTAAACCAAAGGTGGGAGGCTATACAAAAGCTAATCCACTTTC